>CAXUEB010000028.1:17222-18268 GCA_964249775.1 uncultured Spirosoma sp.
CCATTTCTTTAACCCCCGCTTTACGACCGGCATTGGTCGTTTTCAAAACGAGTACATCAGCCTCGGCAGCACCGGCAGCGGCCTCAACACCGACGGCATCGGCATTAACAACGACGCCCTGCGCGGCACCAGCCGCTGGCTGATCAACTACGAAAATATCTTGTTTTCGCGGCTGAGCTTGGTGGGCTTCCGGGTCGCCATTATTTCGTTCGCTAACTTAGGGTTCGTAAGCTTTCCCGACCGGCCGCTGCTGCGCGGTCCCCTGTATCAGGGCTACGGATTGGGGCTGCGGCTCCGCAACGAAAACCTAACGTTCAATAGCTTTCAGATTCGACTCGCGTACTACCCCAACATTCCCAACAACCGAAGCCCGTTCCGGCAAGCGTTTGAGGGCGTTCCGGTGCTGCGCTTCCGCGACTTCGATTTGTCGGCTCCCCAACTAATTCCGTACCGGTAGAAACTATCTTCATTAAATGTTTGTGTATTAAATGTAGCTACATTATCTTTGTGGCATGTCTATTGAAGCTGACATTAAGCAAACTACCCCGTTCAAGACGCCTTACCACCGGGTGCTGGTCAATCTAATTTACACCAGCAACTGGGTTGGCGACAACCAGACGCGGTTGTTAAAACCGTTTGGTCTGACGTTACAGCAGTACAACGTGTTGCGCATTCTGCGGGGGCAGTATCCGAACCCGGTGAAAGTAAGCGACATCACCGAGCGGATGCTCGATAAGATGTCGAATGCCTCGCGGTTGGTCGATAAGTTAGTGTTTAAGAAGCTGGCGCAGCGTACCGAATGCCCCAGCGACCGGCGGGCCGTTGACGTGGTGATCACCGACAAAGGACTGGCGCTACTGGGCCAATTAGACGAACGACAGGCCGCCTGGGACGCCGAACTACAAACCAAACTGACCGAAGCCGAAGCTACCCAACTCAGCCAACTGCTCGATCAACTCCGCAATTAACAAGCAAACCAATACGAGTATCACCACTAAATAACCAAGAAAAATGAAAACACGTCAGTTTTTGGCCGGCTTAGCCGC
>CAXUEB010000028.1:18278-23690 GCA_964249775.1 uncultured Spirosoma sp.
TCGTGGGTCCCGTAGATGCGCCCGGCGTGGCGAGGCCCGGTAAAAAAGCCGCTACGTACAACGTAAACGTCGGCAAAAGTATCTTGAGCTGGAACGGTAAGAAAGTAACCGGCGAACACTCGGGCAACATCAAGCTCGAAAACGGTCAGCTCGTCGTAGACGGCAACAAGCTGACGGGGGGTACGTTCAGCTTCGACATGACCAGCATCACGTGCACTGACCTGACCGATCCCGGCTACAACGCTAAGTTTATCGGCCACATGAAGTCGGAAGATTTCTTCAACGTGGCAAAGTACCCAACCGCCACGTATAAAATCACGAAGGTGACGCCGAAGGGGGGTGATGCGTACGACATCAGCGGCAACATGACCATTAAAGGAATTACCAACGCGGTTACGTTCCCGGCAACGGTAAAGATGAGCGGTAACACGGTTATGGCCGACGGCAAGGCGACCCTCGACCGCACTAAGTATGACATCCGCTACGGCTCGAAGTCGTTTTTTGAAAACATCGGCGACAAAGCCATCTACGATGATTTCACGGTCGAGATGAAGCTGGTTGCCAACAAGTAAGCGCAGACGCGCAAGCCACGAAAATTCCCGGCGTCCAACGGCGTCGGGAATTTTTGTATCTAAACCGTAAGTGCGGGCGGCTGAAGGTTACACAAACTGGGGAAAATCGTCCAAAAACTGAACTTCAGCGGTGTCGTGATTCACGCAGCAGCAGTAATGCATCAGCCCGTTGGAGACCACGAAATACGGGGCACGGTGCACGTGATTGTAGCGACAGACTTGGTCGAAAACAGCCTGCGTCAACTCCACGTGCGGGGCTTTGCACTCCACCACCAGGTACGGCTGTCCGGCCCGGTCGAAAACCACGACATCCGTGCGTTTTTGGGTTTGATTGAGCGTCAAACCGCCTTCCGAACGAATCAAGGCTTTGGGGTACGCGTAGTGCGTTAGCAGCAGATTCACGATGTGCTGACGAACCCATTCTTCGGGCGAGAGCCGGACGTACTTCCGCCGGATTAGGTCAAAGATGTACGGTTTCCCGTCGACTTGCGTAGTTTTGCAGTCGAACGCGGGCAGGTTGAGTGTGACCATACCGCGAAGATAAAGAGCGAACGAGTGAATGAGTGAAAGAGCGATTGTAAAAGATTCATCTTTCTGCTTGGACGCTCGTTCACTCATTCTGCTGCTTCGGCGTTCCGATTCACTCTTTAGAGATGAAAACCAAAGAAGAAATTGTCCAGAACTGGTTGCCGCGCTATACGGGCACGCCCATCGAACAGTTCGGCGAATACATTTTGCTGACCAACTTTATCAATTACGTCGAGTTATTCGCCCAGAAGTTTGAGGTAGAAATCTTCGGGATGGGCCGGGCCATGCAAACGGCCACCGCCAACAACATCACCATCATTAACTTTGGCATGGGCAGCCCCATGGCCGCGACGGTGATGGATTTGCTGTCGGCCGTTAAACCCAAAGCCGTGCTGTTTCTGGGCAAGTGCGGAGGGTTAAAAAAAACACAGCTTGGCGATTTGATTCTGCCCATCGCGGCCATCCGGGGTGATGGTACGAGCAACGATTACATGCGGCCTGAAATTCCGGCCTTGCCGTCGTTCCGGTTGCAGCGGGCCGTCTCGTCGACGATTAAACGGCACGAATCAGACTACTGGACGGGCACTGTCTACACCACCAACCGGCGCATCTGGGAGCACGACGAGCCGTTTAAAGAGTACCTGCGCGAAACTCGCGCGATTGCCATCGACATGGAAACGGCCACAATTTTCACCGTTGGGTTCGTGAACCACATTCCGCACGGGGCTTTGCTGTTAGTCTCCGACAACCCGCTCGTGCCCGAAGGCGTCAAGACCGAAGAAAGCGACAAGCGCGTTACGGGTCAGTTCGTCAACAAGCACTTAGACATCGGCATCGACGCCCTGATCGAGTTAGAAATGTCGGGCGATTCAGTCAAGCACTTACGGTTTGAGTAAAAGAGCGTTTTTTTGCGCTGTACTGCCCCGACCGTGCATGATTACCATTCGGATTGATGAACGAGACTCCGGGTTGATGGCGGTTCATGTTTCGCAAGATTCCATCGGCAACGATCTTGTCGGACAGGTGGCAATCTTCCGGGCCACGACCAGCCCGAAGTGCCGCACACCTTTTCAAACTCGTTTATGCCACCGGTCTGCGCGTCAGCGAAGTTGCTCACCTGCGCCTGACCGATCTCGATCGCACCCGGCGGCTCGTTATGGTTCGGGGTGGGAAAGGCAAGAAAGACCGCTACGTAATGCTTTCGGAAAAATTGGAGATAACCATCGAGACGTACCTGACTGAATACAAACCTGAATTCTACCTGTTTGAAGAAATCGGAAGTCGGGAGCCGCTACAGAACCGTACGATTCAGTTGGTCTATAGTCAGGCTACCCACGCTGCCGGTATTCGCAAGCGCGGAGGTATTCACACACTACGTCATAGTTTCGCTACCCACCTGCTTGAATCTGGCACCGACATCCGGCACATCCAGCAGCTATTGGGCCACGAAAGCATCCTGACGACCATGCGCTACACAGGCTATAGAAGCGACTTTTCAGTACATAGCTAACGGTGTAGCGGAGCATTACGCGTTTATTTTGCCGAAGGTTTCCGCATGAATCGTAGCGATAAAGGTGTTTATCGGCACCAAAAAAGTAATTGGGGAATCCGTCAATGTCCCAGATTCGCTCGACTGGGAGGTGCATATACCGTTTAATCATTTCGCTTGTAAAACAGATTCATGTCCCCTACTATTGCAATACGTGACGCGCTGGAACGTATGCATTAAGCACCAAAGGTGCCGCCAAAATCAAGATCACTAAACTATTTCTCGTTGACAATCAGTCGTTTTTAGTATAGTGATTTTATGTACAATAATATGTTGGATGGACACAACAGCCAGTGCTTCCATTTCCAGCTTCCGTGCGACAGGGCACACTTGGTTGACAGGCACGCTTTTACATTGTCTGCTGGGTATTGGTCGACACGAGAAACGTCCCGATAGGTCAGCCTGACAGGCGGGGGAGGTCTCCGCTGACAGGTCGCACTCCTCAGCCGGACAGCCACCAGTTAGATGACAGGACAGCCCATTAGTAAAGACAATTGATAAAAAGCGGATTGGATGTGCAATTCGGCTTCGCGCTCGGTCTCATTTGTAATTTTATAATATTGCCTGACAACAAATCAAAATAAACCCAGTATAATGAACGACAAGATCGAAAATAACCCTTCTTTTCAGGAGTTCAGCAATAATCTTAAAGGAGCAAAGGCTATAAAACAGTTTGCCTCATTCTTATCACTTTTTAGCAGTACGGCTAAAGACATATCTAATTCATTTGATGGGTTTGAAGATATGGAGAAGCAATTTCATTTACTTTCAAAAGGGCCCGACGTATTCAACCAATATTTTTGTGAATTAGGATGGATTGCTCATGAATCAATGAATCATGAATTAATGACTAGATGCATTGATTTAGCAAAAGATAATAATATTGAACAAGCGGAGGAGATACTCGCTGATTATTATACGTCTGAAGATTTTAAATGGTTAACTATACAACTTAAAGGAACGCCAGAATTTCTTAAACGGTATCATTTAATTGAAGCAGCTTGCGACGATACAATTGCGAGACGTTTCCATTCTGCTATCCCTTTGGTTTTAATGATAATTGATGGCGGGGTTAATGACATAGACAAAAACAAAGGCTTCTTCACCGAAACGACTGACCTAACAGCCTGGGATTCGATAGCTGCTCATAGTTCTGGACTATCAAAATTGAGAGACATGCTAAATGTTGGAAGAAACAAGACAAATACAGATGAAATAAGGCTTCCTTATAGGAACGGAATCTTACATGGCAGAGACATTGCATATGCAAACAAGTATGTAGCAGGTAAGTGTTGGTTGACGCTAATCGCAATAAATGATTGGGCTAAAGCCTTGATTAAGAACAAAAAGAATCATCCTAAAGAAGCCAAAACGCTTTCATTCAAGGAGTCGATTCAAGAATTACAGAATACACTTGTAGATTTTAATAATCATCAGGCAAAAATGAAGGAAGCTCGTAGCTTTCTTGATGCTTGGCAAAAAAGGGATATAATTTTAGACCAAGGCATACCTACGAGTGGAAACATAGAAGATTACGAAGAATACACTCCGGAGAGGGACGCTATAAAATTCATAACAAATTGGAAAAATAGAAATTATGGAAATATCGTAAAGCAGATGCACTTTTTTAAAAAGGAATTCAGCTTTAAAGAAGAAGCGGGTAGAGTAAGGAGAATTTTTGACAAGAAAAATTTAAAAGAATATCGAATTATTTCCATAGACGATTGTGCTCCAGCAATTACTGAAGTGCTCATAAAGGTTAAATTTGAGTTTGAGGGCACTGACTTCGAAAAAGAAATCAAGTTAAGGTTAATTTATCAAGATGAAACAGGTGAGACCCTCTCTTTCGGACAGAAAGGTGGAGAGTGGAAATTCATCGATTCATTTTTCTTTCATAAAATTGAGCATCTAGCGATTGACTTTTCCTAGTCAGAGCGCGGATGCGATAAATAGTTGATTGGCTCTGACACTCGGCGGTTTCGGTCGACACAGTAAAGTTGAGTAGTGTGTAACTTTGACAGCCTGGCAGGTGGGGCTTCGCGCTCGGTCTTATCGGATAGTGCGTTTTGTGCGCTCCGCGCGGGGTCGCTGTCGGGTGACAGGACGCTCGTCCCGAAGGAAAGCGAGCAGCCCAACCAAACGAGGGTGTAAAGGAGGGGGCGGTTTATGTTCAGTGAATTAGCTCGCTCACCGTCAGCCCTCGCGGTCGTTGGGTGGAACGCACAATTTGCAGTTTAACAGTACAATTACAACCAAGTACAGTGTAAACGGGTCTAACAGTTGAAACCATTTCGTCCATGAAAGCACTTTGTATTTTTCTGATTATAGTAATGATAGGCTGTGCTAAAGATCAAGCAGAGCCGCAAGAAGTTAAAGCGACAATAACGAGTTTTGGCATTGCTGCGGCTGCTTGTATGGGTGGATATACTATTGAGACTGACTCTGGCACCTTAAAAATAAATAGTTTGCCTCCTAATTCCCCATATCAATATTACGAGAAACTTAGCTTTCCGGCTTCAGTGTGGATTCGATACAAAAAAACTACACAAGGTCCATGTATCGGTTTCGGTCCTTCTATTGATATAACTTCCATTCGTTCAAGATAACTTAGAGCGGTCAGTTAGCTTATTGTCTTAAAGGCCAACTTTCGGCTGACAAACCGCACTTGGGAGTTAGCAAAGCAGCCTCGTTAGGCGACTCCCGTTGACAAGCCAACCGTCCCGCAGTTCGGGATTTGACAGGTTGGGGCAGCTTTCTTGCGAC
>CAXUEB010000028.1:23711-24496 GCA_964249775.1 uncultured Spirosoma sp.
GGTTTGCCAAGCCGCGTCCGTGCGACAGGGCGCACGTTTCGACAGTCGGGGTTTGACAAGGCTCGGCACAAAAAATGGAAGTGCGTTTGTTAACTTCGCCCTTTGACATAAAAAAAGCGGACCGTGCGTTGTTGTCCGCTCCGCGTGGGCAGGTTACCGCTGACAGGATGCTCGCCCCCGGAGAAGTGTTTGCAGCCCAACCGAGAAAGGGTGTAAAGGTGGCAAGTGTGTCGTATTCAGATAATTAACTTGTTAATAGTCAGCCTTTTTGTGCGTTGGGTGATTTACTCTAATCGTACCCAGATTGTGCCCGACAAGGCGTCGCTGGGATCGAGCCGGGTTAGTCCTTCGCCCGTGTTGAAGGCGTCGACGTTGGCGGTTTGGGGTTCAATGGCGATGCTGTCGCGCCGGGTTGGCGTGTAACAGACTAAGTAATTGAGCTTACCCGGTCCGGTTTCCTGCCCTACAATGAGCCGAGCGCCCGATTTGCGCGAAGTCAAAACGGTTTCGACGGAAGAAAGACCATTGGCATTCGTGGTGGTGGGCATGTCAAGCGCAAAGGGCGTGTCCATCTGTACGTCGCGCAGCGGCAAAGTTTCGGCGGGTCGGCGCGAGTGACGGCCGTTCGGAATCAGGTTGTCATCAAGCGCGATGGGCGTCCGGGCCGGAAACGATAAGGTCATGTCATCAATCAACTCGTCGGTGAGGCTGAAGTAGGGGTGCCACCCAAATGCTACCGGGCAAGGGGTTTGGCCGGTGTTTAGGGCCGAGTAATGGATGCGTAG
>CAXUEB010000028.1:24506-26471 GCA_964249775.1 uncultured Spirosoma sp.
TCGGATTGTCGCAGTTCATACGTTACAATCAAGTTAAACGAGAACGGGTAACCAACCGTGTCGCCGGCGTAGTCGTAGCTTAAAATCAGCCGGGCATACTGGGGCGTCGCTTCCTGACTCACCACCGTAAATTCGCGGCCGTGCACAAAGCCGTGCAGGGCGTTGTCGCGACTCATTTCGTTTATCGCCAAAGCGTACTCTTCCCCATCAAACGCGTACACGCCGTGCCGGATGCGGCTGGGAAACGGAAACAGCAGGGCACTCGCGTAACTCTCGTCGGCGAGCAGCGCCGAAGGGGAATCGGGTGCCCGCAGCAAAGCGTACTGATTGTCGCCCCGGCGCAGCACCAACCGCCGGATGATTGCGCCAAACGCCGGAATAACGGTCATGAACTCGCCCGTCTGGGTATCTTCGAGAACGTATTCGGTCAGTGGCTCGGAGCCGGTTGGTAGCGGGCCAAACGGTTCGGTCGTGATCGTGTACATGCTGCGGAGTGTGATTGAGAATTTTCGCTAAAATACGCCTACATTTTCCATACCTGCTACATCCGACCACCGGATGTTTAGCCTACGTCCGCGCAACGCAACCCCATGACGTTACGCCCCGGCTCACATCTCGCCTTCGACGCCTAAGCCGAAAAGGGCAAAATCGTAGCGCACCGGATCAGTGGAATCGAGACGACGGAGCGTTTCGGTGAGTTCGAGGGCGGCTTTCCAGTCCGTTTGGGGCCGGGTCAGCAAACCCAGCGCGCGCGACACTCGGTTAACGTGTACGTCGATGGGCATGATTAACTGATCGGGGCGCAGGCGGGTCCAAAGCCCAAAATCAACGCCTTGCTTGTCCCGGCGGACCATCCACCGCAGAAACATCAGCAGCCGCTTGCACGAGGAATTGCGGGCGGGCGTGGCAATGTGCTTGCGCGTCCGCTCGGGAAAAAACGGGTCGCAGCAAAACCGGTCGTGGAACGCAATCAGGGCCGGTTCGACGGTTGCCGCTCCGGCCGGGCCACGAATGGCTGGACCGACCGTTTCGTCGGGCCTAAACGCGTCTTCCAGGGTATCGTGCTGACTGTAGTATTGGTGGAAGAAATGCAGAAAATACAGCGCGTCGGTGGCGTTGAAGGTGCGGTGCTTAAAGGCCAGAAACCGTTTCAGGTCGCTCTCTTCGTGGTTTTTTACAAAGTCATAAGGCGCGCCGTCCATCAGATCGACCAATTCAGCCGATTTTTTGAGGATAACCGGCCGCTGTCCCCACGCCAGTACGGCCGCCCAGAAGCCCATGATTTCGATGTCCTGCCGACGATTAAACTGGTGCGGAATGCTGATGGGATCACGCTCAATGAACGAAGGCCGATTGTATTGATCGGCCTTTGCGTTTAGTAAGTCAACAAGATCGGAAGAAAGCATACGTGGTACATCACCGGCTAAACGGTTGCCGCAATCCAACGACGACAAACCGGATACGACGGAGGTGGATTAATACGAGCGGCCGCCACTAACGACCCAGGCTGCCGCGCGGGAAATGCCCGACACGACGGCCAGCACACTCGACACGACAAAGGTGAAGACGGCGATGAACGGATACGCTAAGATAAACATAGCCGCAAAGACTTTGTAGCCCGGCGAGGCTTTCATTTGCGCGTCGCGTTCCCGATGACGCCGGGCAATCCGCTCTTCTTTGGTTTCGGTTTGCATTCCCTAATTACTTAACGATGTAGCTCACTTCAGCCCGAAAACGCCGGTCATCGGGCGAAAGTTTCGCAAACGCCTGCTGCGATAGCTTTATCAAAATTTTGTCGTTGACGCCCGTGTCGGGTAGCCGACCGATGACTTTAACCCAGACCAACTGATTGTTAAACTCGTTTCGTACCAGCACCAGCGTACCAATCGGAGCCGTGCGGTGCAGGGCCAAATACTTACCCGATCCGTCGGTGCCGTCGATCATTTCGGCCACGCCACTCTGCGC
>CAXUEB010000029.1:0-789 GCA_964249775.1 uncultured Spirosoma sp.
TCATAGAATTGGACGGATTCTCGGTTTGTTGCTGTTCAATCGTAAAATCATGCAAAGGTACGAATCCTCCGCAATGGCGTTTCATTCCAACACAGGGGGTGTGATTTGGCCCAGTAAATTAGCCGTTGCTCCCATTTTATTGCAATAGTCTCCGGGCAAGACGTAGCTTTGACTTAATTAATCGCCTAAACGGAAGTTTCATTCATGAAAAAAACAATTTTAGCCGGATTACTGCTTACGGGGTCGCTGTTTGGCGCGGCCAACGCCCAGGACAACGCCTTGCTCTACGAAGTAACCGGCCCCGGTTTGTCGAAGCCGTCGTACCTCTACGGTACGTTTCACCTCGTTTGCCCCACCGATCTCAACATCACCGACGCCACCAAGAAGGCGATTAGTGACGCCCAACAGGTGTACCTCGAACTCGACATGGACGACCCGGCCCTGATGGGGAGTATGCAAAAAGCGATGGTGATGCCGGACGGTAAGAACGTCAAGGATTTGCTTAAACCAGAGGATTACACGCTTTTAGACAATTACCTGAAAGAGAAAATGAAGATGGGTCTGGCGCAGGTTGGGATGCTCAAACCCATCGGCCTGATGTCGTTGATGTACATGACGGTGCTGCCTTGCCAGCCCGCTTCCTACGACCTGACCTTCGCGCAAATGGCCGCCAAAGACAAGAAAGAAGTGCTGGGCTTGGAATCCATTGATGCCCAACTGAGCGCGCTGGACAAAATTCCAATGGACGAGCAATTGAAAGGCTTGGTCGACATGGCCAAAAAACCGGAC
>CAXUEB010000029.1:799-1459 GCA_964249775.1 uncultured Spirosoma sp.
AAGCCAAAAAAGAATTTAACGCGCTGCTTTCGGCTTACAAAGCGCAGGACATCACCAAAATGATGAACATGATGAAAACCAGTCAGTTCGGCGGGGGCGACTTCGCGCAGGCGGAAGATAAACTGCTTAACGAGCGCAACGCGAACTGGATTCCGGTAATCGAAAAAGCCGCCAAAGAAAAGCCGACGTTTTTCGCCTTCGGAGCCGGTCACCTCGGCAACGACAAAGGCGTTGTCAGTTTGTTGCGAAAGAAGGGGTACTCGGTGAAGGCGATTAATTAAGGAAAGCGTAAGAGGGGCAAAAGGATGTAGGGTGTAGAAGGGTGTAAGTATAGCTGGTCAAGCCCTTACACCCTTCTACACCCTACATCCTTTTATCCCTCTATTTCTTGAACGCCAGCGCTTTTACCGGCTGAATCCGGCTGATGATAAACGTCGGCAGCCACAGCACGATGGCGATTAAGAGAACAGCCGCGCCGTTCAGGGCCAGAATCGTCGGCCAGTCCCAGACGATGGGCACGTAGTTCATAAAGTAGTTTTTGGGGTCGAGCGGGATGGGTTTGAAGCGGTCCTGCACGAAGCACAGCCCCAGCCCCCCGCCGTTGCCAATAATGAGGCCCCAACTGCCGATGTTCAGGCCCACGTGCAGAAACACCCGCCG
>CAXUEB010000029.1:1469-8251 GCA_964249775.1 uncultured Spirosoma sp.
AGCGGATCGGGGCTGCCGAGGGCTTTCAGCAGGCCGATCATCGGCGTCCGCTCCATCATCAGCACCAGCAAGACCGACACCATGTTGAAGCTGGCCACGAACGTAATCAGGGTCAGAAGAATCACCATGTTACGGTCGAGCAGGACCATCCAGTCGAACAGCGGGCGGTACTGATCCGTAACCGGCACCATCCGTTGATCGGGCAGCAACTGATCGAACAGCGTCGCCATTGTCGGTTTTAATTGGGCAAAATCGTCAACGAAGATTTCGTAGCTGCCCACCGAGTCCGGCCCCCAGCGGTTCAGGCGTTGAATGAGCCGGATGTCGCCGATGGCGATGGTTTTATCGACTTCCTCCAGCCCCGTGTCGTAGATGCCCACCACGGCCATCTTGCGGGCGCGGGGCGGATTGCCCAGAAAGTACAACGGTACGCTATCGCCGACGCTCACCCGTAGTTGATTGGCCATGTATTGACTAATCAGTACTTCTGTTGAACCGGGCGCGGACCTGCTCGTATCCGCGTCCACGGTCGGCACTGTACCCGCCACCAGCGATTGGCGCAGCAAGGGCCAGTTGTAATCCTGACCTACGCCCTTTAGAATCACGCCCGACAGTTCTTGCTCGGTTTTTAGAATGCCCGCTTTCAGGGCAACGGCCTGCACGTGCGCCACGCCCGGCAGCCGGTCGCGGTTCTGGTACAGGGGCGTGCTGAGCGGCATGGCCGATTCTTCGTAGGAGTAATTATTGGTGAACTTCGTTACCTGCACGTGCGCCCCGAACAAAAAAATCTTTTGCTGAATGGTATTCTTAAAGCCGAACAGCACGGCAAAGGCCACAATCAGAATGGCTAAGCCGAGGGCGATGCTGGCCACGCCAATGCGGGTAACCGTGGCCGAAAACGAGCCTTTAGGGGCGTGGCGTACCTTGCGAGCGAGAAAAACGGGAACGTTCAAGGAAGGGAAAGTTCGATTGACTTGATAGACAATACATCCTGGCAGCGGTCAGCACGACAAGCCCAATCCCACCAGTACACAAATAAAACAGATTATTGCTTCTCAACTCGGTTAACGAGGCATTGATTTTTAGTAACCCGTCTACTGCGAATGATTGACCTAAAAGACAACGCTCGTTTCAGCCGGTGCTATCGTCCGTTGGGCGGTTGATTTAACCACAGCAAAGGCGTTTTTATTAGGGTATACTAATGGGTGGAATAAAGTCAGTTTACTTAGTAAGTGTCTACTTATCTTTACTGAAGTGCCATTTTTCAAGACCAATTTTGCCAATACTAACTCGATTTTAACATTTTGTAGTTTTTCACAAACCTGCATTTTAGCTTTGGTTTGTTGTATTAAATCAATGCAGGCAAAGTAGACAAAAAGACAATCTTTTAGCGTACTATTTTAAATATATGGTGACTTTTCAGGTAAACAAAATCAATTAAGCGATGGAAAAACCAGTACAGACTAAGCAAATCAAGGGGGCTGCGCGGTGCGTATTCGTTCTACTTGCGTTCTGCTCAACGATCAGCGTCGCACTTGCCTGGCCCAACGGTGGAGGATTCGCCTTAGCACCGGGAGCACCCTCGCGCGTTGAGTTCGACCGCACCGGTAGATTAGCCAGCGACGTGTCGATTTCGGGCGTCGTAACCGACGACAAGGGCGAAGGGCTGCCCGGCGTTAACGTGGTCATTAAAGGGGCGCCGCGGGGCAGCACGACCGATGCACAGGGGCAGTTTACCATCACCGTACCCGACCCGAACACAGTGCTCGTGTTTTCGTTCGTGGGCTACCGGTCGCAGGAAGTAACGGTCGGTACGGCAACGCGGCTAACAGTTAAGTTAGTCGCCGACGATCAATCACTCGATGACGTGGGGGTGGTTGGTTAGGGGACGCAGTCCCGCGGAACGGTGACGGGTGCGGTGGCGGCCGTGAAAGCGGACGACATCATTCGTACGCCGGCCGTGGCAACATCGAGCGCGCTCGTGGGGCGCGTACCGGGCATCACGGCCCGCCAAACTGACGCCCGGCCGGGTGGCGGCACCAACATCCAGATTCGGAACATGGGATCGCCCCTCTACGTCATCGACGGCATCGTGGCCGATGCCGGTCAGTTCAACAACTTGGGCATCAACGACATCGAAAACATTTCGATTTTGAAAGACGGCTCGGCGGCCATCTACGGGCTGCGGGCGGCCAACGGCGTGGTGCTGGTGACAACCAAGCGGGGTAAGGCCGGTCAGAAACCCGCCATTAGTTTGTCGGGCTACTACGGCCTGCAAAACTTTACGCGCTACCCCCGCCCGGCTAATGCTTACCAGCACGTGCGGGCGTTGGCCGAGTCGGACCAGAACCGGGGCATCGCCACCACAATTACGCCGGCCGAACTGGAAAAGTGGCGCGTCGGGACGGAGAAAGGCTACCAGAGTTTTGATTACTACAACATGGTCATGCGCCCGAACGTACCGCAGGCGTACATCAACGGCAGCGTGTCGGGCGGGTCGGAAAACGTGACGTATTACGTGTCGGCCAGCCACCTCACGCAGGACGCGCTCATCAAGGACTACAGCTTCCAGCGCAGTAACTTCCAGGCGAACGTCGAAGCCGGACTGAGCAAGAAACTCCGCATCGGTACGCAGATCAGCGGGCGCATCGAAGACCGCTTTCAGACCGGCGTACCGGGTTTGGACGATTACTTCAACCCGTTCCTGAGCATTTTCTCGATGTGGCCCACCGAGCGGCCCTACGCCAACGACAACCCCGCCTACATCAACCAGACGCACAACGTGAACGTCAATCCGGCGACGTACCGTAAGGAAATCACCGGCACTATCGACGAACTCTGGCGGGCGGCCAAGGCCAACTTCACGGCGCAGTATGACTTCGACTTTGGGCTGAGCGTGAAGGGCACGTACTCGTATAACTTCACCAACTTCGACTTCGACGGCTTCGAGTATACCTACGACGCGTATACCTACGACGCCAAGACGGATACGTACAACGTGGTGCCGGGCGGGGGTAACCAGAACCCCTGGCGCGAACGGCGCAAACGCAACATTGTGGACCGCTTCATGCAGGTGCAGGCAACCTACAACAAGCAGTTCGGCGATCACGGTTTGTCGGCGGTGGCGGCTTACGAACGCTACGATACCGATAATAAGTACTTGGTTGTGCACACCGTGCCGCCGAACAACTACATTCCTTTGATGTCGTTTGCGAACCAGGATTTGCTCATCGACGAGTGGAACGTAACGGCGCGGGCGGGCTACATCGGCCGGGTGAACTACAATTACAAGCAGCGGTACCTGTTCGAAGTGCTGGGGCGGTACGACGGTTCGTTCCTGTTCGCACCGGGTCGGCGCTACGGCTTCTTTCCCGGCGCGTCGCTGGGCTGGCGGGTAAGCGAAGAACCGTTCTTCAAGGAAAAGATCGGCAATGTCGTTAGCGAACTGAAGCTGCGGGCTTCCTACGGCCGCACGGGTAGCGACCTGATTAATGATAACTTCATCGTCGCGCCGTTCAGCTACCTGCCCGGTTACAACTTTTTGCAGCGCAGCGCCATCTTCAATGGCAACTACGTTATTGGCGTTCAGCCGCGCGGGTTGCCCATCACGACGCTGTCGTGGGTAACGAACGTATCGACCAACGTCGGTCTGGATTTCGGGCTGTTTGGGGGCAAAATTTCGGGGCAGTTTGATGTATTCGAGCGGAAGCGGACGGGTCTGCCGGCCGCGCAGTACGACGTGCTACTGCCGAGCGAAGTGGGCTACACCTTGCCCAACGCCAACTTGAACTCCGACGCCATCCGGGGCATTGAAGGCGCGCTGAGCTACTCGGGCAAGGTTGGCGAGTTCAACTACACGGTTGGGGCCAACGCGACGCTGGCGCGGCTGCGGAGTCTGGAAATTTACAAACCCCGCTTCGGTAACTCGTTCGATGAATACCGCAACTCGACCGTCAACCGCTGGTCTAACATCAACTGGGGTTACCAGGTCGTCGGTCGGTTCCAGTCGCAGCAGGAGATCGACGATTACCGCATTGACAACGACAATCAAGGCAACCGGACGATGTTGCCGGGTGATTTTATCTACAAAGACGTGAACGGCGACGGCATCATTACAAACCTCGACGAGCGGCCGATTGGCTACGCCGAAGGTGCGACGCCCTACGTCAACTACGCGGTTAACGGTACACTGGGTTACCGGGGCTTTACGCTCCAGGTCGACGTCGTGGGTGCGGGCTTGCAAACGTTCCGGCGCGAGGTCGAGCAGCGAATTCCGTTCCAGAACAACGGTACCTCGCCGAATTACATTTTTGAAGATCGCTGGCACCGGGCCGATCCATTCAACGCCGACAGCCCCTGGATTCCGGGCACGTACCCCGCCGTTCGGAAAGATAGTCCCAGCCATGCGAACTACAATCGCCGGAGCGATTTCTGGGTGACTAACGTCCGCTACCTTCGCCTGCGCAACTTTGAAGTGGGCTATAACTTGCCGAAAGCGTTTCTGGGCAAGTTCGGCGTATCGAATATGAAAGTGTACGTCAACGGCACGAACCTGATCTCGTTCGATAACCTGAAAGCCATCGAAGTAGACCCCGAAATCTCGTCGAACGGCGCGCTGGTGTATCCGCCCCAGCGGTTGTACAACGCCGGTTTCGCCCTCACATTCTAACGCAGTAAACAACGATGAATAAGTATAAAGCCATTTTGCTGACGATTGGCCTGCTGACGGCCGGTCTGATGGCTTGCAAAGAAGACTTTCTGGAGCGTCAGCCACCTAACATCATCTTGGAAAGTCAGGTCTGGAACGATACCCGACTGATTACGAGTTTGCTGGCGAACTACTACGACCGCCTGCCCGCGCATACGCAACCGGATTTTGGCTGGGCAGACTATGCCGCTTACGACGAAGCGATGTGGTCGGGCAACAACGATAACCAAAACAACCTCGTCTCATACGGATTTGACCGTTGGCGGCTGTGGGACTACGGCTTGATTCGGGATATTAATCTTGCCTTAGAAAGCATCGAAACGAAGAGCACGGCGCTGTCGGCGGCTCAAAAAACGCAGTTTTCGGCCGAGTTTCGCTTTCTGCGGGCCTTGATGTATTTTGAGATGGTCAAGCGGATGGGCGGGGTACCCATCATCACGAAGCAGCTCATCTACGACTTCAGCGGAGACCCGTCGTCGCTTCAGTTTCCGCGCAACAAGGAAGCGGAAGTCTACGATTTCATTGCGAGCGAACTCGACGCCATCAAGAACGACCTCGGCAATACGGGCAGCAACACCCGCGCCAACAAGTTTACGGCGATGGCCCTGAAAAGCCGGGCCATGCTCTACGCCGGTTCGATCGCCAAGTACAACAACCGGATGGGTGCGCCCATCACGACGCCGGGGGGTGAGGTGGGCATTCCAGCCAGCCGGGCGCAGGAATACTATACGAAGGCATTGGAAGCCGCCAAAGAAGTCATTGCCGGGCCGTACCAGCTTTACCGGGCCAACCCGAACTTGGGCGAAAACTTCTACGAGGCCATCACCAAAAAGCTGAACAACCCCGAAATCATTCTGGCCAAGGATTTTCTGACGGCCAAGGATAAGCGGCACACGTTCAGCTACGATAACATCGCCCGCAACATCCGGGAAGATAACCTGTCGTCGTCCAACATTACGCCGGTGTTGAATCTGGTCGAAGACTTTGAGTACTTGGACGGCACTTCGGGTGAGTTGAAAACCCGCACCGCCGACGATAAAGATTACATCTATTACGATAACCTCAGCGGCCCCTTCGCCAACAAAGACGCCCGGCTCTACGGCACGGTGATTTATCCCGGCACCAGCTTCAAAGGGCAAGAAGTGCAAATTCAGGCGGGCGTCATGGTCTGGAACGCGGCCAGCAACAGCTACCAGATGGTGGAAGGTAATACGTTGGGTGCGCTTTATACGGACGGTAAACTCTTGACGGGCAGTTCAGGGCCGCAGCGGTCGCAGACGGAAGTGTCGAACTCGGGGTTTTACCTGCGCAAGTATATCGATCCGGCTCCGCTGTCGAGCACGCGCGGCATTCGGAGCGATATGTGGTGGGTCCGGTTTCGACTGGGTGAAATTCTCTTAAACGCGGCCGAAGCGGCTTTTGAACTGGGTCAGACCGCCGAAGCCTTGACCTACGTCAACCGCGTGCGCGAACGCGCCGGTTTCCCGGCCAACAGCCTGACGACGCTCACGCTGGCTCGGCTGCAAAACGAACGCCGGGTCGAACTGGCCTTCGAGGACCACCGGGTGTGGGACGCTATGCGCTGGCGCATCGCCCACGAAATCTGGAACGGCAGCCCGCCCAACCCTGATGCGATGATGTACGCCTTGTATCCGTACCGCGTAATACGCCCCGGCGACGCGGCCCGCGACGGCAAGTACGTGTTTGTCAAGATGGTGGCTCCGCGCTTCCGGGCACCGCGCTTGTTTCAGTTGGGCAACTATTACTCGTCCATCGACCAGAACGTCATCAACAACAACCCCAAGATCGTTCGTAACCCGTTTCATTGATCGCTGATTATGAAAGCTATTTTCTTTAGCCTGCTGGCGTTGACGTTGCTGCTGGCGGGCTGCGCCAAGGATAATTTTGACGAGCCGACTTCCACCATTACGGGCCGGGTGGTGTACGAAAACCAGCCGGTGGGCGTTCGCACCAACGGCGTTCAGTTGGAGCTGTGGCAACGGGGCTACCAGTTGTTCACCAAAATTCCGGTGTTCGTTGGGCAGGATGGCTCCTTCGCGGCAACGGTCTTTGA
>CAXUEB010000029.1:8261-10355 GCA_964249775.1 uncultured Spirosoma sp.
TACAAGCTCGTCCGGCTGCGGGGCAACGGCCCCTGGGTCGACAACACCGACACGATTGCGGTGCAGGTCCGTGGGGCGGCCCAGGTCGACGTGCCGGTGCAGCCGTACTACGTAATCCGCAACGAAACGATTCAGCGGAGCGGTAACAACCTGACCGCAACCGCGACCGTCCGGCAAGCTACCGCCGGACGAGCCATCGAACGAGCCACGCTGTACGTCGGCGCGACGCAGTTCGTGGACATCAACAACAACGCGGGCCGGGCTGATCTGACGGGTACGGCCTTGGCTGATTTGAGCAAGCCGCTGTCGCTCTCGCTCGCAATGCCCACCAGCGTTACGAGCAAAGGTTACGCCTACGCCCGCATCGGCGTGAAAACCGTGGGTGTCGCCGAACTGCTGTACACGCCGGTGCAGAAGATTACGCTCTGAGCCGACCGAACCAATTAACAATGTGCATGGTCGTTAAACCGCAATTTGTCATTCTGGTTGTCGGAACGCTCTGGAGCTTAGCAATCTCGGCGCAAAACCCGGTTGCTGGTTTTACCACGCATGACCCGAGTACCATTCAGAACGAAGCGGGCGTCTACTGGTATTTTTCAACGGGACACGGTGTACAAGCCGTCCGGTCTTTGGATCTTCGGCAGTGGGCCGTCGACAAGCCGGTGTTTGCCAAAGGCGAATGGCCCACCTGGATCGACAGTACGGTGCGGGGGTTTACCGGGCACTTCTGGGCACCCGATTGTATTCGGATGAACGGCCGGTATTACCTGTATTATTCCTGCTCGACATTCGGATCGTCGGTGTCGGCCATTGGCGTAACGACCACGCCCACGCTCAACCCGCAGTCGCCGGACTACCGCTGGAGCGATCAGGGCGTGGTCGTTACGTCGAAGGTCAGAACCGACATCAACGCCATCGACCCCGGCCTGATGCGCGACACCGACGGCCGGGTATACCTGGTGTACGGCTCATTTCACGGCGGTATTGGCATCGCCGAAATCGATACCGTAACCGGAAAGCTCCGAGCCGGATCGGCCGTTAAACCCGTAGCGGGCGGACGTCAGTCGGACTGGGAAGCACCGGCCCTAATCAAAGAAGGGCGTTACTACTACCTGTTTGCCAACAACGGCTTTTGCTGTAAGGGTCTCAACAGCACGTATTATATTGTTGTGGGGCGTTCAGAGAATCCGTTGGGACCCTTTTACGACCAATCGGGTAAGGACATGGCCGCGGGTGGGGGCACGCTGGTGTTGCGAACGGAAGGACGTTACGTGGGGCCTGGTCACGTTGGATTGCTGCGCGAAAGTAACCGGATGATGGTGTCAATTCATTACTACGACGCGGAGGATAAGGGTCGGTCAAAAATCGACCTTCGTCGGTTAACCTTTCAAAACGGCTGGCCCGTGCTTGAAAAACGGGAATAACGTCTCGTCATCAACGTTCCCGCTAAGGAAGCCGAAAGCCGCTTGGGTGATTCGCCATTTTTCCGTGGTCGGTTTCATTCGTTCAGTAAACAAAAAAATCCCAACCGACGACGGCTGGGATTTTTTGTAATAACTAAAACCGGGGCCTATTGGATCACGAGCCGTTTCGATGAAGTCGTCGTGCCGGTCTTAACCGTAAACAGGTAGACCCCACTCGGCAGGTTGCTGCCGTTGAACGGAACCTGGTGACTGCCGGCGGGCTTCGATTCGTCGACCAGCGTCTGCACCTTGCCACCAATCAAGTTTTGTACATCGACCGACACGTGACCGGCCTGCGGTACGGTGAACCGGATAATCGTGCTGCCCTGGCAGGGGTTCGGATACGCCGTGGCCTCGGCCGTAGTTAGCTCGTCGTAAGCCGCCAGCCGCGCTTGGGCGGCCGGAACCGTAACGGCTTCCCAGTGCGGGAAAGTGCGGGTGATAATCACGGCGAACTCAGCGCGGGTAATTGGCTGCGCGGGCTTGAAGGTCGCGTGCAGCGTGGGTTGCAGATCGTACGGACCCTGCGTCAGTTTATAGAATGCGTTGATTAAGTTCAACTCCAGCGCAAGGCTAACGTAACCAGTCATGTCGGCGGGTATGCTGCCAGCGTCGTCAAGCGGTAGGGTTT
>CAXUEB010000029.1:10365-12211 GCA_964249775.1 uncultured Spirosoma sp.
TCTGCTCTGCGTGCTGCAGTGCCCCACCTGAAGGCACCGCAGCTGCCATCGCCTCTAACACCTGATATCCGGGCTTTGAATGCTGCGCGACTGAGCGGTCCTGTGTTCATGTGCCCGCAGCGCTGCTGTGCCTGCTGCTGGAAGCCCAACGCCTGCACCAGCGAATAAGCCAGCGATACCCGGTCGACGGAACCCGTGGGATAAAAGCCGCCGTTGGCCGCCCGCGTCATCACACCGTTCGATGCGTGTTCGCGGTCGCGCAGCGCGGCTCCCTTTGCCGTGACCGATTCAACCAGCAGTAAATCCGAGCCGGCTACGTCGTTGATGCTCCGGCTGCCGTCGGTGGGAAGATACTGCCGAATACCCTGCCCCATCATTAGATACTCGGCCAGTTGAAACCGACTGAGCACTTCGTTTGGCCGGAAGCTACCATTCAGCCCGTCCATCAACCGCTTGCTGATGGCTAATTTAATCGACGCTTCGGCCGCGTTCCCCGCAACGTCGCCCAGCCCGGTCGTGCCGCTGGCGGCTAACTGGGTGATGTTGCCGGTAATCGTTTCGGGCAGGGCCACTCCGCGCAGGCCGTCTACCTTCAGCGTCCAGGTGCCGGGTGCGGGGGCGGCTACGGCCACACTCCGGTCCGCGTAGAGCGTAAAGGCGACCGGCGTACCCGAGCGGTACTCGGTGCCGGCCGGGTCAATGAGAATCAGGTTAACGGGGTTACCCGTTTGCCCCGACACGCCCCCCGCCGTCAGCTTGGCTTCGAGGCTGTTCGTGCCCGAAGCCACCTGAAACGTAACCTGATTGTTGGCCGTTAGCAGTGGGTTGTAATTCACCGAGAACGGTTGGTTGATCGTCCGGCTGTCAACGCTGCTGCGGAACGTGCGGGCGCTGTTGACCGTCGAACCGAACGGGGCCGACCGGTAAATCTGGTCAATAGCTGCGTAGGCGTTGACGTAGCCGGCACCCACTTCCCACGATTCCCGACCCGGCATGTTGGTCGCGGTTTTTTGGAGAATCTGACTTACCTGCGCCGGTGATAGCGACGGTTTGGCTTCGAGCATCAGAGCCACGATACCCGCCACGTGGGGCGTCGCCATCGACGTACCGCTGCTGTGGGTGTAGAACGGAATTTGGCCCGGTGGCAAGACTTCGGCGTCCTGCTGCGCGCCCAGCGACGATATTGGCGCAATCGCGCGGGTCGAAATTACGTCGACGCCCGGCGCAACGATAACGGGTTCGTTCTTGAACGACCAGGTTTCGCCGTCGATGCTGAACGTACCGCCTTCGCCCTTTACCCCGCGGGACGAAAACTCAGCCAGTCGACCAAACTTATCGCCGGCCCCCACCGAAATCACCCAGGGCGCAATGGCGTAAGGATTGTGCGTGTCCGAACCCGGTCCTTCGTTGCCGGCCGCAAACACAACGACCATGCCCCGGTCGTAGCACCGCTTGGTGACGAGGTTGATGGGGTGGGCCGGGTCAAACGTGCCGCTCGTGCCGAACGAGTTGCTAATTACCCGGATGTTGTACTGAAACTGGTGCGTCAAGGCGTAGTCGAAGCCGCCAATGGCATCCAGCACCAGCAGGGCCGCGCCCGAACCGTAACCGAGCAGATTCGCGCCCGGTGCGACGCCCTCGTACCGCCCGCCCGATTTTACGCCCGTGCCACCGACCGTTCCGGCGCAGTGCGTGCCGTGGCCCGAATTAGAATCCGTGTTGGGAACGCCCTCGATGTAAGTCACGGGCAGCAAGGCGTCGATGGCGTTCAGATTCGTCGACCCCAGCGTGTTCTGCACCAAGTGCGGACCGAACTTGAGGTCGTCGTGCGTGCCGTCGACGCCAC
>CAXUEB010000029.1:12221-20692 GCA_964249775.1 uncultured Spirosoma sp.
GCGAGGAGAGGCTCCGCCGGTTCGTCGGCGCGCACTCCGAAGAGCACGCCGACGCCCTTGCCCGACAGGGGCAGGCCGCCGTTACGGGCCGTCATGGTCTTGTCGGTCCGCACCCGCTTGACGCCGGTTAGGTGCGTATCGTCGTGGTTAACGTAGGTAAGCCGTTTGTTGAGGTAAACCGACTTTACGTCGGGATTTTGCGAAAGGGCAGCTACCTGAGCCGCGGTGACCAGTACGCCGGCAATCGGCAAGGCTCGAAACGTAATGCCTTTGGTGATGCCGACTTGCTTGAGTAAGGCTACCTGGGCGGGCTGGGGCGCGCCGGTGCCGTTAAACGTAACGATCGCTTGGACGATTGGCGTCGTGGTCAGGGCGTTCCGCAAATCGGGATCAACAATCGTCTGCGCCGATAAGCGCTGGATTAGAAGGCAAAACAGGACCGAAAAAGTAAAAAACTTGTTCATAAAAATTGAGTGTGATTAAAGGGAGATTAAAACGAGTCGAAAACGAGAGTACCTACGACGCTTAGTTAGGGGCAGGATTTTAGGTTATAGCAGAAAAATTGAAAATTACAATCTAAATCGGGCGTAAAACCGAAAAATTCCAGTATAAATACAATTCTAATTCGGGTAGTTTTTGCTAATTATTCCGTGGGTTCTCAGCCCGCGAACACGGGTCTGCTCAGTGCTATGGGGGCAAACGGACGGCGGCTACCGGACGACTGCGTATCGAAAAATGCCCTAACTTTGCATTTTAGAGACCGATTCATGGCCACCGAACAAATTTTAATCCTGGATTTCGGCTCGCAGTACACCCAACTCATTGCCCGCCGGGTGCGCGAACTGAATGTTTACTGCGAAATCCACCCGTACAATGATTCGCTCGCCCTCTCGCCTGACATTAAGGGGATCATTCTTTCCGGCAGTCCAGCTTCCGTCCGCGATGCGGATTCACCGCGGGTAGACTTAGCCCCGTTCCGCCAGCGGGTGCCCGTGCTGGGCGTGTGCTACGGCGCGCAATTACTGGCCCACACGAGTGGGGGCGAGGTGCAAGCGTCGGCCATTCGGGAATACGGGCGGGCCAAACTCGGCACCGTCGACACCGACAGCCCACTGATGCAGGGTATTGATCCGCACTCGCAGGTCTGGATGTCGCACGCCGATACGATTACCCGCATCCCGGACGATTTTGCGGTGATTGCTTCTACCAAAACCGTTCAGGTGGCGGCTTTCCAGGTAACCGGCGAACCGACCTACGGCATTCAGTTTCACCCCGAAGTAACGCACTCGCTGCAAGGCAAAGCCTTGTTAAAAAACTTCGTGGTCGACATCTGCGGCTGCTCACCGAACTGGACGGCGGAATCGTTCGTGGAAACAACGGTGGCCCAGTTGAAGGAGAAACTTGGCGACGACAAGGTCGTGCTGGGGCTGTCTGGCGGGGTCGATTCGTCCGTGGCAGCCACGCTGATTCACCAGGCGATTGGGCAAAACTTATACTGCATTTTTGTAGACAACGGCGTCCTCCGAAAAGACGAATTCGAGGGCGTGCTGGAATCGTACCACACGTTGGGGCTGAACGTCAGGGGCGTTGACGCCAAAGATCAATTCTACGCGGCCCTCGCTGGCCTGACCGACCCCGAAGCCAAGCGCAAAGCTATCGGTCGGACCTTTATCGACGTGTTCGACCAGGAAGCGCACCGCATCGAAGGCGTCTCGTGGCTGGGGCAGGGCACCATCTACCCCGACGTGATTGAGTCGGTGTCGGTTAAAGGGCCATCGGCAACCATTAAGTCGCACCACAACGTCGGCGGCCTGCCCGACTTTATGAAGCTGAAAGTCGTTGAGCCGCTCAACACATTATTTAAAGACGAGGTGCGGGCTGTGGGCCGAACGCTCGGTTTGCCCGATACCATCCTGGGGCGGCACCCGTTCCCCGGTCCGGGACTGGCGATCCGCATCCTGGGTGACGTTACGCCCGAAAAAGTGGCCATTCTGCAACAGGTCGACGCCTTGTTTATCGACGGATTGAAGCGCGAGGGTCTGTACGACAAAGTCTGGCAGGCGGGGGCCATGCTCTTGCCCGTGCAGTCGGTAGGGGTGATGGGCGACGAGCGCACGTACGAGCGCGTCGTCGCCCTGCGCGCCGTGACGAGCGTCGACGGCATGACGGCCGATTGGGCGCACCTGCCCTACGAATTTCTGGCCAACGTCTCGAACGAAATCATCAACCGCGTCAAAGGCGTTAACCGCGTCGTCTACGACATTTCATCCAAGCCACCGGCCACGATTGAGTGGGAGTAAAAACGGCGTAAACGAATTTAGGCCCACGGGTAAGCTGGTAAACCTACCCAAAACGCCAGTCGATCGTATGCATTATTAGTCCCCAACCAGTCGACCGGTTGGGAATTTCGGTTTGGAGGTCACCAGACGTCAGACCAGATGGGTAATTTTGGGGGAGGGAAGTAAGTAGTTTTCCTCCCCAATTGCGGGCAATGGGTTCCCCACTTTAGGGTGAATGTATAGTTAACAAATAGATAATATGCACTTAAGATAGCTCATAACTAAGGACTTAAAGGTTAGGTGAGGGATGCGGCATGGTTTTAGAACAGTTGGAGTGGCATCAGAGGTCTTTCTGATTTACTCAACGCTACAAATTACTTAGAATCCTAAGTTCAATGGGCAACACAATTCGGCACTTCGCCGGATTGTGTTGTCAAGCCGCCCAAGGCAGCCGGGCTGAACAGGCCGTCAGTTTATCTTCAACTCAACGTTAAAAACATGGAACGAGGAATTACGTACGAAAATCGCCCGGATCTGGGTCGTCTTTCGGCCGCAAAGCGCATCTCTTGGAGCGCGGTTTTTGCCGGCGTCTTGGTCGCTATCGTCACCCAGATGCTGCTGACCCTCCTGGGCGTTGGCATTGGACTGGGTTCAATTGACCCGGTCGAAGAACAAAATCCAACCGCGGGTTTGGGCATTGGTAGCGCCATCTGGTATATCGTTAGCAGTTTGCTGTCGTTGTTTGCCGGCGGCTGGGTAGCAGGCCGTTTAGCCAGCGCCCCCCGCTTGTTTGACGGTGTCATCCACGGAGTTCTAACCTGGAGTTTAGTAACGTTGCTCACTGTGTATCTGCTGTCAACGGCCGTGGGCCGAATCATCGGCGGAGCCAGTCGGCTGATTGGCAATTTGGCCAGCGCGGCCGGTTCGGGTATTGCCCAAGTCGCGCCCGATTTAAAGGATGCAGCCCAGGATCAACTACGGCAGAACGGCGTAGACCTCGATCTGACGGACCTCAAGAACGAAGTCAATCAAGTGTTGCGCGAAACGGGTAAGCCCGGCCTACGCCCCGAAGCGTTGGAACGGCAGGCCCAGCAGGCTACGAATCAAGCCGGTAACGCGGCCGAGCGGGCCGCGTCGAATCCGCAAGGAGCCGATGAAACGGCGGACGGAGTAATCGACCAGTTTATCAAGCGGGGTGAAGGAGTAGCCGACCAGATTGACCGCAATGCCGCCGTTAACGTTGTCATGAAACGGACGGGAAAAAGCCGCGCGGAAGCGGAGCAGGTCGTTGACAACTGGACTAAAACGTATCAGCAAGCCCGCGTGAAGTTCGATCAGACCAAGAAAGAAGCTGAAATTCAGGCGCGGCACGTGGCCGATGATGCAGCTTCGGCCGCGTCGAAAGCCGCCATTTTTGGCTTTTTAGGTTTAGTCGTTGGCGTTGTTGCGGCTGGCTTTGGGGCTAAAGTAGGTACGGATTCCAAAGACGATTACAGCCGCTACGACCGGCCCGTGGGCGAAGTTCGTACCAACGAAGGACGGTAAGCAATCGGCCTAACTTACGGAATGACCCGGTGATGCGCTTACCGGGGCAAGGACGATAAAGGGCTGGGCAGCCGTCCGGCCCTTTGTCGTAACCCTGCAACCGGGAGCTTCTCGTAAGATGGAAAGTAAGCGATTGACTCAGAAGCCGTTTAGTAGATTGAGCGGTAAAATTTACCAAAAATGTAGAACACTTTAGCCGATTTCCGACTTACTACATGTGCCAAGCAGGTTACGCTGTGCGGCCTTCCCTGATAAAGCAATGAGCACCGATTCAACCGATAATCTCAATGACCTGAATCGACCAGTTGAGCTGGTTGGCAACCAGTCTGATCGACTTGCTCAGCGGGAAGATTTCACAATTCCAGTTATCGAGGAACAGCTTGTTGTCGGTAAGCAAGTCGTTGAAACGGGACAGGTGCGCATTGCAAAGCACGTGTTGGAAGAAGAACAGACCGTTAATACGTCGTTGGTTCGGGAAGAATACAACATCGAACGAGTCCCCATTAACCAATACGTTGACGTTCCGCCCGCCGTTCGGCAGGAAGGCGACGTGACGATCTACCCAGTTTTGCAGGAAGTGGTGGTTACGGAAAAGCGGTTAATGCTGGTCGAAGAAGTGCGGGTAACTAAGCAGCAATCCGAAACCATTGACACCCAACGCATACCGCTTCGCCGGGAGGAGATTATAATCGAGCGCACTGAGCGTACCGAACCCAATAGTGAACGTCCGGTCTGAAACGCAGACCTTCGTTATAGATCAACTCATTTTTCACATTCTCAACGCAAATACCCAAGATTATGGCAATGACAGTAATCGGCGTCTTCGACAGCGCCACCGAGGCCCAGCAGGCCGTTGACCAATTAGTAAGCGCCGGTTTTTCGCGCAGTAATGTCGATGTTTCGGCTCAGTCGGGCACGTACAGCGAGAACACGTACAGCGACGATGACAACGACAGCAATTCGGGTGGCATCGGCGGTTTCTTCCGTTCGCTGTTTGGTGACGACGATGAAGACACTCGGACGCGTTACACGCGGGCTGGTTCGCGGGGTTCGATCGTAACGGTACACGCTATGTCGGACGACGAAGCCGAGCGGGCAGCCGACATTTTGGATGACAATGGCGCTATTGACGTAAACGAGCGTGAAGGTGGGTCGACCTACGGCACCGGCACGTCAACCTACGGGACTACGACCGTTGACACGGGCGTAACGGGCACGACCGGTTATACTACCAACACCGATGTGACGGACAACATCAACACGGGTGATACCCTTAAAGTGGTCCAAGAAAACCTGGAAGTTGGTAAGCGGGAAGTGCAAACGGGTGGTGTTCGGGTACGGAGCCGCATCATCGAGCGTCCGGTTGAAGAAAGCGTACGTTTGCGCGAAGAGCGCGTTAGCATTCAGCGGACGCCGGTTAATCGGCCCGCTACGGCTGCTGACCTGAACGCCTTCCAAGAGGGTGAAATCAGCATGACCGAAAGCGCCGAAGTACCGGTTGTCTCGAAGACGGCGCAGGTTGTCGAAGAAATTTCGGTTGGCAAAGAAGTCAACGAGCGCGTTGAAACGGTTCGCGACACGGTTCGTAGCACGGACGTTGAAGTCGAGAACCTTGGCACGACGGGCACGACGACGACCGGTATGGGTACGACCGGCACCGGCCTAACCGGCACGGACACGGATACGACGTATTCGACCAACAAGTAATAAGGTAGATACTACGCAAAACGCCCCTCCCAGTCTGGGAGGGGCGTTTTGCATTTTGCGTTTAGTGGAAATAGATCTTGGCAAAGTTGGATGCGTAAGGTCGGAGTTAAGAATTCCGACTTTACGCATCTACCGCTTCTCCGTAATCACTTCCTTAATATCGGCGATGAGTTTACCGGCTAAGTGATCGGCGGTGGCCAGCGTGTCGGATTCGGAGTAGATTCGGATGATGGGTTCGGTGTTCGACTTGCGCAGGTGCACCCATTCTTTGTCAAACTCAATCTTCACGCCGTCAATGGTGTTGATGGGGTTGCGGGCATACTTCGTTTGGATGCGCGCCAGCACGGCATCCACGTCTACGTCGGGCGTTAATTCGATTTTGTTTTTGGATATGTAATAGTTTGGATACGTCCGGCGCAGGATCGACGCCGACTTGCCGAACTTTGCCAAGTGGCTTAGGAATAAGGCGATACCCACCAACGCGTCGCGGCCGAAGTGCAGCTCCGGGTAGATGATGCCGCCGTTGCCTTCGCCCCCAATCACGGCGTCATGTTCCTTCATCATGTCGACCACGTTCACTTCACCCACGGCCGATGCGAAGTGCTGCCCACCGTATTTTTGCGTTACGTCGCGCAGAGCCACCGTACTCGACAGATTCGAGACGCTGTTGTTGCCCTGTCCCGACGACCCGCTCCGGTTTTTGAGCACGTAATCGGCGACCGCGACCAAAGTGTATTCCTCACCAAAGGGCGAACCATCCTCGCAGATTAAGGCCAGCCGGTCAACGTCGGGGTCGACGACGATGCCGAGGTCGTGGCTGCCTTTCTCCATTTCTTTGATGATGTCGCGCAGGTTTTCGGGCAGCGGCTCGGGGTTATGGGCAAACTTGCCGGTCGGTTCGCAGTGCAGTTTGGTGATGTGCTCTACGCCCAAGGCTTCCAGCAGCATCGGCACGGCCAAACCGCCGGTAGAGTTAACGGCATCAACGATGACCCGGAAGTTACGCCCGGCGATGGCCGCGCGGTCGACTAAGGGTAAGGCCAGAATTTGGTTGATGTGTTTTTGCAGCCAGGTGCCGTCGCTGGCGGAATCCGTGCGGTACTGACCCAGTTTGCGCACGTCGGCAAAGTCGAACGACTCGGCGTCGGCAAGGGCCAGCACTTCGGCTCCGTCGTCGGCCGAAATAAACTCACCCGATTCGTTGAGCAGTTTCAACGCGTTCCATTGAATCGGGTTATGGCTGGCGGTCAGGATGATACCGCCCGCGGCCCCTTCGCCCGGCACGGCCAGTTCGACGGTGGGCGTGGTTGACAGGCCCAAATCCACGACGTTCAATCCGAGACCTTGCAAGGTGGCAGCTACTAATTTAGACACCATCTCGCCCGACAGCCGGCCGTCGCGGCCGATAACCACGGTGGGGCGGTCGGGGTTGCGTTGCTGGAGCCACTGCCCGAAGGCGGCCGTAAACTTGACGACGTCTAACGGCGTCAGTCCATCCCCACTGCGTCCCCCAATCGTGCCTCGAATCCCGGAAATCGACTTAATTAATGCCACAGTGCAGTTCAGGTAAGTATTCGACTATAAGCACAAAGATAGTCAGTTTACCGTTCGCGGTTTGTAGTTTATGACGGGACGCGTAGACTTTGTCGTTTGCTGACGCGCCAGCTTTGCTTTTGCCGATCCACCGGCGGTCGGCCAAGGGTACAGGCTGCGCGTTCCGCTACGAACTACCTAAAGTTTAACTCCGATCGCAGCGTTGATTGGGCCTGCCCGCTAAAAGTCCCGCTGATGGGCGCGGCCAGTTCGGGTTTGGCCGTGGAGGTCAGAAAGATATGCCGGTTAACGACCATCGAGCCTTCGGTGGGATCGAAACCGCGCCAGCCCGCACCGGGCAGGTACACTTCGGCCCAGGCGTGAAGCTGATGTTCCTGCTGCGGGTTACCGAACAGATACCCACTGACGAACCGGGCCGCCACGCCTAAACTCCGGCAGGCGGCCATGAACAGCGTCGTGTAATCGCGGCACGACCCGCAACGTTCGGTTAGGGTTTGTTCAGGAGGCATGGGCGCGCCTTCCTCCCGAACTTGGTACGTAAACTGACGAATTGCACTGTTGAGGGCAATCAGAAACGGCACCGTCTGCCAGCCCGCACTGGCGGCTACTTGCTTGGCCCAGTCTTCAACGCGACTCGTTACGCCTTCCCGCGCTAAGTAAGGCTGCAACAAATCCTGAACCGCTTTCGGATAGCGAAACGGTACGCGCTGCGTCTCGAAGGGAAAGAGAACGAAGTTGAACGAGTTGAACTCGTCGGATTGCAGTTCGATGTCGGCCGTCACGTGCAGATGGCGCGTCGGCTCGCCAAAGTAAATAACCTGTTGCACGTTGCCTTCCACGTCGACGTTGCGGATTACCTGCGACGGCACCGGGTCGATCGTCAGGTCGTAGCGCAGCAGCCGCTGGTACGGATAGGTGCGGGGATACAGGTAAAGCGTTTGCGGACCCAGCGCAACGGGAACGTCGTAGGTGTACTCGGACTGGTGCCGGACGTGGAGGTGCATTGGGGAAGGGGGTAAAAGGTGTAGGGTATAAAAGGGGTAAGCTGTCCGGAGGTAAAGAGATTGAGGAAGTACTGACCGTGTCGGCGGCCTGAACCCGACATCCTTTACACCGTACACCCTTTTTTACACCGGCAAATATACGTGAAACGTCGCGCCCTGACCGCGTTGACTGATGGCCGTGATGGCCCCGCCGTGGTTGGCCGCTACCTTCGCGCAGATGGCCAGCCCGATGCCCGTGCCGGCGTACTGGCTCTTGCCGTGCAGGCGTTGAAAGACCTGAAAGATGCGGTCGACGTACTTCTCCTCGAAGCCAATGCCGTTGTCGGCCACGTCGATGCGGTGGTAGGCGTCCGTGTGGCGGGTGGGTCGGACGCCCGCCGGC
>CAXUEB010000029.1:20702-25876 GCA_964249775.1 uncultured Spirosoma sp.
TAGGTGGGGTATCGGGCCGGCGAAACTTGAGGGCGTTGCCGAGCAGGTTCTGGAAAAGTTGTTCCAACTGCGAACGATCGCCCAACACGGTCGGCAGCGGCTCGACGGCTACTTGGGCACCCGTTTCCTGGACAATCAGATCCAGATCGGTCAGCACCGTCTGTACCACTTTAGTCAGCGCAACGGCGGCCGTGGCGTCCTGCTGGGTTGAAATGCGCGAGAAGGCCAGCAAATCCTTAATGAGCGTGGACATGCGGCCGGCCGCCGACTGCATCCGTTGCAGGTAATCGACGCCATCGCCCAACTGGTTAGCATACTGACTCTTGAGCAAGTCGCCGAAGGATTGAATCTTGCGGAGCGGTTCCTGGAGGTCATGGCTGGCCACGTAGGCAAACTGTTGCAAGTTGTCGTTGGACCGGCGCAGATCCTCAACGGAGGTGTGCAATTCTTGGGTCCGTTCCTGCACTTTCTGCTCTAAAGCCTGCTGCTGCTGCCGCTGCTCGGTAACGTCCCGCATGTTACCCACCATTCGGCGGGGACGGCCTTGCTCATCAAAGTACATCTTGCCCTGGGTGTGCATCGTCCGTAGCTGCCCCGTCTGGCGCGTAACGATTTGGTATACCTCATCGAGTAACCCATCGCCTTCGGGTTGGGCGGCCTTCACCATTGCCTGTTGGACACGCGCTTGGTCCTGCTCATGGACCGGAGCGTACATTTGATGGTCCACAATAAAATTCTGGGTGTTCTCTAACCAGTGCCGAATCCGCTCGGAATACGTAATCACGCCCGTCTGTAGGGTCCATTCCCAAGTTCCCAGTTCAGCCAGTTCAACGGCCCGGCGGAGCCGTTCTTCGGCCTCTTCCAGCTTTTGGCGGGCCAGCACCTGCTCGGTTACGTCAACGGCCGTTTCCAAAATGGCGTAAATTGCGCCGGTGGCGTTGCGCAGTGGCTTGAAGGAGTAGTCGAAGTAGTACGTACTCAGGACGCCGTTAATCACCAAATCGGCGCGGCCACCTTTGGCGTCGTAAGTCTCGCCCGTAGTGAACAAACGGTCCAGGGTTGTCAAAAAATGCTGCTCTTTGAGTTCGGGTAAAGCCTCGGCGAGTGGCTGACCCAGCACGGACCGGCCCTTCCCCCAAACCTCAATCATGGCTTCGTTAGCCACCTCGATGACCATATCCCGGCCCACAAACAGACAGGTGGCCACCGGGGCTTCCTCGATCAGCGAGCGAAAGCGGGCTTCGCTTTCTTCAACATTCCGCCGGGTCAGCACCTGCTGAGTAACATCGGTAGCGACCACTAAGATTCCGGATATGCGGTCGTCGGCTTCGCGTCGGGGCTGATAAGTTAGATTGATGTAGATCGTTTGTCGTTGGCCCTGACGAATCACATCGACGGCTACCTCATTGGCAATGAATGCCTTGCCCGTTTCGATTACCTCTTCAAGCAACCGGTCGAACCCTTGCCCGGCCAGTTCAGGTAAGGCCTCCAGCAGCGGTTTATCGATAATCTCCTCGGGCGTACGTCCGACCAGATACCCGTAGAAGGGGTTAGCCATCCGAAACGTAAGCTTTTCTTGGCTGATGATGGCAATGGCCACTGGGGATTCCTTAAATAAAGCCAGCACCTGTTGCTGACTTTGTCCTAATTGCTGGCGGGCGCGCACGTCCTGGGTAGTTTCCAGGCAGGTCACCAGTATCCCACCGGGCGCGCCGTCGTCGTTTAAAATCAGGCTGTAGGAAAAGGTCCAGTAGACTTGCTCCGTCTGCCCATGGTGGTAGAACGTCACGGGCGCGTCCTGAAACGTTACCGGCTCACCCGTTTGCAGGACGCCTTCGAGCCGCGGCCCCACAAAAGACCAGTCCTCGGACCACACCTCCCGCGCGGGCTTGCCGAGGGCTGGGTGCTTAGCCAAACCGAGACTCGGAATGACGGCGTCGTTGTAAAAACAGATTAGCTCGTCGCCCCAGAGTACCAGCATCGGAAAGCCGGCACGCAGCATACTGCTGACGGAGGTACGCAGGCTGTAGGGCCACTGGTCGGGGCTACCCAAGGACGTTTTTGACCAGTTATGTTGGCGGGTAAGTTCGCCCATTTGGCCGCCTTCCCGCAAGAAAGGATAAGACTCTGTCTTAACTTCGGTTGGTAGCATAGTTTCCTGACAACTAAATAGAGAAGCTATCGGGTCGGCTTTTCGGTAAGAAAACGGTCAGTTCCTGCTTAGTCAATCTATTTTCTCAATGGAGAAAGTTACGTGTTTGCGTACTACAGCCTGCAAAACCGTGCCAGCACGGAGGTGACGGGTTGCCGGTTCGTAACGAAATACGGTATCGTTGGGTTTAACCGTTTTGAACCGAGCGCACTTTGTCGAAGATGGGGTCCATCCAGTACGTCGGCAACCGCCGGACGGAGTTGCTTAGGAGGGCGCTCCACTGGTGCGAAACCTCGTCCATGTCTTCTTTTTCGAGCCGGTACTCGGTCATGTGAAAACTATCTTTGGGGTAGATCACGACGTCGAGCGGGTAATCGACGTCGTTGGCGCTGACGCGGGTGGCGTCGAAGGCCAGAAACCCAATCTTGAGCGCTTCCTGAAGGCTGGTTTCGTAGGATAGATTGCGGTTCAGCAGCGGCTTGCCGTAGCCCGAGTTGCCAATAATCTTAAACGGCGATCCTTGGTCAACTTCAACCCAGTTGCCTTCGGGATACAGCATGTACAGTTTATGCTCGGTGTCGTCCTCTAACTGCCCGCCCACGATGGCGTTCAGATTAAAATTCAACCCGTTGGCAATAATCGACGGTTTGTCTTCCTGCGCTACGCGCTTCACCTGCTCCCCAAACGCGTTGACGGCTTTGTAGAGTTTATTAAACGACCGGTCGCGTTCGGCCAGGACTTCGCTGAAATATGTAATGGCTTTATCGCGCACCGAACGCAGGCCGGACGTCATTACGAATAAGGAATGATTTTCGACTTCGTGAACCGAAATTTTGCGGTTTGAGGAAACCTCCGTGCCGGACGTGAGTCGCCGGTCGGCAATGGCGACTAAGCCCGATGCCACCTTGATACCTAAACAATACGTCATTCTGAGCGGGAAAAAACGCGATGCGATACCGGACAAAGATACGGGTTGACCTCCACTTTTTGCGTCCGTTAGCCAGCCCGTTTGGGCAAAATAGCCCGAACGGGCCGGGCGTTGCCCGTGCCAGGGGAATGAACCGTCGGGCGGGTAGGCTGATGGTCAGCCTACTACGTTAGTTTTTGGTGAGTGATGGTTTGTTTTTGGTAAACGATTGTGTTACTTTGTCTGGGCAAAGCATGATTCCCCCTGCCGGTTAACGATGAACTTTGACGACGAGGACGACGATAGCTTTATGGACTGGGACGGTTTCGACGAGGACTATGACCCCGAGGAAGCGCGCGCCGAGATGGAAGCCGAAAACAAGCGCATCAAGAACCTGCCGATTCTGCGCAAGGCTAACGAAATCATGGAACTGACCCAGGCCATCGTGGAAACCATCAACAAGGAAGAAGACGTCCTGATGATGCACGAGCAGATGCTGGCCAACGCCATGATGCTGGCCCCCAAGATCGTCGGGGCCGAAGGGGGCGACCTGTACACGTTGCGGATGGAAAACGCGGTCATCATTAAAATGCACGCCCGCGAATTGTTAGCCCAAACTTCGTACTGCAAAGCCGAAAAATTAGCCGCTACCGCTTACCTCAACCTCTTGCGCGACGAAATTGAGCAGTTCCGTTTGCTGTTCGTCGAGTGGGTCAACGGCTTCGACAAGGATAACGACGCCCCCGACGACTGGGGTTTGTTTTACTGAGTAACCATAGAATCGATGAACAGACAAGCCCGGCGTTTACATAAACGCCGGGCTTGTCTGTTGTAGAACGTTCAGAAAGAAATAGAAACGATAGTTACCCTTAACACTACGGTAGGTATAATTCGCAAAAACATAAGCTCACAAGCGCTCCTCAAACAGCTTGAGAATGCGTTTGTACTCGTCCATCCAGCTCGTCGGCTCCACGAAACCGTGGTCTTCGACGGGGTAGGCGGCTAATTCCCAGTTTTCTTTCTTGAGTTCGATGAGCCGCTGCGCCAGCCGGACGGCGTCCTGAAAATGCACGTTAACGTCGACCATACCGTGGCAGATGAGCAGGTGCCCTTTCAACCCTTCGGCGAAGTGAATGGGAGAGGAGCGCCGGTAGGCCAGCGAGTCGGTCTGGGGTTCGTTGAGGATGTTGGCCGTATAGGGGTGGTTGTAAGCCGCCCAGTCCGTGACGGGTCGCAGGGCCGCGCCTGCTTTGAATACGTCCGGTTGCGTGAACATGGCCATCAGGGTAATAAATCCGCCGTAGGAGCCGCCGTAGATGCCAATGCGCCCAGCCTCGACGCCCTGGGTTTGCACGAGCCACTTGGCCGCGTCGACGTGGTCATCCAAATCCTTGCCGCCCATGTGCCGGTAAACGCCCGTTCGCCAATCGCGGCCGTAGCCCGCGCTGGTGCGGTAGTCGATGTCCAGCACCGTGTAGCCCCGGTCGGTCAGGAGGTTGTGGAACATGTATTCCCGGAAGTACTGACTCCACCACTTGTGCGCGTTTTGCAGGTAACCCGCGCCGTGCACAAACACGACGGCTTTGCCGTTTGCCCGCCCAGGCTGGGTCCCGGCGGGGAACCGCGCGTCCGGTTTGTACAAGCGGGCGTAAATCGGCTGACCGTCGCGGGCGGGGATGGTTACCACCGCCGGTTCGCGCCAGGGATAGGCCCGGAACGCGTCAGTTTGTGAGTTGGTTAGTTTGATAGCTTCACCGGCTGCCGGTAAGGACCGGGACGACGCAGCGCGTTGACGACGAACGGCTAACGACTGCGAACCACCTAACGGCCCGGTGATCGCCATCACGTACAATTCCCACGGCTGATTACTGCTTGAATAGCGGATGGCCAGTTTGGTCTCATCGGGCGAGAGCGTTACCTCGTTTGCGCCGGTCATCGTTGTCAGGCGCGTCCGTTCTCCGCCGTTAATGGACATGCGGTAAAAATGCTGCTCACCGGGGTGCACCTCGTTGGTTTGGAGAAAGAAGTATTCTTTGTCTTTGGACAGAATCGCCTGTTGTATCTCAAACCTACCCTGGGTCAGTTGCTTGCGTTCGCCGGTCAAGACGTTGACGG
>CAXUEB010000029.1:25886-26310 GCA_964249775.1 uncultured Spirosoma sp.
GTGTACAGATGCGAATAGCCGTCGGCTTCCGACTGAAATGCCAGCGTTTGTCCATCGGCCAGGAAGCCCAGGTTGCCCGGCGTAAACGTTGAGCCGATGCCCGGCCCGGCGACCCACGCGTCGTCATGCTGCCGGTCGAGGAGCGTGAGCGTCAACGTTTCCGGCTCGAAGCGCATGATCCAGCGGTCCTTATTGTCTAACGACCGCACGACGACCACGCCCAGTTTTCCATCTTCCGACCAGATTGGCCCGTTGATAACGACTGATCGTGGGGTTGGCTTTTTCGCCGTGTCAGACCGACTGACGCTGGTTTTGGTTGAATCGCGTCGGGCGTTGGCTGTGGATGGTCTCGGACTGGATGGTCCCGGACTGGACGGTCCCGGACCTACTCGGGCGGCTCGGTAAGCGGGTCGGTCGTTGATAC
>CAXUEB010000030.1:0-4513 GCA_964249775.1 uncultured Spirosoma sp.
TGGTACGAAAATCCTGTGGGCCACAAGCCCGTGCGGGTTCGACTCCCGCTCCTGGTACGAAGAAGCCCCGTAGCGTTTCACTACGGGGCTTCTTTATGCCTTAATCTACTGTTTTGTTATTCGCCTTACCCGAATCGTTTGCCCCTGACTGTCCTGTTCTGCAACGAAGTACGTTCCTGCCGGCAAATCTGTCACGTCCATCTGCGTCGTGTAGGTTTTGCCGTCGCGCTGGAGCGTTGCCGTGCGGAGCGTCAGGCCGCGCAGGTCCGTTAGGCGAACAACCGGCGGGGTTTTCCCCAACGGAGCAGTCGATACCGTAACGGTGAGCTGTCGACTAACGGGATTAGGATACACCAGTAGTTCGTCGCTGGTTGGTTCGGGTTCGGCGGCCAAGATCGTTAGATACACTTCATTGGAGATAGCCTCGCCACAGCCGTTGGTACTACCCCGCACCGAATAACGACCGGTTCGGACGGCTGCAAACGTAGGCGTCGTAGCGCTGGAAATGGGCACGCCGTCGAGCAGCCACTGAATCGTACCGATGGCGTTGGATGACAAAATCAGACCGTCGGCGGTTACGGTTGGCGCTTGCGCCGTCAGCGTCGTAACGGGTACGGCCGCCGACAGCACGGGCAAGCAGCCGTTGGCTACCTGCACGCTGTACGTACCAGCCGTAGCCGCCTGGAGCGTACTACTGATCGCGCCCGTGATCGCTTGACCGTTGCGGAACCACTGGAAGGTGTAGTTTGGTCCGGTTGCCGCCTGCAAGGTAACGTTGCCACCCTGACAAACGCTCGTGGAGCCGCTCGCCGTAACGCTTGCCGTTGGGGCCGTACCGCCCGCTGGAGTCACCGCCACCCGTTGCGGACCGGGGCAGTCGAGCGAACGAACTTTCAGGTTGTAAAAGTAGTACCAAGCCGTTCGGAGCGTATCGGTCGTGCCGTTGCTGGTAAACAGTGATCCTTTGATGGTCATAACCGGCTGACCGGTAGCCGTGGTCAGGCGGTACGGAAAGCCCGTAACGGCCGTGTTGCTGCGGAAGATAGACGCGCTACCGGCGTATTCAATGGTGATCTTGTACTCACCCGCGGCCGGAATGCGCAGGTTCAGGGCGTACTCGGCTCCGGAATCGTTGGGATCGTCCGGGTAGGTGCCGCCCGTCGTGGTCGTCACGCTTTGGTTGCGCGTTGGCGTTACGTCCAGCGTTACGCTCGAAACGGCGGTGTTGTCTAACCGCCGAACCGTAAACGTCAGTTGGCCCGGTGAACCGATGTACAGCCGAGCGCTTTCGATCAGCAAGGGCACCTGCGCCGACACGAGTGGGGCCGGTTGAAAGCCACCCCCGTACGAACCGCCCCCGAACGCGCGTTTGTCGGCGGGTCCAATGGTACCCGAAAAGTCGTTTAGTACGGCGTAAAATTGACCACTGGCGGGCAAGGTTCGGGCGGCCGTTTGGTTGCCGGCCGCCAGCAAATTACCGCCGGCTGGGGCGTCGTACCAAAACGCGGTGCCCCCTCCGGTGTTGCGCAGCGAAAACGCGGTGTCGCTGCCGCAGCGGATAACCGAAAACAAACCGTTCGTGGGCGCAGCGGCCGTCGTGCGCACTTCGGTCAAGGTGTTGTTGGTCGAATTCTGATCCGTAGTTAGGCCCGTCGTGACGGTAAAGCGGTACGACTGACCCGGCGTTAGGGTTACGGTTGCCGGCGTTCGCAACGTCAATAAGCTTTCACTAAAAGCTGCCAGCACGGGAATCGTGCCAGTCAAGGTCGTTACGTCTACGTTGTTCGCATCGGCAACGCGGATGGTAACGGGTACGTTGCGCTGCTCGGCCGAGCCAAAATTACGGACGCGGACCGTTACGGGCGTTTCGCGGTTGGTAGAGCCGCAAAAATTAACGTCAGGCGAGACCAGGGCCGCCGTACCCACGTCGTTGGTCGTCAACACCACGCGGAGCACGTAATCCTGCGTTTCGCCGTTGCCGTAGCTGCCGCAGGCTCGCACGGTGGCCGGGTCTTCGGTTTCCGTCGCCACGATGCGCAGTCGCAAAAACTGCGTGTTTTGCACCGTCGGCGCAATGACAAGGTTAGTCGTAAATTGGCCCGAGTTGGTCAAGACACCCGATAAGGCGACGGTTTCGCCCGCGTCGTCAAAACTGCCGTTTTGGTTGTAGTCGATAAACGCTTTGACGACGGCGTTGCGGACCGCCCCGCAAGTGCCCAGCGAGACCGTTAACGGAATCGACTGCCCGGCCTGAACGGTAGTTGTCGCGTTTGTAAAATCCGAGTACGTCGTGCAGCCGTCCGCGCCGGCCTGGTTGATGCTACCAAACTGAACGCGGCTGATTTTGGTGTCGGCGTTGTTCGTCGCGGCCGATAGGCAATACGCCGTACCACCCGCCCCACTGACCAGCAGGGCGTAGTCCTGCCGCTCGTTGCGGAGCGCGTTTTTGTGCGACACCGTGAGGGTGTAGCTCTGACCCGGAACGGGATTGGCAATCAGTACCTGCTCCACATTGTCGAGTACGTTGTCGCCCCGCGTAGCAGCCGCAGCCGGGTTGGCCGGGTCCAGCACCCACGGCTGAATCGTCGTGCGTCCGTCGCTGATGCGGATGTCGAGGTCGTTAATTAGTTTGGGCGTGCGGTCGTTGACGTTGCCCGCTGTTGGCGTTACTACGTTGCCTTCCGGGTCAGTCCAGCAGATGGTCGCTACCAGCGGGCCCTGCCCCGATGCCACGATTGACAGGCTGTACGTCGCGCCCTGCGCCAGGGTCCGCTCGTCGAGTACGTTGGTTCGGGATGCGTTGCCCATCACCCGCGCGGCCCGTTCGGTGTTTAGCAGCCCCCAGCCGAAGCGGTAGTCCGGACCGGGCGACGCGCCCGCTTCGTCGGCGGTGTGCAGCGCCAGCCCGCGTAGGGTCGAGGAACGCATGAACCGGCCGGGGTTAAGCTGCGCGTAATATTCCTGCAACAAGAGCAGCGACCCGCAAACGTTCGGCGAAGCCATCGACGTGCCCTGCAACGCGGCATAGCTGCTGTCGGAGTCGTTAATACCGGAGAGAACAGACACCCCCACACCCGACAGGTCGGGCTTGATGCGGCCATCGTCGGTGGGTCCCCAGCTACTGAACGACGCCAGCCTGACGTCGGTCGGTTGGTTGTAGCCGTTCAGAATGGCGCTAACGGCGGCTACCGTCAGGGCGTTTTTAGCGGTGCCGCGGGTGTGAATCTGATCGTAACTGGTTTGCGTATTGCGGGGTTGCCGGCTGAGCACGTTGCCGTTGTTGGGTAGGTAATACGGCTCGCCGGGCGCGGGCCGGTCGGGGTCGTGGTCGTTCGACGCGGCTACCACGATCAGGTAGTTCGGCGCATTCACGGCAATCCGGTCCCAGGCCTGCGCGTCGGTGTTGTAGTACCCAAACCGGTAATCATCCGTCGCGCTCAGGGTCGTGTCGCCCAGCCACTCGTACTTGACGGTCGTCGTTCGGCTGCTGTTGTACTGCCAGCCCGCGCCAACGCCGTACGAATGGTTCGACAGCAGCAGATTGGGCGAAGCCGCCGTCATTTCGGTGGCGTCGTTGACGGAGGTGTAGGCTTGCAGATTAGCTCCGTAGGCCATGCCGCGCACTTGTGGGTTGCGGCCCTGCGCCATCAGGATGCCCGCTACGTGGGTTGCGTGCGTGTTATTGTCCGCGTAGGTTGGTCCGCCCCGGTCCACCTGATTGATACGTCCGGCTAATTCAACGTGCGTACTGCGCGGAATGCCCTGCGCTTCCCACATGCCGAGCCGGTCGCGGACGGTTGCGCTGCCGCCCGACAGTGATAAACCCAAAACGCCCCCCGCGTAGAGCGACGACGTGCGGGTCGTGTTGCCGGCGCGGGTCGTGCTAATCGGCCCGACGTAGACCAGATTGCCCAGTTCATCCACGCCGTCCAGCGTCATCACGCGCCCGTCGCGCGTTGTTACCGAACGGGACCGGCCCAACTGCCGCGCTCGTTCCAAAGCCCGCCGGTAATTGTCGTCGTAGCGCCGTTGGAATTGCTCTCGAAGGGATTCGATTTGTCCCCGTTGCCGGGCGTTGTACTGGGGTAAAGGCTGAGCCGTTAGTGCGGTAATTACCACAATAAACAGCAAGCCGGTTATGAGTAAACGTTGTTTCATGAACTAAAAAAGGCCGCGTTCGGCCTTATTGACGAAGGTACGTAATCTGTACGATAAACCGGGTGACTTTGTTGCAAACCAAACGGTTGCAAAGTGGCGGATTGGCTGGTGCTATTTGCTTATCCGTGGCTGGTGGAGACACAAACCAGACGCGATTAAACCTTACCCCATCGTTATGGGTCAAAGGCGAAATACGATGGCTATGCACATACCTACCCAAATGGCTGATCGACAGGCGGGTATTGAGCGGGCACGGCACCTGCTGGGCCGGGCGAGCTTCGGGGCAACGCCCGCCGAACTGGATACAGCGGCCCGCCAGCCCATTCGCCAACTCGTTCGTAATCTGATTCAGGAC
>CAXUEB010000030.1:4523-13317 GCA_964249775.1 uncultured Spirosoma sp.
CAGGACAACGCGCTGTTCAATGACTTGCAGGTTATTGAGCCGGCCAACGATGCGACCAAGCAGCAACTGAAGGAAATGTTCCGCAAGGGTCAACTCGACAAAGAAGCGCTTCGGCAACGCATCCGCACGAACGCCGGACACGTGCGCGACCTGAACGCGCAGTGGCTCGACCAGATGGCCGCGGGTAGCATGCGCGAAAAGATGGCCTTGTTCTGGCACGGGCATTTCGCCTGCCGGACCGGGGGGCAGAACGCCTTATTCATGCAGCAATACGCCAACACCCTTCGTCGGCACGCGCTTGGTCGGTTCGGCGACTTGCTGATGGCGGTCTCGAAGGAGCCGGCTATGCTGCAATTCTTGAACAATCAGCAAAACCGGAAGGGAGCGCCCAACGAAAACTTCGCCCGCGAGGTAATGGAATTGTTTACGTTGGGCCATTCGGCGTCGAGCCAAGGTAATTACACCGAGCGCGACGTAAAAGAAGCCGCCCGCGCCTTTACGGGCTGGCAGTTTACCCTCGACGGACAGTTCATTTTTCGGGAGCGGGTACACGACGAAGGTCAGAAGGAGTTGTTTGGTAAGACGGGCGCGTTCCGGGGCGAAGACGTGGTGGCGATGCTGCTCGAAAACCGGCAGACCGCCCGGTTCGTCACGGGTAAGATCTACCGATTTTTCGTGAATGAAACCGAAGATAAGAAGCGGGTCGACGAACTGGCTAACGAGTTTTACAACAGCGGCTACGACATTGCTGGTCTGATGGAAGGTATCTTTACGGCCGATTGGTTTTACGACAAGCGAAACGTGGGCGTGCGCATCAAATCGCCGGTGGAGTTGCTGGCTGGTATGCGGCATACGCTCGGCGTAACGTTCGAGCAGCCGCAATCGCAGCTATTCATCCAGCGGACGCTGGGTCAGATTCTGCTCTATCCGCCGAACGTAGCGGGCTGGCCGGGTGGTAAAAATTGGATTGACTCGTCGAGTCTCTTGTTTCGGATGCAACTACCAAACTACGTCCTGAAAGCCGCCGATGTGCCTGTTCAGCCCAAAGAAGATGGCGATGTGAACACGCAGCCGCTGGTAGCCAAAGGCGGGCGGCAGTTCCGAACAACCGTCGACTGGACAACGTTTGAGCAGCGTTTCGCCAAAACGCCAACGGCCGACTTGCCCGACGCGCTGGCCGCGATTCTCCTGCCGTTTCCGCTCCGCCCGGAACAGCGTGCGGTCGTCACCAAGCAAGCGGGCATTGACCCGTCGCCAGCCGGCCGCATTCGCGCGCTGACGGCCGCCTTGATGAGTTTGCCAGAGTATCAACTTTGTTAAAGAGCGAATGCCGCGACAACCACTCATTCACTTCGGTTGGCGTTTCGGTTTCGCTCATCCACTCTTTCGCTCTTTCGTCATGAATCGTCGCGATTTTATCAAACAGTCTGCCCTCACGACGGCGGGCACCATGCTAATTCCCCATTTCCTGAAAGCCTACGAAGCGCAGGCCTTGGGTCAGCCCGCCCCGTCGAACGAAAAGATTTTGGTTGTTGTGCAGTTGTCGGGCGGAAACGACGGCCTGAACACCGTCGTGCCGTACCGCAACGACATCTATTACCGCGAACGCCCAACGATTGCCATTCCGTCGGAGAAGGTCTTGCCGCTAACCGACGAGATCGGCCTGCACCCGGCGCTGAAACCGCTGCGGGCGCTCTACGACGACGGCCTGCTGACGGTTGTCAACAACGTGGGCTACCCCAACCCCGACCGGTCGCATTTTCGGTCGATGGACATCTGGCAGACTGCCAGTGATGCCGACGCGTATCTCAATACGGGCTGGGTCGGGCGGTACTTAGACGCGGCCTGCGCCGGGCAAGCTGCGCAGCCGTTTCGCACGGTTGAAGTCGATGATACAATGAGTCTGGCGCTCAAGGGTAATCAGTTGAACGGCTTGGCGGTACTCGATCCAAAGAAGCTTTACAACCAAACCCGCAGTGGCTTAATCAACGATCTAAACCGGAATCATAAGCCAGTGAGCGGTGAAAAAGAGCACGAGCCAGTAGCGTATTTGTACAAAACATTGGCCGAAACCGTATCGTCGGCCGCTTACGTGTACGACAAAGCAGAACGGAACGGCGGAACGGCGCAAGCAGCAGCGACGTACCCGAACCACGAACTGGGCGCACGGCTGCGGACGGTGTCGCAGTTGATTCAATCGGGCGTGGGTACAAGCGTCTATTACGTGTCGATCAGCGGCTTCGATACCCACATCAATCAGCCGGGGCAGCAGGCGCGGCTGTTGGGTCAGTACGCCGAAGCCGTCGGGGCGTTCACGACCGACCTGAAAGCGGCCGGGCGGTTAGACGATGTGCTGCTAATGACGTTTTCGGAGTTTGGCCGGCGAGTCAAGCAGAACGCCAGCAACGGCACCGATCACGGCACGGCCAACAACGTGTTCTTAATCGGCGGTGGTCTCGGGCGTCGCGACCGGCCGGGTAAGGTGCTCAACGAAGCGCCAAACCTGACCAACTTAACTGACGGTGACCTGGCCTACTCGGTTGACTTTCGCCGGATTTACGCGGCCCTGCTGCGCGATTACCTCGGAGCCGACGACGTGGCGGTGCTGGGCCGTAAGTTTGAGCCGTTGACGTTAGTGTAATTATCCCCTTCCCCCTCTCCCGTTCTGGGAGAAGGGTGAAAAACGCCGAGTCTACTTCCTTTTCCTACAACCGAAGAGGGAAAGGGGGTGAGGTATAAGCGCCTAATAAATAAACCGGCTAAAACGCGCTCTTTTTGGAGTTTTTACCTTAAAGTGCGTTATTTCGCATAGCGTTAATTGACAACCGCCCAATGGTAGGCATCATCATGGGCAGCCTTTCGGACCGTAAGGTCATGCAGGAGGCCGCCGACGTTCTCACAACCCTGGGCGTGGCGTGGGAAATAGACATTGTTTCGGCCCATCGCACGCCCGAAAAAATGGTCGAGTACGCCAAAACCGCCCGCGACCGGGGCCTTAGGGTAATCATCGCCGGAGCCGGTGGAGCGGCCCACCTGCCGGGCATGGTCGCTTCGCTGACGACGCTGCCCGTGATCGGCGTCCCCGTTAAATCCAGCAATTCCATCGATGGCTGGGATTCCGTGCTGTCGATTTTGCAAATGCCCGCCGGGGTGCCCGTCGCAACGATGGCCCTCGACGGCGCGCGCAACGCCGGCATCTTGGCCGCGCAAATCGTGGGCACGTTCGATGAAACGGTTGCCCAACATCTCCAACAATTTAAAGAAGACCTCAAACAAAAAGTGGCTGATATGAGCCGCCAACTGACAATGCCTTAACGCCTGATTACGCCATGGAAGCCGATAACCAAACGACAAATTCCCGACCGACCGGTAGTTCCGGCTTGCCGGCCATCACGCTCCTCGTACTGATCGGGCTGATTGCGGCCCTGCTCTACGTCGGCTACGAATACATTGCTGATGATACCAACGGCTCCGACGAACTAACAAACGTAGCCCTCGACACGATGGCGCAGCAGCCGCTGACTCAGGATGAACCCGAAATGCTGATGGCTCCCGAAGAAGTCGACACGTCGTCGCAACCCGTGCCGGTCGATTTGTCGCAGGCCGAGCCGCCCGCCGACGCGCCTGTGGCCAACGCAGCCGCCGAAGACGTAGCCGTCGATAACCGCGAAACCACCGAAGGCAAACCCGCCCCCGACAAAGAAGCCGTTGCCGATAAGGCTGCTGCCGAGAAAGTGAAAGCCGAAGAAAAAGCCAAGGCAGAAAAGGCAAAAATCGAGAAGGCCGCTGCGGAAAAAGCGAAAGCAGAGAAAGAAAAGGCCAAGGAAGCCGTGGCCGCTGCAAAGCCCAAGGTTAAGCCGGGTGGCGTCGGTAGTTCACACACGGTAGGGGCCGGTGAAACGTTCTACAGCGTGGCCAACCGCTACAACATGAAGATTGGTACGTTGAAAGAGTTAAACCCCGGCGTCTCGGAAAGCGACGTCAAAGCGGGCGTAACTACGTTAAAAGTTAAGGCGATGGCCGTGCACACGGTTGGGCCGGGCGACGTGCTGCGGGTGGTAGCGCAGAAGTACGGCGTCAGCAAAGAAGCCATTATGCGGGCCAACGGTCGTTCCAAAGACATTGCTACGCGGGGTGAGAAACTAATCATTCCGTTTCCGGAGAAGAAGTAGTGGGGGGGGGGGGGGGTGAATTATTAGCAGAGGCCGCGCCGCCTGTGGGTTACCGAACCCCCCCCCCTACTTCTTCTCATACACTACCCCCACCGTAAACCGCAAATCGTTGTTCTGGCGGCCGGGCACAACCAAACTTTCAAACGCGTTGGCTAAGGTCGAGCGCAGGCTGGTCGATGGGGTTAGCTTGACTTGAAGGCTGAGCGTAGCGTTCCAGCGGAGGTTGTACTGACCAAGCGCGGGTTGGTACAATGCCGTGTGCGTTACGGTCCAGCGGTCGCCCCCGAAAGTATATTCCCCGAACAGCCGCGTTGAATTTCTAAGCACACTCACGTCGCTGAGTTCGGCAAAGTCGGTGCCCTCCTGCAACAGCACGTTCGTGATTGAGAGGTAAGCCCGTTTGCGGTTGATTACTTTATAACCCGCCCCACCAGCAACGCTCAAACGTCGGTTGATGCGCCGGAGGTTGCTGCGTTCGATGGAGCCAAACGCCAGGTAGTACAGTCGCCGTTCGTGCCGGTACGTCGTTCGAAAGTCGGTGAACCATTCGCGTTCGGCCAACAGACCGTTTTGCTGACCGTAGACGAACGATGGGTTGGCGGAGAGCTTAAAATAATTGCTCAGTTGATAATCCACCGAGCCGGCGAGTTGCAGCAGCGCACGGCTAACGTTACCCGCTGTGAGCGTACCATCGGCCGAAAACCGGTAGCGAAACACGGGCGTAACGGTAGCCGCGGCACTAACGCTGGCCGGCCCGGCGGCCCGGAGCGAATCGGTCTTTTTCTTGGTCAGCGTTGAATCGGGCGTGGACGGCCGCAACGGGTCGGGCTGCTCGACGATCTGGGCAAACGCGCCGAAACCGACAAGTAGCAAACCGGACAGGGCAATAAGAAACCGAAGATTTTTCACGTAGTCGGCCAGAAATGAGGTTGGCAACTTAGCGAAAAAACATAGTTTTGGCCAACGACTGATTAACCCACTTACGTACCATGACTCGCTGGGGAATTTTAGGACCGGGCCGCATCGCTCACAAATTCGCGCAAGATTTACTTACCTTACCCGATGCGCAGCTTTACGCCGTCGCTTCGTCGGATGGGCAACGCGCCGACGACTTTGCGGCTCAGTACAACATTCCCCACGCGTTCGGGGCCTACGATGGGTTGCTGACGCTGCCCGATTTAGACGTGGTCTATGTGGCGACACCCCACGTTAAGCACTACCAAAACACCCTGATGCTGCTCAACGGCGGGGTTGCCGTGTTGGGCGAAAAGCCGTTTGCCATGAACGGCGAACAAGTGGGGGAAATGGTCGAAACGGCGCGAGCGAAAGGCGTTTTTTTAATGGAAGCGCTTTGGAGCCGCTTTATGCCGACGCTGCAACGGGCCAAAGCCCTCGCCGACGACGGAGCGATTGGTCAGATTACGGGCGTCCGGGCTGATTTCGGATTTAACGCGCCGTTCAATTCCGACGGGCGGCTGTACAACAAAGCCTTGGGCGGTGGTTCGCTGTTGGATATTGGCATTTACCCCTTGTTCTGGGCGTATTTCATGCTGGGTATGCCGCAGACCCTTAAAGCCACGGCAACCTTCGGCACGACGGGCGTTGATGAGCAATGTGGCATGGTGTTGACTTACCCCAACGGCGAACTGGCTGTTTTAGATAGCACACTCCGCGTCAAAACGCCTTGCGAAGCTCTTATTCACGGCACCGAAGGCTTAATCCAGGTGCATTCCCGCTGGCACGAGACGGCCGGCCTAACGTTGCACCGAAACGGCCGCGAACCGGAGGAGTTTACCGCCGAGCGTTCGACCTTTGGCTACAACTACGAAGCTGCGCACGTCATGCAGTGTCTCGCTGAAGGCCGTACCGAAAGCCCGCTTTGGTCGCTGGACGATAGCCTGAATCTGATGACGCTGTTGGACGCTGTCCGGGCTGAGGCCGGGATTGTGTATTGATTCGTACCTTTGCCCCATGACCGACCGTTATGCCCAGCGCGGGGTGTCCGCCAGTAAAGAAGACGTTCACAACGCCATTGCCCAACTTGATAAGGGTCTGTTTCCCAGAGCGTTCTGTAAGATTGTGCCCGATACGCTGGCCGGTGACCCGGATTTTTGCACGATTATGCACGCCGACGGGGCCGGTACGAAATCAGCGCTGGCGTACCTCTATTGGCGTGAAACCGGCGATCTAAGCGTCTGGCGGGGCATCGCGCAGGACGCCGTTGTGATGAACACCGACGACCTGATCTGCGTCGGGGCAACGGGGCCGATGCTGCTGTCGAGTACCATTGGGCGCAATAAAAATTTGATTCCAGGCGAGGTCATTGCCGAAATCATTAACGGCACGGAGGAGGTCTTGCAGATGCTGCGCGACCACGGCATCGAGATTTACAGCACCGGGGGCGAAACCGCCGACGTCGGTGATCTGGTCCGCACGGTTATCGTCGACAGCACCGTTATCGCCCGGATGCGTCGCGATCAAGTTATCAGCAACGATTGCATCCAACCCGGCGACGTTATTGTCGGTTTAGCCTCGTTTGGGCAGGCGACGTATGAAAAGCAATACAACGGCGGCATGGGCAGCAACGGTCTGACTTCGGCCCGCCATGACGTACTGGCGCACTACTTAGCCGACGAGTACCCCGAAAGTTTCGACCCCGCCATTGATCGTAGTTTGATTTACAGCGGTTCAAAGCGGTTGACGGATCTTGTAGCTCCGACACTCTTGTCGGAGCTACAAGATCCGGTGGCATTACAGTCGGTCAACTAATTCTGTCGCCCACGCGTACCTACGCGCCCGTCGCCAAAGTGCTACTGGACGAACTCCGACCGCACATTCACGGTATGGTGCATTGTTCGGGCGGGGCGCAGACGAAGGTGCTGCACTTTGTGGATAACCTCCACATTATTAAGGATAATCTCTTTCCGATTCCGCCCCTATTTCAGCTAATTCAGGCCGAAAGCGGCACGAGCTGGCAAGAAATGTACAAAGTGTTTAACATGGGCCACCGGCTGGAGATCTATCTGCCGGAACAATATGCTCAACAAGTTATTGACGTAGCAGAATCATTTGGTATTAGGGCACAAATAGTTGGCCAGGTAGAAACCTACGAAGGAAAGAGAGTAACTATACAAAGTGAAACGGGCACATTTTTGTATTAAATAATTTGATAATCGGTTAAGCGTGAATAGATTGCAGGCGTAATTCGTACCCACCGTAACTACGCCCACTCGTGAAAAGACATTACGCATTCTATGTTCTTATTGCCACCATAGTTAATTTCTCCGCACAAGCGCAGACGACTTATTTTCAACAGAATTTTTCGGCGGGCGGAACGTCGTCTAATTACGTCAGCGCAGCGCCGGACAATACCAAATTCAACGGTATTGCTGGCTCTCAGGACTACAATCTTTTGGTAAATATTGTTGACGGTGCGCTGGAATTTGACCGGCAGCAAGACCCACCCAGCACGACTGCTGTACCCAGGGGATACGTCGTGCGAAATACTGATTTTTCGCCTGCGCCCATATCGTTATACATCCAATTTAGATTTCAGGTATTATTGACGTCAAAGCCAGGTGCAAATGCCGTTAAGTTTTATGTTGGCTCTGGCTTTGGCAATAGCCCTGCCCCTCCTACTAACAGTAATGTGTATGCCCGGTTCGCTATTGATATAGAAAACAGTACAGGTTTCCAAATGAATGCGTTGCCCAGCGGTGGTAACGCGGATAACTACCCTCAAACCTTCAACGGTTGGCAAACCATTACGTTTATTGTTAACAAAACAAATAGTTCGTTAAAGTACGCAACTCCAGCGGGTGGTTTGGAACAGCAGCCAATCGATACGTATGACCTGTGGGTTGGTACGACAAAAGTGTTTGATAACCAGGCGGCATTAACGGCCAGTCAGTCAATGACCGATTTTAAACTTGGCTTTGAAGACGGTATATCCAAAATTCAAGTTGACGATTTCTTGATTCGCGACATCAGCGGGGCGCTCCCTGTTTCGCTGCTTTCCTTTACCGCCAAACCCGAAGGCGACCGCGTGCAACTGGCGTGGACCACCACGTCTGAGCGCGATGCCGACCGGTTTGTGGTCGAACGTAGCCAAGATTTGGGCGAATTCACAACGGTAGGCGAAGTGACCGCTAAAGGCACGACCGACGTTCGGCAGGACTACGGCCTGACCGACCTGAACCCGCAGCCCGGTGCGAACTACTACCGCCTGAAGCAGGTCGACTACAACGGCACGGCGCACGTCTACAAACCCGTTTCGGCGATTGTCCGGGCCGACGAGCCGGTGGTCGCGGTGCATCCAAACCCGGCGAACGCCGACCGAATTCACCTGCGCCTGTGGAACGCCGACGACGCGGCCGTGCGTTTGCTGACCACGTCCGGGCAGACCATCGGCGCAAGGCTGGAACGCCGGTCGGGCGAGGCTGACTTGGTGCCGGAGCAACCGTTACCGGCGGGTTTGTACTTGCTGGAAACGCAAATGAACGGTTGGAAACAAAGAATTCGCATACTGATTCGTTAAGTAGCGCAAGTGGGGGGGGGGGGGGGGGGGGGGGGGGGGGGGGGTGGTGGGGTGAGCCGCGCGACCCGGCGGGCCCCGCCCGGGG
>CAXUEB010000030.1:13327-15324 GCA_964249775.1 uncultured Spirosoma sp.
GGTGTCAGGTTATCTAACCTGACACCACAGTCCACGCCGACTTGCGCTACGCTAATGCAGGTTCCCGTTCTTCCGCAGACATCGCCTTTACGTCAATCTTCGGTGGCAACAGCTTGTACACCACCGGCGTTACGATGCGCGATAATAACGTGCTCGAAATCAAACCGCCGATCAGTACCCACGCTAAAGGCGAGTAGAGCGGGTTGTTCTCCAACGCCAGCGGCAGCAGTCCACCGATGGCCGTCAGCGAGGTAAGTACAATGGGCACGAACCGCACTTCGCCCGCTTCCTTAATGGCATCGACCAGCGGCATACCCTGCTCGCGCAACTGATTCGTGAAGTCTACCAGCAGGATTGAGTTTTTTACCTCGATGCCAATTAGGGCGATTAAGCCGATAACAGCGACGAACGAGAACGGGTTACCCGTCAGCAAGAGGGCTGCGATCGCTCCGATTATGCCCAGCGGAATGACCGACAGCACGATGAGCGTACTTTTAACGGTGCCAAATTCAAGAATCAGCACGGCCAAGAACCCAAAAACGGTGATCAAAATAATCGTGCCCAATCCGCCGAACGACTGTTCACGGCTTTCCAGTTCACCGGCCGCCTGAAAGCGGAATCCGGCCGGAAACTTCATGGCGTCTAACTTCTTCAGGATGTCCGAATACACACCATCGACTAAATAACCCGTTTTGACGAAAGCCGTAACGCTGACGAAACGGTCTTTATCATAGTGGCGAATCAAGTTCGTACCGGTTTCAAACTGTACGTCGGCCACCTGACGCAGCGGCACGGCCCCGCCGGTTACGGTGTTAACGTACAGATTGCTCAGTACCGACTGATCGGCAACGCGGCCTTTGGGCAAGGTTACATTGATGGTATAGTCTTCGTCTTCATCCGGCGCTTTAAACGTACCAACGTTGAGACCCGCGACGGCCAGCCGGATCGTGCGGTTGATGTCGGCGATGGACAGGCCCAGCAGTCCGGCTTTTTCTTTGTTGATTTTAACGCGCAGGTCGGTTTTACGCGTGGCCAGTGGGTTGTTGACGTAAATCGTGCCCAGCGTTTGCTTCAGCACCGTTTCGACGCGGGCTGCTACGGTTCGTAGGGTGTCCAAGTCTTCGCCGAACACCCGAATGGCCACCGGGGCTTCCTGCGCAGGTCCTTGCTCAAAATCTTTAACCTCAATTTTGGCGTTTGGATAGAGAGCGAAGCGATCGCGGTATTTGTCGATCAAAACCTGTTTTTCGGCCGGCTCAACGTCGTTCAACTGCACGAAAAACTGCGAGAAGTTGGCTGATTCGTTGCGTTGAATGATGTTGTAGTAAATGCGCGGATTGCCTTTGCCAACGTTGGTCGTGAAGTGCTTAACCGCCGGGTCGCGCCCTAACTGACTTTCCACGTACCGCGCCACGCGGTTGGTTTCGCCAAGGCTGCTGCCGTCGGGCGTTTCGATGTTGATCAGAAACTGCGGTTTCTCCGAGGCCGGAAACAGCCCGAAGCCAACGTTTCCCGCCAGCGACAAGGCACCAACGAAGATGGCCAGCGCCACCAGCAGCGTAACGCCCGGCCGTTGCAGCGCCACGTTCAGCAGACGGCTGTACGAGCCGCTGATGAGCCGCTTCAGCGCCCGCAGAAAAATATTGCCTTCGGGATTGTGATTCTCTTTGAGCAGCCGGCTCGACAGAAACGGTACAATCGTCAGCGAGACGAGCAGCGACGCCAGCACGGTGGTGACGACGGCCATCGGCAGCGAGCGGATGAAATCACCCGAACCTTCGGGCAAAAACAGCAGGGGCAGAAACGCCAGGACCAGCGTCGTCGTGCAGCCGATGACGGCCAGCGTAATCTGGCTCGTCGCCCGAATGGCGGCTTCTTTCCGGGAATAGCCGTCGCGCAGGTAGCGTTCGATGTTTTCAACCACGACAATGCTGTCATCAACCAAAATACCCAACGCGACGATTAGGCCAACGATACTCAACTGGTTAATGCTGTAC
>CAXUEB010000030.1:15334-21299 GCA_964249775.1 uncultured Spirosoma sp.
GTTGAGCAACGTCAGACCAATGGCCAGCGACAAGGGAATCGAAATCATGACGACCACGGCCGCCCGGAAACCCAGGGGCAGCAGCGTCAGCGACACCAGCAGAATAGCGATGGCAAAATCGCGGGTGAAGCGGTCCAAACGCCGACCGACGCTGGCGGCTTGGTCGAAATTCTTGACCAATTTGATGTGGGGCGGCAGCGTTCGGGCAAAATCCTCGACAATTGGATTGATCTGCTTGCCGACTTTGTCGATGTTCTCGCCGATTTTCTGGCTGGCCGTTACCAACACGGCGCGGTGCCCGTCGAGCCGGGTAATGTGCGTTTCGTCTTCGAGGTTGAAATCTACGTCGGCAATGTCGCGCAGATAGATAATCTTTTGGCCGTTGCTCGACACAATTGTGCTTCGAATTTCGTCCAGCGACTGGTAATCGCCCGCCGTTTTAACGTTGAACCGACGCGTGCCGACCTGAATGCTGCCGCCCGGAATATTGGCATTCTCGGCCTGCAACGCGCCCACGACGCGGTTGGTCGGGATGCCTTCCTGCGCCATCTTGTCGATGTTGAGCGACACCCGCACCACGCCCGCCGGGTAACCCCAGTCGCGCACGTTTTTCAGGCTCGTCACTTTTTCCAAGCGCTTGGTCAGTTCATCCGCGTAATTGCCCAAATCCTTGTCCGACGCTACTTCGGATTGAAGCGCCACTTGTAAAATATTGACGTCGGAAGGCGAAAACTTTCGGATTTCAATTGAAAAGACATCTGTCGGCAATTCACTCCGCAGCGCGTTGACCTCCCGCACGACTTCCTGGTACTTCTTGTCGGGGTCCTGACTGTATTCGTACTCGACCGCGAACACAGCCAGCCCGTCGTCCACGCGCGTAACGACGTGCTTGATGTTGTCGAGTTCGTTGAAGCGTTTTTCGGCCGGGTCCACGACGAGTTCTTCCATGTCGAGCGCGTCGGTACCGGGGTAGACAACGACCACAATGAACTGAGGGGCCGTAAATTCGGGGTCTTCGCCCCGCGGCATGTTGAGCAGCGAGTTGACGCCGAGCGTGGCTACGCCGAGAAACAGCACCAACATAAACTGCCAGTTTTTGACGGAAAATTGAGCGAGATTCATACGTTTCCTCTGTGAATCTCTGTGTTACCTCCGTGTCTCTCTGTGTCACAGCGATTACGCTGAGATGCGCAGAGGAGCAGGAGATGCACAGAGGGTTATTTTACAACGACACTCGATTCTTCGGTCAGAAACGCCGATCCGGCCGTGACGACCTCCTTCGTACCGGCCAGTCCGTTCGTCAGTAGTACTTTATCCCCGTCTAAGAAGCCAATTTGCACCGGCATCTTTCGGACCCGTTTGCGGTCGTCGGCCATCACGTACACAAAGCCGTCTTTGCCGTTGCCTTCCACAATCGCTTCGACCGGCACGACGGCGTAGGAACGGCTTTGCGCGGGTTGCAACTCTACCTTGGCGAACAGACCCGGCGCGAATTTGGCGTTGGCGGGATTGATCTTTACTTCTACTTCGTAGAGTTTGTTAACCGGGTCGGCGGCCTGGGCCAGTTCGCTGATGGTGCCGCTGAACGTTTGGCCCGGATACGCGTCAAGCACCACGCTGGCGCGGTTGCCCAGTCGGAGCCGCGCCCAGTCTTTGTCCGAGACGCCGACGCGCACGACCCAGTCGCCCCGGCGGTTGCCCGAAATCAGGTACACTGACGCGCCCGCGGCTACGTACTCGCCTGCGTTGGTTACCTTGCGCGTCACGGTGCCGTCGACCGACGAGCGGATTTGGGCGTAGCTGCGGTTAAACTGCGCGATGGTCAGATTCTGCCGAGCGACGTTGGTGCCGGTGGTGGCGTTCTGGAGTTGTTCGAGCGTGGCGGCCGTGTCGGCGTAGAGGGCTTTAACCCGGCCTAGGTCGCGTTCGGCTTTTTCGTTGGCTAATTGCGCCTGACTCACCTGGGCGTTGATTTCGGTCAGGTCGAGCGTCGCCAGTAGTTGCCCCTTGCGGACCGGCTGACCTTCTTCGACAGACATCCGGTTGATGATGCCACCAACCTTGAACGACAGCCGCGCTTCGGCCGCCGACGAGACCAGCCCTGACGCAACGACCGGCTCAGCCCGCACGACGGTGGTGACGGGCGTTAGTTTAACGGGAATGACCGATTCATCGGTTGTCGTTTCGGTCACGGCGGGGCCGCGGTCGGCCTTGCTGCCGCAGGCCCATAGCGCAACGGCGAGCAGGAGGGAGGAAAGGAAGTAAAGAGGTTTCATACGTAGGCAGGAAAGACAATGAGCAGAACGGTATTGACACAAAGCAGAAGACACAAAGGTGAATAGAACCGTGTATCCAAGTGGGCAAAACGCCCTTCGCGAACGCGTTTAAAGAAGCCAACGTAGCGAAAATCCCCAATAGTACGTAAGAGAAAAAGGCCCGCAAGCACCCAAAGGCCCCACTGACTCAACCAGTTGGGCATCCACGAATCGGCCCAGGTAAACTGGCCAATTTTATACAGGTAAAAGAAAGCCATTTCGGCTAAGCAAACCGCTACCGTTAGTATGTCGATCCGCTTTGGGTTGAGTAAGCGACGACCATCCCGGTGCGGTAGTGATGCGGATAAACCCCATTGCCCGCCAAACGTCCAGAACATGTGTAGTAAGCTGATTACTGAGAGAATAATAGAATTGACGAAGGCTGGTAGCATAGCTTTGGTTGGTTGTTAACTTTTTGCCGTTTCTACTACTGTATCGCCACCGCCCGGTCCAGGGCGGCCCGCTTTACCAGTACGTCCATGCGGGCGAGTGAATGCTGTACCTGCGCCGTCAGTCGGTCATTCTGGAAGCGCAAAAATTCGATCAGGAGCGATTGGCCGTTGCGGTATTTGCTGTCGATGACGCGGAACGTAGCGTCGGCGTTGACCATACCGCTTTGCGTGGCTACGAGACTTTCATTAGCCGCATCAAGGTCGTAGTACGCTTGCAGCACCTGCAATTGAATCTGCCGCTGCACTTCCTGAAGGCGCGTGTGCAACAGGTCGGTCTGCACTTTGGCCTGCTGAATCTTCGAGCGTTTTTCGTATCCCCGGAAAATATCCCACTGCAACCCAACCAGCGCGACAACGTAGGCCTGATTGCGGAGGGTGTAGCCAAAACCCTGAAAGCCGCCGTTCGCGCCGACGTACAGATTCGGTACCTTGGCGTTGGCTTCGTTCAGCCGCACGGCCGTTTGAGCCGCCCGCAGCGACCCGCCCAACTGCGCTAATTCCTGCCGCCCCCGTAGGGCCGTCTGCTGCAAGTCGGCCAAGTTCTCGTTCGACTCGGGCAAAATTTGAGTGAGCGACGAATCAACCTCTACCTCGGCGGTGAGGTCGCGGTTGAGCAGGAAGTTAACGTACGCGCGGGCTGTTTCGCGGTTCTTTTCGGCGTTGGCCATCTGCTGATCGACTTTGCTGATTTCGTAGCGGGCCGACGTGACGATTTCTTTCGTGGCCACGTTGTTGCTGACTAACTTCTCATTCAGCCGAACCAGTGCGGTCAGTACGTCGCGCGAATTGGCAAAGATGCGGATGGCGTCGAGCGTTTGCAGGTATTGATAATACGCCGTCGCGATATTGTACCGGAGTTCGTTTTCAATGACGCGCTTACGGGCTTCCTGCGCCGATAGGAATTGTTTCTGAATGAGGTAGTTGTACTGAATATCGGTGTTGAAGAGGGCGTATTGAACGGTTAGTTTAGTGTCGTGGAAGTTGTTGGGCGCTAACTGCTCGTTCACGTTCGGAATGTTGGTCGGGAACTGGTCACCACCCGTCATTTGGTTGAGCGTCCGGTAAACCGGGTTGAGCAAATCACCCACCGGGAACTGCAAGCGCCGACCCCCGGCCGCCACGGAGTACGTCGGATTAAAAGCCACACGCGGGTAGAACAGCGACCGTGCCTGATTGAGCGACTCGGTTACCCGGTTAATTTCAAGCGTTTCCTGCCGAAGCGCGAGGTTGTTGGCCAGCCCGTCGCGGATGTAGCCTTCTAAAACGGCCGATGCGTAGGGAGCCGCAGATGGATTTGTACCCGACGGAACTGGTTGCGCCGTTAACGAAAGCGGCACCAGCAATCCTACGTAGCAGATGGGCGTCAAAGCCAGTTTCATGATCGTCTGTTAATTAATGAACACTGTTTAGTATAAGGCAAAAATTTTTATAAACCCTCGTGCATTGTTTTGACGAACAGGTCAAACGCTTCGTCCATCAACACTTTCTTGCGCTCTTCGCCGAAAATCATCATCCGCTTGCGCAGAAACAAGGCCGCCAAACCGTGCACCATACTCCAAATCATCAGGCCCGCTCGCTCGGCGTCGGGGTGCTTAATCGCGCCCGCATCAATACATTCCTGCACGACGTTTTGCAGGACGTAGAACGCGCGGTGACCATCATCCCAAATGTCCTGCCGGTATTCGATGGCATCCATCGGAGCGGTCAGGATAAACATCAGATCAAACAATTCCGGGTTCTCGAAGGCAAAGCGGATGTAAAGCCGACCCATCTCGATGAGCTTGTCCATTGGCTTTTCCAACTCGGCAATGGGCGCAAACTCGGCGATCAGCTTATCGAACGCCATCTGATGCAAGGCAAAAAACAGCTCATTTTTGTCTTTGTAATACAAGTAAATCGTGGCCGGGCTGTACTCAATCTCATCGGCGATGTTGCGAATACTAACCTTTTCGTACCCGTTCGTCAGAAACAACTTCTGGGCCGCATCTAATATCAGCCTCCGCATCTCTTCCCGTTCTCGTTCCTTCCGCTCAATAATTCCCATCTATTCTTTTAATTAACGACACAAACATACTGAACACTGTTTAGTAAACAAGGGATGTTTTCCTTTTCGTCCTGTGAATTGATTAAACGGTCTGATTCGGACCAGGTTTGTCAAGCGATGCGTTGTCGTACAGAGGTCGGAATTAATCGTTTAGAGTCGTTTGTTGTCTAACCGAAAAAGGACATTTGGCGTGATGATGAACAACGCAGGAAGCTGGGTACTTGTGGGTTTGATTACACTGATGATTCAACTTTCGGCAAACGCTCAATTGCCCAGAGGATATGCACTTGGCGACGTAGTTACTGATTTCAACCTTAAGAACGTGAACGAGCGCACGGTCTCACTGGCCGATTACCGCGCTCAGAAGGGTCTGATTGTCGTGTTTACGAGCAATCACTGCCCGTTCTCGAAAGCCTACGAGGAACGCTTGCTGGCGCTCGATCGCAAGTTTTCCCCGCAGGGCTACCCAGTCTTGGCTATTATGCCCAACGACCCGGCCGCCTACGAAGACGATTCGTTTGCGAATATGCAAACCCGCGCTCGTGAGCGAAATTACAGCTTTGCCTACGCCATTGACGAAACGCAGGCCGTTGCCCGCCAGTTTGGGGCGACGCGGACGCCCCAAGTATACGTATTGAAACAGGTGAACGGACAGTTCGTACTTGAATACACCGGCACTATCGACGATAGCCCGCAGGACACTACCGGAGCGCAACGACGCTACGTCGACGAAGCCGTTGGTAACCTGCTGGCCGGTCGGCCGGTGCCTTCGCCCATCACTAAACCCATCGGCTGCGCGATTAAGTGGAAGAATTAAGGAGGAAGGGGAAGATAGAGAGGAAAGAAACAAAAGAAATTTACGTGGTAGCCCTCCCTTTGTTGCTTTCCTCCTTAATTCTTTGGCATGGCGTTTGCCAGTCCGGTTTGGGAAATCAAACTACACATAAACCGTTATGAAAACGACGCAATTAGTGATGACCCGAATCAAACACGTAGCCGGTACGATGATGCTGGTAGCCTCGTTAGCCCTGTTGCAGGCCTGTGGTTCGGATGGTAAAAACGAATCGCGCACCGAAGATTCGGCCGAGCGCACCGCCGACGCCATCGAAGCCGATACCAAAGACGCAACCGCCGAAGCCCGCGAAGATTTAGAC
>CAXUEB010000030.1:21309-25245 GCA_964249775.1 uncultured Spirosoma sp.
GAGCGCGAACCCAAAGAAGCAGTGTCAAGTCTCAACACGCAGAAAGACAAACTGGACGCTAAAATTGATAAATTGAAGGCGGATATTAAGCGGGAAGGCCGGGAAGCCAAGGCTGAGTCGAAAGACGAATTAGCCGAACTCGAAGCTGACCGCAAGGAATTAGGCAACGACATTGATAAGGCGCAGAATGCAACGTCGGCTGCTTGGAAAGATATCAAAGCGGGCTTTAAAAAGGCTGGTCGAAACATCAGTAACGCGTTCGACAAAGCCGAAGATAAAGTTGACCCGGACGGTAAAGACGATTAATCGAGCCAACCGGTTTACCAAAAAAGCACTCATTGTAGACACAATGAGTGCTTTTTTGTTGGGGAAAGTGGGGTGTTTTCTCTACGTTCGCGCTTAGCTATCTTAGAGTGGTGACGGCTTTAGCACGAAAACCTCGCCTATTTTGCAATCCCGCTCCAGCCGGTCACCCTGTACGGTTTGGCCGTTGAGTTGGTAGCGACTACCGAGGCCGTGCACGAGCCGCAACGAACCGCCGGCCAAACTTTTTACGCGAATTTCGCCTACCCGTCCGTCGCGTACCGTTGCCCCAATTTGAAACGCGCCTTCGGTTCGGATGCGGTCGAACGACAGTTCGCGCCAGGTGCGGGGCAAGCCGGGCAGGACGTAAATGCCGTCGTCGCGGTTCTGCACGAGTAGTTCGAGCACGGCGTTGAGCGCGCCGAAGCCACCGTCTAACTGCATCACCTCGCGGTTTTGTTTTTCCTTTGTCCAGTCGGGTGCACCGATGATGCTGTTGCCGTTGTTGTTGGCGTTGTGGAGCGTGCCGCGGCCTTCGTTGGTGAAATTATCCTTCCAGTAGTGGAGCCAGTTCACGGCGGCTTCCGGCTGACCCGTCCGCGCCAGCAGGATACTCGCCCACGGTACGCACCAGCCCGACCAACCGCCCGCGCCCCGAAATCGCCAGGTCGTTAGGCTGTTATCGACAATCTTGCGCTGCGCTGGGTCGTTGAGGTCAATGGTCGCGAAGGGATAAATACCGGCTAAGTGAGAGTGGTGGCGGTGGCTGCCGTCTAAGTCCTTGCCTTGCCACAGCCCGATCCGCTCGTTCGATAGGTGCCACTCGCTCATGTATTCGCCCTTGACGGTGGTGTAGGGCGGTAGGCGCTTATCCACGTCGGCCCAGCGTTGATCAATCGGTTGGCCCATCGCTTTAGCAGCTTCGGGCAGAATCCGGCAGATGCGGTGCAGGGCGGCTAATTGAAACGAAGCATCGCGGCCCCACGCGTTCGGACCGTCGCCCCCGTATTCGGGACTGACCGAAATGGGCAGCGAAAACCGCTTTTTGCCCGTTACGGAGTCGGGCACTTCTTCCAGCATGGCGTAGTAACCTTCAAACGCACCGACCAGCAAGGGCCAGGCCATCTCGCTGAGTACTTGTTTGGCGTCGGGTTGGTCGAGGCCGTAGCGGTAATGCAGCCAGGCCATCTGCGCCATCCAAGCCGTGCAGGCGTGGTCTATGGTGCCCGTCCAAAACGTGCCAACGACGCGGCAGCGATCGTCTACGGCGTGCGGCAGCATCAAGGCCCCCTTACGGCCGAAAAAGGATTCACCGTTTTGCCGCAGCGTCGGCATCCACCCGCGCATCATCGTCCAGAGCGGTTCAAAGTGGCTCAGCCGGTTGGTGGCCAGCGCGGGCCAGTAGATCATCTGAACGTTGATGTTGAAATGGTAATCGTTGCTCCACGGCACGATCTGGTAATCTTCCATGAACGGCCCCTGCAACGTAGCGGCCACGCCCTGCGGTGGCGTTACGCAGGCTTGCTTGTACAGACCGTAGTCCACAATTTCCTGTAAAACCGGGTCGGGCAGGGTAATACTCGGGACGGATGCTCTGTAATCTTGCCAGAATTTTATATTGCTCTTACGAAGCGCAACCGCATTGACGTTACCGGGGTCGTTCCCGTAGCTTAGTAGCTTGTCTACAAGCCGCTTCTTTTGGTCGTCTCCCAATGCCGTTGCAATATAGATAGCCCCATAACTCAAGTCTTGATAGGTCAACTGTCGATACGCCACTGTCAGGGGCTGGTCAGTGGGCAAGGTTTGCACAAATCCATTAACGCCCGATTCGGAAAAGGGTGAAGGCTCAGCAATATTCACTTCGCCTAAACGCGGACCAGTGGCATCTCCGGCAGGCACAAGCCGAACCTGTTCAATCAGGCCTGTACTGCCGTATATTTCGGTAATTTCCTGGTCGGGTGATTGGTTTATCATCAAAAAGAAGCCCTTACTCGAGCCATTGCCGGTTGCCCGCTCGTTCATGCGAATGTCCACGCGACCGTCTCTAAAATCAGCGTAGGCTTTAGTAAGTGTAACGGTATCGCGAAACGTAATCTCCAAGCGCCCGCCACCTAATTGCTGCGGGTGGCCAAAGCCCTGGTCGCCGGTTTTCGGAATGGCAAACGCCCGTTTGATGCCGTCGTAGTCACCCGCCTGTAACAGGCGCTTAACGTCTTGGTACGTCGTTTTAGCGGTGAACTCATTGCCGCCCCGGTGATCCCAGAAGCCCGCCCGGCCGATGGTGATGTTGAGTTGCCGCCCACCGCCCCAGACCATTAGTCCCTGCGTGCCATTGCCGAGCAAAATACCCGTATGCGGCCGGGTAATGGGAAAGTGCCAAACGAGCCGCTGTGCGGGTTGAGCCAGCGCTGATAAGGTGAGCAGACAAGCAAAAAGCGTTGTTTTCATCGGAACGAATGGGTTAACCGCAAAACGTACATGGCTCTGAAAGCAACCCACCGCGCGTAGGTTACTCGAACGGTTTAGCAGTAGTTACTTAAGTGCGTCCAGGGCCGCTTCAATCTGCGGCTCGTAGACGGCGTCGAAATGCTCGAAATACACATCCTGCTCAACGGGCTTGGCTTTTAGAAAGAATTGGGCATCTCGGTACGCCGTTACGGCCTCGGCCGGTCGCCCGAGTTGTTGCAAGGCGGTGCCTCGGTGGTAATGCGCCATGGCGCTCTGCGGTTGGTTCTTGAGCGCTTTGTCAAAATCGGTTAGTGCCAAAGCGGGCTGGCTCAACCTCTGACGCGCCATACCCCGCGCAATGTAATACAGGTACGATACCCACTCCGCGCCAACGCGTTGCTCAATCCGACCAATCGCCGAGGTGTACGCGTCAATGGCCCGCTGATGCTGACCCAATTGGCTGTAAGCGCGACCTTTCAAGAACTGAACCGGGTTATCGCCGACCATATCGTCCGGGCTTGCGGTCAGCGAGTCATACGCGTTGAGGTGGTGCAGCGCCCGGTTGTAATCGCGCATGTAGTCTAAGTAAACCCAGCCCGCGTAACCGTGATAGGTCGGGTCGAGTTGGCAGGCCCGTTCGTAGTACCGCACCGCCCGGTCGTAATCGCCGTGCTTGAGCGAACCGACGCCGTTCTCCCGCGTGTTTGCGGCCGGGTCTTTCCCCAACGCAACGGCCCAACCAAGGGCTTGGTGCTCGCGGGCGCTGCCTTGCCACTGGGCGGGTAGAGGGTATTTGGCGTTCACACGCAAGAAGTAATCAGTCTGTTGCAGCACCGCCTGGTCGGATTGCGCCCAGCCGGCGGTGGCGAGTCCGACTAACCCAATCAGCAGCCTGTAGTTCATGGAAAAATTTCGGTAATGGCTCCGTCGCGTAGCCGGAACGTAATAAGTTGTACGTAGTCGAAGGTGCCCTCGGAGCCGCTGTCGGAGCCAGGTAACCAGCCGCGGCTTAGCTCGGTGCGGCAGATGGTCAGCAACTGATCGGTAATGCGCCGATCGAACGGCCGTTTCTGGTAATTCGGATCAAGTTCCAGCACCTCAAACCGCCCCGCTTCACCCGCGCAGTTAACCAAAAACCGGATGCGGACCAAACCCGATTGACCTGTTCCGTTAACTGGGCGATAG
>CAXUEB010000030.1:25255-25825 GCA_964249775.1 uncultured Spirosoma sp.
CTCCGGTACGTTTCTCGGATGTGCAACAGCCGCTCCGAATGGCCTTTGCGGTCAAACGAATAATACATGTTCAACGGGCGGTACAGGCAACTGCTGCACGTTTGAAACCCGACTGCCCGGCACGTATCGCCGGGTAGCAAGGGAACCACCGCACGTAGCGTTTGCGTCGTTACCGAGTGGCCATTCCAGCCCGTAATGGATACTTGACCGTCGACGACATCGGTCAGTTGGAACACGGACCGATACTTACCCGTGCTGTCTAACGAGTTTCCTTTTAGCGTTAGAAACACCGAACGACCGTGGGCCGTAAGTGACCAGTAATGCCGCGCTTTGTGGCCCGTCGCGGAATCTTCTAAGCACGCCCGGCGGTTGTCGTGCAAGTGCAAGCGCCGAGAGTCACCATCGAACAAATCGACTGCCCAAACTTGATTCAGCAAAACACGCCGGGCTTGGGTCAGGTCAACCGGCATTTCAACGTACCGTCTGAATTCAATCGGAAAATAGCCGTTGATCCGCAATCGGTCGCCTTCGAGCAAGACCTGTCCGCGCGCGTAGCGGTTGGTGTCGAGC
>CAXUEB010000030.1:25835-26292 GCA_964249775.1 uncultured Spirosoma sp.
GTGTCGAGCCGTAACTGCCCGTCGGTCACCAACCAGGTCGCCCGCTGCGGGGGAGCCGCTTCGTCCATCAGACCCGTTAGGGACGTACCATCCGCGTTGAGCCGGATGTAGGTCGGCAGCGGACAGTAAAACGCCGTGTCGTAGGCGACGTGGACGCCGAGCCACGTGCCGGTCAGTTGTTCTTGGGTTAAGGTCTGTCCGTGGGCAGCCCAACTACCGATCAAAAGCCACGCCCCGACGAGCCAGATTCTCATCGGGGTACGTCAATCTTCTGCACTAACTGCGCCACCACGTCGTCGGCGGTGCCGCCTTCCATTTCGCGTTCGGGCGTCAGCAGCACGCGGTGGCGCAGCACCGGCGCGGCCAGTTCCTGCACGTCTTCGGGCGTAATGAAGTCGCGGCCTCGGAGCGTGGCTAAGGCTTTGGCGCTGTTGAGCAGGGCCACCGACGCGCGGGG
>CAXUEB010000031.1:0-2748 GCA_964249775.1 uncultured Spirosoma sp.
GTTCTTATACGTATAAAACAATATTGTTTTGATTATATCTAATCAGGACAACAACATTGAGGTAACGGCACTTTGGTCAGAAACGAACATACCCCACAGATTAATTTTAGATTAACACTAAAAGCGGTAATATTCGTCATCTACTCTATTTTTAAGCTTCGTTGACCGACGCCATTTCAATTCTTAGCCGTATTTTTGTTAGCTGAACATACCTAATCGGCTCATGCGTTTTCAATCTATGAATTATTCTACAATTCGAGAAAACTTCAAGAACGCGAAACTATTGATTATTGAAGACAACCCAGATCATGGCGTTGTCATTAAAAGTGCCATTCGCCAGTGTTTGCCCGAAGTGCAATACGTGCTGGCCACGACCGAGAACGAAGCGCTGACTTACCTCGACCGGTGCAGCCAGGAAGAATGGGAACTGCCTAAACTGATTCTGCTGGACTTGTACTTACCCGGCCGGCAAAACGGCTGGCGCTTGCTGGAGCAGATCAAATCGATGTCGTCGGTGCTGAGTAAGATTCCGGTGGTGCTGCTGAGCCACTCCAACGCGCGCAGCGACATTGCTGAAGCCTACCAGCGGGGCTGTTCGTCGTACTTAGTGAAACCAAGTCAGTTTTCCGACTGGCTTAGTTATTTCCAAACCTTACGTTCGTACTGGTGGGAAACGGCCACTCTGCCCCAGTCCAGCATTTCGTTGTTTTAAAACGGACCTGGCCGCCCATCAGATCGGCGTCGGGTAGTTGGTATCGACCCAGTACGTGCAAATCTGTTCCAGCCGCACCCGCAGCGAGTCGAAGTCGAGCGGTTTGGCCAAGCAGGAGTTGGCCCCGGCTTCGTAACACGTCCATATCTCCTCGATCGACACGGAACTGGTCACCACGACGACCGGAATCAATCGCCAGGCCGATTCTTGCTTGAGGGCCGTCAGCGTTTGCGGGCCGGTCAGGTTAGGCATGTGCAAATCCAGCAGAATCAGCGCCGGCCGCGCCGGATTGGTTCGTAGGTGATCGAACAGCGCGTCGCCACCCGGAAAAAGCAAGACATCGTACTGGGGCAGGAAGCGGGTAAATACCTGCTGCACCAGGAATCGGTAATCGGCTCCGTCGTCGACAACGTACACCGTGCGCTCACTTTGCGATAAATCGGTCATCTTCCGTACGCCAGAAATTCTGGCACGAATAAAGGGAAAAACGCACTACCAGCGACGCACCTTTATCAGCAGAACGCGTTTTCTTATCAAATAAGCGAACCGATTGGCCCTAAGCTGACGGTCAACCCGTATAGTTCAACGTTGGCTTAGATCGGTACCGGTCGTTTACCGAACCGCCGGAACTTCCGACGGCGAGTGCCCATACGCGTCTTTGAACGCCGTAGCAAAGTTAGCCGGGTGTTCAAAACCAACCATGTACGCCGTTTCTGCCACGGGGTGCCCCGCCCGGAGCAGGTCCGTAGCCCGCTGGAGCCGGTACGTGCGGATAAGCCGCGCGGGGCTTTGACCGGCTACGGTGCCCAGCTTGCGGGTCAGTGTACGAAGGCTCATGGCCACCTCGTCGGCCAGCGATTCCGCCCGGAACTCCGAATCGTCCAAGTGCGCTTCCACAATTCGGTAAAGCGTTTGCACGAAGGCGTCCTGCACGCTTGGCTCGGGTGGGGGCGGGCTAACCGACGGCCGCGAACCGAACGGCTGCCGGTAGTGGTCGCGCAGGGTTTGTTGCCGCCGGATAAGGTTGCGCAGCCGCAGCCGCAGTTCGCTAAGGTCGAAGGGCTTAGTCAGGTAATCGTCGGCTCCTTCCGCCAGCCCGTCAAGGCGACTCTGTTGGGCCGTGCGAGCCGTCAATAAGACAACCGCGATGTGGTCGGTAGCGGGGCTTGTTCGGAGCTGACGGGTTAGCTCGTAACCATCCATCTCCGGCATCATCAGGTCGCTGACCACGATGTCGGGCAACTCGCGCCGGGCGATTTCGAGGCCTTCGCGGCCGTTGGTAGCGGTCAGCGTTCGGTACGAATCGGCCAGCGCGTTGGCCATAAACGCCAGCAATTCGGTGTTGTCTTCGACCAGCAACACGATGGGGCGATTGTCGGCTGGTTCGGCAGGGTTGTCGGCGGGCAATGGCCGGCCGACGGGCGAAGGAAGGTTAACGGCCGGCCGGTCGGCTGCGGACGCACCGGGGCGCACGTCGATCCGCTTCAAGGGCAGGTCAACCGTAAACGTTGTGCCGGAAAAGCCCCTCGGCCGGTTGTCGACCCGGTTCGCCTGACTGCTTGCGACGCGAATGGTACCGCCCAGCCGCTCGGTCAACTCTTTGGCCAAAGCCAGCCCAATACCCGATCCTTCGTAAGCGCGGGTCAGCGACGAATCGACTTGGTAAAAGCGGTCGAAAATGTGGGGCAGGTGCCCGGCCCCAATGCCGATGCCCGAATCCCGCACCGTCAACCAAACCCGCGCGCCGGTTGAGTCCTCGATGGGCGTTAAGCCAACCGCAACCCGGCCTCCGCCCGGCGTAAACTTAAAGGCGTTTGAAAGCAAATTGACCAGAATCTTCTCCCACTTATCGGCGTCAAACTGGGCTTCCAGTGTCGGAACGTCCGTCGCCAGCGTTAGCGTAATATTTTTCTGAACGGCCGCGAGCCGGAATGTATCGACCAACTGACCCACGAACGCGACCGCGTCGCCCTGCGTTTCAACGACCGGCAGGCTATCCGCTTCGAGTTTGGCCAAGTCGAGCAGTTGATTGATGA
>CAXUEB010000031.1:2758-3437 GCA_964249775.1 uncultured Spirosoma sp.
CTCATGGGTAATGTTGTCGAAGAAACGCGCTTTTAGTTCGGCAACGGCCTTAACCCGGATCGAATCGCGCAGTTGGGCAACGTGCCGGGCCGTTTTCTCAATAGTCAGTTCAAGGTCGCCGAAGTTGATGGGTTTGGTGACGAAGTCGAACGCGCCCCGGTTCATGGCCGTGCGGATGTTGTCCAGATCGCCGTAGGCCGACACCATCACCGCCCGGCTGTTGGGTAGCCGCTCCGTTAGGTGACCCAGCAGAGTCAGCCCGTCCATGTCGGGCATGTTGATGTCCAGCAGCAGCACGTCGAGTTCCGGGTCCTGCTCAATCTGGTCGAGGGCCTGCTGCGCGTTCAGCGCGAAGCGAAACAAGTACGTTCCTTCGCGGATCTTACGCCGAAAGCGTTGCTGCATTAGCGCTTCCAGTTCGGCCTCGTCGTCTACGACCAAAATCTTCGTTAGCATCGGATTGCGAGCGGGTTTGGAATAGCCCGGCCCTGTCTCAGCCAAGCCGTTTCAAGTTAGTAGTCCGCGGGTCGAAATCAATGCGTTTGGTGAAAAATCGTCGTGCTGATCTCGACGGTTCAGGCGGACGAAGGTTGGCCGGTCGGTGACGAGCGAAGGGGCCACAAAAATTAAGCCGATCGGTAAAGTGCCTAAACTGGCTTGCCACGCGTCGGGCCGCATT
>CAXUEB010000031.1:3447-25229 GCA_964249775.1 uncultured Spirosoma sp.
GAAAAAGGCTTTCCTGGCGCGAAATAGCGAACTAACGCTGGTTGTTACCCCACGTTTTAAGGCACAACGGCCCCAGAATCCGGGCAAAAGCCGGATTAGTTGCCCGTGGCATCACATTTGGTTTGGTTCAACCAATTTGTCAGTTCGTCCTTCACCGTACCTAACCATGCCTTTGTTGATTGCCACTCGAAACCGCTTCGCCGTCGCGCGAAGCACCAGCCGCTTTGTTTGTTTTGTTTTGTGTACGGCCTTTGTCGGGCTAATGGCTGCGTGTCAGCCCGGCCGCGATGCCGTCGTCCCAGCCACGACACCGCTGGCAACCGACGCGACGGTGGCGTTCGAGTGGATGAATTTGTTTTTAGACGTCGAGCGCAACGCCCCCGGCTACCGGCCGCCCGTAGCGGCCCGCGCCCTGGGGTACATCAATTTGGCGGCCTACGAAGCCGTCGTGCCCGGTCAGGCCGAATACCGGTCGGTGGCGACGCGCTTTCCCGGCCTGACCGTACCCAAACTCGAAGGGGGCAAGTCGTACCGGCCGGACGTGGCCGTCAACGAAACGTACTACGCCATGCTAACCAACTTCTTTCCGCACGTGGCCGAGGTCGATAAGGCGCGCATGACCAACCTTCACCGGAAGTGGGGCATCAGCAACGGCACCGTCGACGAAGTGGCCCGCTCGAAGGCGTTTGGGCAGGCGGTGGCCGCGGCCGTGCTGGCGTACGCCCAGACGGACCGCGCGGGGCACGAAGCGTACTTGCGCAACCAGCCTACCGATTACGTTCCGTCCACCGGCCCTGGTCAGTGGCAGCCCACCTTTCCCGACTACAGCCGGGCGCTGCTGCCGGACTGGGGCAAAGTCCGCACGTTCGTGGCCAACGAAAACGATAAACTCGCCCGGCCGCCGGTGGCGTACAGTACAGGCCTGACGTCGCCCATGTACGCGCAGGGCTTGGAAGTGTACGCGACGACCACGCCCCTGTTGAAAGAACAGCAGTGGATTGGCGAATTTTGGAGCGACGATATTTACAAGCTGACCTTTGAGCCGGCCGGTCGGTGGCTTGCCATTGCGCAGCAGGTGATTGCTGCCGAAAACGTGTCGCTTCCCAAAGCCGTGTACACCTACGCTAAATTGGGTATCGGCCTGAGCGACGTGGGTGTGGCCTGCTGGTACTCGAAATACCTTTACAACGTCGAACGCCCGGTGTCGTACATCCGCCGAACCATCGACGCCCACTGGCAAAGCAAGTTGAACAACCCACTGACCAACGTGCAGGGTCTGACGCCCCCGTTCCCGGCGTACCCGTCGGGGCATTCGTGCTTCGGGGGCGTCGCGGCCGAAATTCTGACCGACATCTACGGGGCCAATCACGCCATGACCGACCGCTGCCACGAAGGCCGCACCGAGTTTCTGGGCATGCCCCGCAGCTTTAACAACTTCTACGAAATGGCCCAGGAGAACGCGTATTCACGGATTGCCTTGGGCGTCCACTACCGCATGGACTGCGAAGAAGGCCTACGGATGGGCTACGCCATCGGTCGCAAAGTCAATCAACTGCCGTGGACGAAATAAAGAGGTGCCCGGCCCCAACTTGCTGGAACAACTCAACGTCGATCAGCGTCGCCTGGGCGTGTTGAACGGCGTTGTTAATCAGCTCTTTCGCGATGGGCAGCCGCGTTTGTTGGGGCGCTGGTAAGGTATGCGCTGGACCATAAACTACTGGATGGTTCCCCCCGATGAGCGGTGTACCGTGTGGTATCGGGTTTGGACGGTCTACCGTCGCGGAACCCGACACACCACAATAAACTAACGCAAAAGCCGCCCCTGTTCAATCAGGGGCGGCTTTTGCGTTGGTAAACCGAAAATCTTATCGGTTTAGGGTAGCTTACTTTCCGTCGGTCATTTCGCGCTCTTCGTAAGCTAAGCCGTACTGTTTCAGCACGTCGTCGGGAACGCCGTTCCACTGGTTGGGCACGTTGCCGACGTAACCAAGGTCTTTAATACCGATCTGACTCGTGTAAAAGCCGGTGGCTGTCAGGTTGCGCATCATGCTGAAAAACGACGCGCCCTGCGTCATGTCGGGCTTCGCCAGTTTGGGGTACGCAATCTGATCAACCATTTCAATCTGCTGGGCTTTGGTCAACTGTACAAACTGCTTGCCGTAGCGCTTCACGCAGGTATTGTCGAGCCAGCGGATGCCCCCGCGCATGGGAGTTTGGTTGTTGGGCTGGTCTTTCATCATAAATTCGATGAACGCCGGCACGCCCGCCTGCGACGCGCTACCCGACCGTTCGTCGGCCGGAATAATAATGTCCGACAGCACCGTTACGGTCTGCAACTCGTGGGGCGTGAAAAACTTCTCGGCCATGAGTCGGGCGTCGCGTTCGGCTTCAAACTTTTGCCGCCCACCCGGTATTTTGAGCGGCTTAACGTCGGGTGGTGCGGGCACGGCGGCTTCGGCAGGCGCAACGGCCAAACCAAAACCCGTCAGCGAAAGGGCTTTAAGAGTGTCTCTGCGTTTCATAGCGATATAGTCTTATGGTTCCCTGAGCGGTCGACCGCTCAGGGAACGCAGGGTTAAATATTCTTTTGTTTGACTTGGTCAATCAGGTACTCACTGGTGCGCATCGAACCGGCCAGAATCGTCCAGGTCACGTTTTTGTCGCCCTGCGAGGGGAACGCGGCTGCGTCGACCACGAACAGGTTTTTGACGTCGTGCGCCTGTTGAAACTTGTTCAAAGCCGATGTTTTGGGATCATTGCCCATGCGGGCGGTGCCTACTTCGTGGATAATCTTGCCTGGTTCGGCCAGGCCGTAGTTGTTGCTGGCGTTCGGCTTCTCGCCCAAGGCAATGCCGCCCATCGCGTGGATAATCTCCTCGAACGTATCCTGCATGTGCTTGGCTTGCTTAATCTCGTAATCCGACCACTTGTAATTGAACCGCAAGACCGGAATGCCGTACTTATCCACTACGTTCGGATCAATTTCGCAGTAATTGCTTTCCAGCGGCACCGGCTCGCCCCGGCCCGCCATACCGACGTAAGCCCCGTAGAAACGCCGGTAGTCGTCTTTCAGGCCTGCGCCGTAGCCCCCGCCCGGTTTTTTCGAGCCGTCGCGGGCGGCAAGCATGCCGTTCATGGCTTCAATGCCCCAACCGAAGCCGTAGGAAGGCATCCCCATGCCACCCCAGTATTCGATGTGGTAGCCGCGGGGGAAGTCCAGCTTCTTGTTGTCTAACCACCAGGGCGTGAAGACGTGCATCCCGCCGACGCCGTCTTCGTTGTAGCGTTTGCGGTCCATCAGGGCCGGCACGAAGCCTGAACGACTGGCTCCCGTCGAATCGTTGATGTACTTGCCGACCACGCCACTGGAGTTGGCCAGTCCGGTTGGGAAGCGGGCCGACTTCGAGTTGAGCAAGAGCCGCGCCGTTTCGCCCGCGCTGGCGGCCAGCACGACCGTCTTGGCCCGAACGGTCACTTCCTGCAACGACTGGGTATCAACGTAGCTAACGCCCGTGCACAAACCCGTCGCTGGATCGGTGATAACTTCCCGAACCATCGCGCCGTTGATGAGCGTGACGTTGCCCGTTTTCATCGCCGGCTTGACCAGCACGGACGAGGCCGAGAAATCGGCATAAGCCTGGCAGCCCCGGCCGCACTGGGCGCAGTAAAAACACGCCCCCCGTTCGTCGTTGATGGGTTTGGTTAGCATCGACAACCGCGACGGAATCACTGGAACACCGATGCTGCGCGCGCCCTTGCGAATCATTAACTCGTGCAAACGGGGCTTGGGCGGAGGCAGGAAAATACCGTCGGGCTCGTTGGGGAAGTTTTCGACCGAGCCGAACACGCCAATCAGTTTATCGACCCGGTCGTAGAACGGTTTGAAGTCGTCGTAGCCGATGGGCCAGTCTTCGCCCACGCCGGTCATGCTTTTGCGCCGAAAATCGTCGGGGCCGAAGCGGAGCGAGATGCGGCCCCAGTGGTTGGTGCGCCCGCCCAGCATCCTGGACCGGAACCAGTGGAACTCGGTGCCTTTAGTGGTGGTGTAGGGTTCACCGTCGATGTTCCAGCCGCCCCAGGCCGCGTCGAAATCACCAAAGGCGCGCGTCGTGCCCGCTCCCCGCCGGGGCGACTCCCACGGCCACTTGAGTTGGGTAATGTATTTGGGGTCGGCGGGGTCGTAGTAGCCGCCGGCTTCGAGCAAGACAACCTTGGCTCCGGCTTTGGCCAGCGAATAAGCTGCCATACCGCCCCCGGCCCCGGAGCCAACGATGGCTACGTCGAAAGTTTGGGGAGCCTTCTTGATGTTGATCGGGTCCATGCAGAAAATCAGGTTTACAAACGTTGTTTGGAGAAGTCAATGGGCATCCGGTTTAGGCTTCACAGCGTGAAGCTTAAACCGCACAAATATAGACCTATCTCACTAAGCAACGATGGTACCAATACTACCCGTCTAAAAAAATAAATCGCTCGCTACCCGAAACGTATTGCAATGAGCCTCAACGATATCGCTCAGGCGGGTTGAGTAGCCACCGCCCATCGACACGGCGATAGGCAGCCCGCGCCGAAGGGCTTGTTCAAACACAAACTGGTCGCGTTGTCGACACCCTTCGCGGCTGACGCTCAGCTTGCCCAGCCGGTCGGACGCCAGGATGTCGACTCCCGAAACGTAAAACAAAAAGTCTGGCCCAACCCGGTCAATGAGGCCGGGCAGCGTGTCGTAAAGCGTGTTCAAGTAAACCTCGTCGGCGGTGCCCGTCGGCAGGTCAAGGTCTAAATCCGACCGTTCTTTCTTGAGCGGGTAATTGTCCCGCCCGTGCATACTGAACGTGAACACGCGCGGCTCGCGCCCAAACATCACCGCCGTGCCGTTGCCCTGGTGCACGTCTAAGTCGATCACCAAAATTTGCCGGACCTGACCCGTTTGGAGCAGGTAATGGGCCGCCACGCCCACATCGTTGAGCATGCAAAAGCCTTCGCCCCGGTCGGGAAAGGCGTGGTGCGTGCCGCCCGCCACGTTCATTGCCACGCCATCGCGCCGGGCCTGCTGCGTGCAATCAATGGTGCCCTGCGTAATAATCCATTCGCGCTCGATGAGTTCGGTGGTCAGGGGAAAGCCAATCCGGCGCACCATCTTCGGATCGACGGTTAGCGTTTGCAAAGCCCTGACGTAAGCGGCCGTGTGAACGCCCAGCACCCAGCGGTCGTCGACGGGCTGCGGACCGAAAAAATTAGCGTCGGTGCAGGTGCCTTCGTACAGCAACTGCTCGTGAATCAACTCGTACTTCAGCATCGGAAACCGGTGTCCTTCGGGCAGCCGGAGCCGGTAAACCGGCGAAAAGGCAATCTGGAGCATTGGGGCGCGAGCAGGCGTCGGGGATAACCGTTCGATAAGGAATCTTGGCTACCTAACCCACCCGCGCCGGCTTGTGTTACCAATCCGCGTAGTTTGGCCGTTCTTTGATTTTATCCAACGACTATGAAAACAGCCATCATCACCGGGGGCGGCCAAGGCATTGGCCGCGTCACGGCCCAGTACTTACTGACCCACGGCTACCGGGTGGCCATCTGGGAAGCCGACACCGACGCCCTGTCCGAACTGCGCGAAGCCTTTAAAGCCTCGGCGGCCCAGATCTTGTTTGTCTCCTGCGACGTGTCGAGCGAAGTGAATGTTCGCAAGGCCGTTGAGCAGACAATGGGGCACTTTGGCCACATTAACGCCCTCATCAACAACGCGGCCCTGATGATGGAAAAGGCGCTCGACAAACTGACCCTCGAGGAGTGGAACCGCGTCATCGGTACGAACTTAACGGGCGCGTTTCTGTGCGCCAAACACACCGCCCCCCACTTGGCGGCTCAGAAGGGCTGCATCATTAATATAAGTTCGACGCGGGCGTTTCAATCCGAACCCGATACGTTCGCGTACTCGGCCAGTAAGGGCGGGTTGCTGGCCCTGACGCATTCGTTGGCCGTTAGCTTAGGGCCGGACGTGCGCGTCAACGCCATCAGCCCCGGCTGGATCGACGTATCGGCCCTGAAAAAGCGGGCTAAGGCCAAGTCCGACGAACTGCGCCCCGAAGACCACGCGCAGCACCCGGCCGGGCGCGTCGGACAGGCCGACGACATTGCCCGCATGATTCTGTTTCTGATGGCACCCGAAAACAGTTTTATTACGGGTCAGAATTTTACGGTGGACGGCGGCATGACCCGGCGGATGATTTACGTCTAAAGGGTTTAAAAACCTTCACTGGGCTTGCTGGGTTATTGGCTTACCATTTGTTTTCGTCCATCAAACATCATTCATGAACATTGAACTGGCTACTACCACCGAAACGGCTCCGTTAGAAATTCTCGATGTGCAGGTCACTACGCGCCGGTCCGCGGGGCGTTCGTTGCTGTCAATGCGGGTGTTGCTCCGGCAGGGACCGCACGATCACCTCAATCTGCCCACGCTGTCGTGGTTCGATGCCGGACAGATGCAGCGCTTTACGCAGGAACTGACGAGTGCCCGCTACCCCGAACTCGTCGAAGTCGACTTGATTGACGCTGGGCTACGCCTAACGGGTTCGGTTCGGCGCGTTGCGGACCGCTGGACCACCGGCCGCACGATACGGGTTGAGCCACTACCGGCGCGCCGGCGGCCGTTCGTGCCCTTTACCATTCATGTGTCGCACTCGGATCTGAAAACCTACGCCGGCAAACTTTACAACCGACTTTGGGAAGTATTTACGCGCGGATAAACCTTAAACTCGTCTAATTATTCCGTTCATGGAAGCTCCTAACCAAGACGCGATGCTCAATCCGTCGTCGCCCAACTACCAGCCCGATACGGGTGGTCCGGTCCAGATTCCCGACGACGGCCGGATGTTAAACCAGGAATACGATCCGACCGACCTTTCTGGCGACGCCAACACGCTGCCCACGACGCTAACCGACGAAGAAGAAGCCACGACGGGTAACGACGGCACGAGTGCGCTGTCGAACCAAGCGCCGAGTCCGGCCGACGAAGAGTATACGATTGCGCACGATTACGGCCCTACCCCGGCCCACGCTGGACCGACCATCACGGATGCTCAGCGCGATCAACTGGCTCACCAGTCTTACACCAATGCTGTATCGGGTAGCCCAACGACGGAACCCGACCAGGGACCGTCGGGTACGGGTTATGTCATCGGTAACAACGAGGTTATGCTGACGGACCCGGAGCTGGTAGCGCCGGCCGCCAGCAGTCGGTAAGGGTTCAAACCCGTAGCCAATTTAATAGGCACCAAAAAAGGGTCTTCATTGCGAAGACCCTTTTTTGTGCATAAAGAGGAAGATTCAAAACGTATTAGACACCCAGCGTGCCGCCCAGCGTTGCGTCGTTGCTTGAACTGGAGCCGTAACTCGAGCCACCGACCGAACTGCTGCCCGTCTGCGAACTGGTACCCATGCTTCCGCTGTACGATTGACCCGACTGGTAGGTCTGCCCCATGCTACCGCTGTCGCTGTAACGGGTGCCGTCCGCACTCACGGTGCCCGTTTGGTCGTTGTCGCCTTCCGAAGCGGCCCGGTTGTTGATGAACGACTCGGCCAACTGCGTCAGCTTTTTGTCGGTCGCCTTTTCCTCCTGAAGCGTTTGCTCCAGCAGTTGAGCGGCCTGACTATAACCCAGTACCTGCGCCAGCGTCGCGGCTGAGCCGTAGGCAGCAATTTCGTGGTGCTCCCCCTTCTGGCCAGCAATAATCAGGGCGGCATCGCGCGTGAGTGAACCCGATTGCGTGTTCGAGATCATCGTCTGCGTATCCTCGGCTAAGCCATCGGCTGCCGCACACGAGCCTTCTTCCACGTCGGCATTAATGCTTTGTAGAACCTGCTCCAACCGGGCTACTTGCTGCCGACTTTCTTGCTGGTGTTGCAAAAAGGCATTGCGGACCTCATCGGTCGTAGCAGCATCGGCGCTCCGCCCCATGCCTTCGATACCTACCTTTTCGGTATAATACAGATTCTTGATTTCGGTAACGAACAAACCCCGTAGCCCTTCGCTGGTTTCGGTGTCGTCACCGTTAAAAAAGTTTGAAATACGCTCTCCAAACGTTGCCATGATTTATGCTGTTTTAAGGTTAGTGAATCAACTCAATCGACTAAGCAGCTAAATGCATGCCAACCACTGATTCTGTGTGTTTTAGCTTTTTTCTATAATTAATTGTGTTTATTATTTTCTACATACTTCGTAGCGTATAACCGCATTTTTGGGTAAAGCCGGCATAGGCCAACCTGGCGAGCTAACTTGATGCTTAATAAAATCGTAATGTCTAATTAGATAAACAACGCATTGTGGCAGAAGACACACCGGTTGACCCATCCAACATAAGTCCCTTTAATTTGGTTATTCGTGCACAACCTTCGCGTTTACGATCAATGACCTGTTCCGTTTAAAGGTCGTTTGTAGGTTAAAATAAACTTACTCAACTAATCTTTTAATTCATTCACGCATGAAGCGATTAACGCATCCGACCCTCTTATCGGGCATTTTGTTGGCGGCCTTTACGATGGCCTGCGACAAAGATGAAGTTTTCAACACGCAGATTCCCGAAACCAACCAGCAGCCCACAACCGCTCAGGTGCAGGGCAGTGTTTTTGAGCCAGCCCTGGTGCCGGCCACCGACGAACGAATTGCGCAGTTGAAGGTACCGGCCGGCTTTAGCATTAGTAAATTTGCTGATCAGATGGGTAAGCCCCGGATGCTGGTCGTCAGCGAAACGGGTGGGGTGTACGTGAGCGACCGCATGGCGGGCACGGTTACGCTCCTGCGCGACACCAACAACGATGGCAAAGCGGACCAGAAGCAAGTCGTAGCCAACATCAAAAGTGTGCACGGGCTAACCATTTATGCCGGTAAAATGTACATGGTGGCGATCAAGGACGTGTATTCGGCCAACTTGAACGTCGATGGTACCCTGGGGCAACCGCAACGACTCATCAACGATCTGCCCGACGCGGGTCAGCACCCCAATCGTACGATTGCTTTCGGACCGGACGGATTTATGTACATCACCGTCGGCAGTACCTGCAACGCCTGCGCCGAACCCAACCCGGAAAATGCCACCATCCTGCGCGCCAACCCCGATGGGTCGGGCCGCGTCGTATACGCCAGTGGTCTGCGAAACACCATTGGATTCGGCTGGCATCCGGAAACCAAAGAACTGTACGGGTTTGACCACGGGATTGACTGGCTCGGCGACGATCAGCAAAAAGAAGAACTGAACGTAATTAAGCAGGGAGCCTTTTACGGCTGGCCGTACATTTACGCCGACGGCAACTACAACCCGCACCCGCGGCCGATGGGCGACACGACGTACGCGCAAATTTTGGCCAAAACAACCTTGCCATCTTTCTTGTACGACGCCCACGCGGCCCCGCTTGCCATAGCGTTTTATACCAGCACCGGCGCTACGAGCAGCTTCCCCGCCGAGTACCAGAACGACGTAATCGTGACCATGCGCGGCTCCTGGAACCGCAGTCAGCCGTCGGGCTACAAAGTGGCCAGGGTGCACTTTGAAAACGGTAAGCCGGTTAGCTCGGTGGACTTAGTAACGGGCTTTCTGGTCGATAACAACCAGGCGCAGTTTGGCCGGCCGGTCGGCTTAGTTCAACATACGGATGGCTCGGTGCTGTTCACCGACGATAACAACGGGGTTATTTACCGGTTAAGCTACCGGAAGTAGTTTAACCGGAATCCTTACCCAAAAGCCTCGTCCCCGTTTTTACCGACAAGTAACGCACTCGGAGCTTGTCTACAAAGACGGGGATGAGGCTTTTGGGTAATTTAACCCTAAACTAAGCAGTTAGGTCAGTTAACAAAGTTGCTGGTCGGCGGGGCCACTGCGGGCGAAAGCTTCCTGTGCTTTGTCACGCATTGACGTTGTTTTCTCACGTACAGCAAATTTTGAGGAAGTAGCAGAACGAGTCTACCAACTAATTTTTACCAATTTAAGGCTGAACGATACCGGAAAAGAATTGCGTAAAAAATAGAAAGTTTACGACTTTACAATAATATGACCTAAAGTTGTTTGGATATCTGTTTAGAAGCCGTATAATTGACCGTCGGAACCCACACCCGTGTTTATGGTCGTTGGTAACGCCTTTTGGCCAATAACCGGCCGAAAAACAGGGAGAATGGGTACGATGCGTACCTCTTTGCTTGGAATGTTTACAGGATGCGAACCGGATTTTGGCTTATACACTGGAAATATGAAAAAATTTCTGGAGAATGGCTTGAATTCTGTATTTCCCCGTTAACATTGCGTGGGATTTTGCAAAGGGCAACGGGCGTCAATTGCGAACGTTGGTCATAAAACCAATTTTTAACGCGATCACCGTTTAAACAAAACCTCTTGGTAAGCAGTTTCCTGCTACGTTTGCCTTTAGGTACAACAAAACAGGGTTACGCATTCACCCAGATTAACAACCGGCAGTCATGGTGAATCGCAATCGGTTAAACGATGGCTGACACAAGTAAAGAAAATGGTGTTTTTGGTGGATTGACCGTTCCCTAAGTTTCCTAAGTTGCATTTGGGAAAATAACCGTTTAGTTAGAAACATTGCGTCAAATTAAATCGATAAGTATGCGAACATTTATCCAACAACACCCCAAGAGGATGCTGGCTGGACTCGTGTTGCTGAGTGCTGCAATGCCATCGGTCAGTCGCGCTCAACAGGCTGACACGGTCCGGCGGGATGCAGTTCAATCTGCGCCCACATCAAGTACGGCCCCGGCTTCGGGGCGTACGTACAACCGCGAAAACATCTACCGGTTAGGCAGAGGTGTTTACTCGGACACCCTACGTCGGGATGACTTCAAGGCGCAAGCCAGTGACGTTGCCGAATTAGATGACTGCGATACCACCTTCCAGACGTTTATTCTGGTTCGTCGGTTGTCGCCGTGGCGCGTTGGGCTATTTGCCGGCCCCAACTTTGCTTACTGCGGTACGTGGGAGAATACGTTTGGCCCGAATCAGCGGGACAATACCCTCTACAACGGAGCGGGCTTCAACATCACCGGCAACATCGATTATTACCTCACGCCCGCTACCCGTCGCCTGCGCTTGGGCTTGGGAACGGCGTTTGGCTATCAGAATTATTTTACGCGTGGCGCTTACAGTGATTATCTGTACGGTCTGGCGGCCGGTCGCGGTCTTACCCGCGATCAGGTAACCATTCGGCAACGGCCTTCGGAAGATATGTTCCTGACGGTTGGGCCGGTGCTGGCGTTCACCATTGCCCGGAGCCGCCGGAATCCCGACGCGGCAACCTTCCTTGAGCTGGGTCTGCGCGGAGGCTTGTTCCGCACCGAAGCCGCGACCATTGCCGCGTTTGCACCGTCGCTCGCTACCAGTACACCCAGTGGTCCGTTGGTCACCAATGGCGGACTGATTCGGACGGTTAACCCCAGTACGCGGCTGTACCACCCAGGTGGTTTGCTTTCGCTGGGCGTTTTCTTTCCCTTGCGCAACAACTGGAACATTGGGGTACAGGCGCAGGGCTTTTACACCCGCCTGAACTACTTTATTGTGAATGGCGTCGATAATCAAACCACGCAATTGTATGAATTCCGGCGTAAGCACGGAGGCTTCAGCGCGGGTTTGGCCGTTCGCAAAGGATTCGTTCAGAAGAAGCTGATTCCCAAGGCACCCATCGTTTGCCCTGTCTGCGACTCGATTCCTGAGTTGAGAGTACAGTTTAACGGTCAATCGTTGAAGGGCGTATCGTTGGCGTACCGCGATAGCAGCAGCACCGACAGCACCAACGCGCTGGCGTCGGGTGCCACCAGCACGTCGGCAACGGCTCCGGTGATTAGTTGGCGCAGTACCACCATCAACCCGAAAAACGAAACCTTCACGGCTCGTTTGTATTACCGGGCTGATACGGTAACGACGGCTACAACCGGCGTGGGCTTCACCAGCACGACGGCTGCGAACGGTACGGATTTAGTGATCGCCCAATTAGAGAACACGACCGACACGACGCTGACCTTCCCGGCTGAGTATTTCTCGGGTGGTCAACTACGGCCGGGCTTCTACTACGTAACGGTGCACAACCGGCAGACGGCCAAGTGCGGCTCCTGCATGAGTGAAGTGGCTACGACGAGCTTTGCCAGCCTGCGGCCGAGAGCGGTTGCTGCCGAAGAGTCTCGCTTCCGTCACCGCTTAGAGCGTCTGGAAGTGTTCTACCGCACGCCATACACGCGTGAGATTGCCAACGTCTGCTACTGTAACGGCACCATCACGTCGGTGGGCGACACGGTTACTCGCCTGCGCTACCGCGGCCTGAACCGTCGCTTAGCTACGGCAGCTATCGAGTTCGATACGAACACGGTTATCTTGAACCTGCGTGATCTGCCGGGCAACCTGGCGCAGCAGTTGCAGACTGAGAAGTCGCGCATCGAAAGCGGCAATGCGATTCGCTTCCGTGGCCGTCGGGTACGTCCGCAGGTGCAGTACTTCCGCGCCGTGTTCACGGTCACGAAACTGCCGAGCAACGGTCAGCCTGAGCAGCCGGTGGGTAGCTTCAACGTAACGATCAGCGACAACAGCTACTCGATTACGGACCTGAAGCCCCTGACGGATGCACAACGTACTCGCCTACTGGCTCCGCCTGCCCCGCGTCGGTCGACGCCGGCCCGCCGTCGGGCTGGTAACAGCGGTCGCCGGTCGGACGTGATGTTCGGTGTCGAGTAAGCACAAGCCCAATACAAAAAACCGGGAGTTGATACTCCCGGTTTTTTTGTGCCTTCTCGGGTAGCTTGTTCGTCGCTGTACTGTTTAGAAACACTCAGCCGTAAGTCTCACGATGGTGAAGATGTGTTTATATTTGCGGCTTCAATCCGTTGATTGCACGGGCAGCATTTACCAACGGTTGGTTTGTTTTCATGCTTAAGAAACTAATTTTCTCCGGCGTATTCGGCTTCATTTTACTGGCAATTACCTTTCTCTTGGGCGAAGTTGTCCTACGTGTTTACAATTCGTTTGCGCATTCGCACATTTTCTACGATGGCTCGTATAATCGTTACCGGGGCAAACCACACGTAACGCTGTACGGCCATCGGCTTAACGCGGGCGGCTTCAACGATACCGAGTTTACGGCCTCGCCCGGCGATTACCGCATCATTGGTTTAGGCGACTCGTTTGCTTTTGGTATCGTGCCTCAGAACCACACGTACCTGACCAAATTAGAAGAGAATTTGAAGCAGCGGGTTGGTAAGGTAAGCTTATTCAACATGGGCATTTCGCAAACCAATCCAACCGACTATTACACCGTTCTAACGAAGGAAGGGGCGGAGTTAAAACCCGATTTGGTGCTGCTTTCTTTTTTCGTCGGCAACGACTTCGATGTACCACGCCAACCCTGGTTTCGGCATTCGTACATGCTGACGGCCCTAAATTACCTGTACAAGGTATCCTATCAGGTAAAAGATTTTGCCGGGCACCAGCCTTATTGCGATAGCTGCGACACGTTTCAGCGGCCCGAATACCTGCGCATCGAAAAAGAACGGCTGGATTCGTGGATGTATCACGTCCCCGAGAACGGGGCGTACCCCGGCGGGAAAGGCGGCTCGTTTGAGCAGACGATGGCTGCGCTCCTGCGTACTCGTGATTACTGCAAAGCCCAGGGTGCTAAGTTTAGGGTAGCCATCATACCCGATGAACTGCAAGTCGACCCATCCTTGCAGCAGGATGTCATTAAAGCGTACTACGCCAAAGCAGGCAAGCTACCCTACGATGTGCTGACGCCCACGCGCCGACTGACGCAGCGGCTGCGTGACAACCAGATTCCGTATATTGACTTGCACGCGGCTTTTCGGAATGGCGTTCCAACGCGGCAGTTGTATAAACGGTCGGATTCGCACTGGAACATTGCCGGCAATGAATTTGCCGCCCAAATCTTGGCCGATTCGTTAACGAAGGTTATACCAAGCAGCGCCCAAAATTCTAAGCTGACGGCGGCCAATTAAAGCGTTAGTAACGAAAAAGGGGCTTCCATGGAAGCCCCTTTTTCGTTACCGAATCAGCGTGAACGAAGCGATGCCTTCGTATGATTTCCTTCGTTCGTTGCGTGGTCCTTTCGGTTTTGCAAACACGTACAGGGTTGAATGGCCGCGCTGACTAACCGGTACCGTCAACTGGTACGTGTCGCCCGATTGCCGCACCGTGACGGGCACGTGATTAGCGGACGAGCCGCCGTGCCGACCCATCGAACACAAAAACTCGACCGGTTCGGGATTATGCAGCGTAAGCGTGAGCACCTCGTCCGTGCGAATTATACCATTTTTGGGAAAGTCGGCGTCGAAACCCAAGCGGAAATACGCGTCGTACAGTTTGGGAAACTGGTCGAACTGCGCCTTGCTAACGGGCGGGTTAAGCAGTTGCCAACGCGGGTCGGCCGGAAAGTGGTTCGCGCCGAATAAAGCCGGTTCGGTCAGGAAGTAAAAATCGTTGGGTTGGGGTTTGCCGTCGGGTCCCGGCTTGGCGGTCGTCTGCGCCCAGGCGATGTCGAGCAGATACCAGTCGCCGTCGAGCCGGACGGCGTTCCATTCGTGGTCGATGCGCGCGATGGGTTGCCCAGCCTCGTTGTCGTTCGTGCGCGAGTAGCCTTTAACGCTCACAACCTCAATACCCGCCTGATTGAGCAGGTGTTTATACAGCAGCGCGAAGCCCGTGCAGACGCCTTTCCGGTTGCGCAACACCCGGTTAGCGTAGTCAACTTCCGACGAAAACCGTTGCCCACTAAACATGGTTTCATCGTAACGGATGTGCGACGTAATCCAGGCGTACACCGAGCGGGCTTTGGCCAACTCGGTGCGGGCGGGGCGAGTTAAGTACTCGCTCAGCGTATTTAGATTACGCGCGGCCGACTCCGGCGCGTTACGGGCGTAGGCGTCGATCGCACTGTAATCAATCGTGACAAATTTCGACGGCCGGGGGATGTCACGCGGTGGCGTTGCCGTGAAAGCAGCACTAAAAAGGAAAAGAAAAACGGCCACGGCGGACCGAATTAAGTAGTTTCGCATGCCTCGTTCCAAGTTCACAACTCCATAACACAAATGCGCCCCATTTTATTGCTAACCTGGTTTTTGTTTAAAATGACCCCTTCCGACGCGCAATCACAAGCCCAACTTTCCGCACCAACCGTGGTCGCGGCACCCATGCAAACGTATTCGTTTCGGCTGCGGCCGGGTCAGGACTTGAAAGGAGAAGTTGAAGCCGTAGTTATTGATAAGGGAATCTAAGAGTTGTAGTTTCTGTCTTTCGTCGGCAGCTTGACGGACGTAACGTTGCGACTCGCCAACCAGGAAGGGCCGACTACGTACCAGGGGCACTTCGAGATTGTGTCGCTCGTAGGAACGTTGTCGGTCAACGGCAGTCACGTCCACCTGTCCGTGTCCGATTCGACGGGCCGAACCATCGGTGGACACCTGCTCGACGGCTGCAAGATTTACACAACGGCCGAACTGCTCATCGGCGTCATGCCCAGCCTGACGTACATTCGGGAGCCGGACCCAACGTTTGGGTACCGCGAACTGGTGGTGCGGAAGAAAAAGAAAAAAAAACCCGGGGGGGGTGTTTTCGTTTTAATTATTCCCAACCACCAAAACCCCCCGCCCCGTTTGACAAAAGCAAATCTAATTCCGCTTGCTCATCTCGTCGCGAATCTTGGCGGCTCGTTCGTATTCTTCGTTGCCTAACGCTTCGTCGAGCATCCGCTGCAATTCTTCCGCCGATGCGTTTTTTAATTGATCGCTGAACGACCGGTTCGACGGTCGATTCGAGGATTGCACCAGTTCTTCCTGATCTTCGTCTTCTTCGCTGCCGCTGGCCGTAATGCCCGCTTCCGACAGAATCGATTCGTTGGTATAAATCGGTACGCTGAAGCGAATGCCAATGGCAATGGCGTCGGACGGACGGGCGTCGATGATAGTTTCGCGAACGCCGTCGGAGCACACGATTTTGGCGAAGAAAATGCCTTCGCGCAGGTCGGAGATCATAATCTCGCGAACCGTAAACTTAAACTTCTCGGCGAATTGCTTGAACAAGTCGTGCGTCATCGGCCGGTTCGGCACAATCTTTTCGATTTCGATGGCAATGGCCTGCGCTTCAAACATGCCAATGATAATGGGCAACCGACGGTTACCGTATTCTTCGCCCAGTACCAACGCAAACGATCCCGACTGCGACTGACTGGGCGACAGACCTAATATTTCCAGCTTAATCTTATCCACGGCGCGAAATTAACGGTTTGCCTGTTTCGTTGTTCGTCTGTTTGGTTGTTTTCCGTTACGAGCGTAGACCGGCAACTAAACAGACGAACAACCAAACTCACAACCCCTGCACCGCCTTGGTCAGCCGCGGCAGCACGTCGAACACGTCGCCCACGATGCCGTAGTCAGCCGATTTAAAGAACGGCGCTTCCGGGTCTTTGTTAATAACAACAATTACCTTCGAGGAGTTTACGCCGGCCAAGTGTTGAATGGCCCCGGAAATACCGCAGGCGATATACAGATTCGGGCTTACCTTAATGCCCGTCTGCCCAACGTGCTCGTGGTGCGGACGCCAGTCGAGGTCCGACACGGGTTTGGAGCAGGCCGTAGCCGCGCGCAGCGCCTTAGCCAAGTCTTCCACTAAGCCCCAGTTCTCGGGACCTTTCATACCCCGGCCGGCCGAAACAACCAAGTCGGCTTCGGGCAGCAAGACGTCGCCCGTCGCTTTCTCGGTTTTCTTGACACTGACCACGAAATCACCTTCATTGAGCGTCGGCGTAAAGGCTTCCACCGAAGCCGTGGCGTCCGTTTCTTGGGTGGCGATGGTGTTTTTCTTGATGGCCAGAATCTTTACGTCGGCTTTCAAGTCGTTATAGGCGAACGCTTTACCGGTGTAGATGCTGCTCTTGACGCGGAAGCCATTCGATAAATCGGGTAGTTCGATGACGTTGGCCGCCAAACCCGCGCGCAGTTTACCCGCCAGCCGGGCTGTCATCGCGTCGGCTACCGACGATTTGGCGAGCACAATCACGTTGGAGCCTTCCTGCTGGGCGGCTGCGGCCACGACGGTTGCGTAGGCCATGCCGTTTGGCTCGTCTAATTTAGTATCGTTGGCGTGGAGCACCTTCGTTGCCCCAAAGCGACCGGCCGTAGCCAGTTCGTTCGCGTCGGCCTGACCGAGCACGATGGCCGTGGCCGACGTACCCAGCATGTCGGCGACTTTCGCGCCGTAGAAAATCGCTTCCTGCGAAGATTTCTTGAGCTTGCCTTCGTCTAATTCGGCGAATATGAGGACAGACATAACAAATTTGTTTGATTGTTTGTCAGTTTAGTTATTCGGTTGTTAGCGGCTGGATGGCAACATCCAAACCGACAAACAACCGAATAACTAAACAACATTAAATTACTTTCGCTTCGGTGCGGAGGAGTTGGATGAGCGTTTCGGCTTCTTCGGCTTTGATCATTTTAACGGCCCCGCGGGGGGCAGGCAGTTCGTAGCTCCCGACGGCCGTCAGCGTTTCGGTGCTGCTTGGCTGCACAATGCGGAGCGGTTTCGTGCGGGCGGTCATAATGCCGCGCATATTGGGAATCTTCCACTCGGCAATCGGTTCTTGGCAGCCCAGCACAAGGGGCAGATTGGCTTCGAGTTCTTCTTTACCGCCTTCGATTTCGCGCACCAGTTTGGCCGTGATGCCGTCGATGTCTAACTGCATGACGGGCGAAATGGACGGCATACCGAGCAACTCGCCGACGATGCCGTGGACTTGCCCGCCGTTGTAGTCGATGGTTTCGCGGCCCATCAGAATCAGGTCATACCCGTTCTCTTTGGCAATAGCGGCAATCTGCTCGGCCACGAAGAAGGCGTCGGTCGGTTCGGCGTTCACGCGGATAGCGTCATCGGCCCCGATGGCTAAGCACTTGCGGATCACCGGCTCGGCGTCGGCTTCGCCCACGTTTAGGACTGTGACGGAAGCGCCCAGTTTTTCTTTCAACTCAACGGCCCGCGCCAGGGCGTAATCGTCGTAGGGGCCGGTGATGAAGGTGACGCCCGCTTTGTTTAATTTGGTGTTGTTGTCGGTAAAGGTAATTTTGGTGGTGGTGTCGGGTACACTCGTCACGCACACTAAAATTTTCATAGCCATACTGCGGTTGATTAATCGTTTCGAGTCAGACAGTTGTCCGTAGACCTGAACAGGCGGTTGTAACGTCACTCGTTCAGGCTTATGTAACAGAATGACCTTGGGCTGAATCGGCAGCTAAATTACAAACTCTTACAAAGAAAGTATGCATGCATACTAATTTTTCCATTGCATGAACAACGTTCGCATTCAACAATTAATTCGATTCGTACAGGAAGAACCCGGCGACCCGTTCAATGTTTACGCCCTGGCGATGGAGTACGTAGGCGAACAGCCCCAGCAGGCTCGTCTGTATTTCAATCAGTTGCTGCAAGAACACCCGGATTATTTGCCGACGTACTACCACGCGGCTGACTTATACGCGCAATTGAACGAGCGCGACCGGGCGGCTGCGCTTTATGAGAAAGGTATCGATTTAGCGCGGGCGCAGGGCAATCAGAAAACGCTACTGGAGTTACAGCGCGCGCAACGGGCGTTTGAGGACGAAGGAGAGGAGTGGTAGTTTAAACCGATAAAGTTTCTAAAACCTTATCGGTTTGTGTTCAGCGCCGACGTTGTTTCTGCTGAACGAGCTTCTGACTAAACAGCAATGGTATAGCCTCCTGCTCCGGTACGGTATAGTTAATGGCTAAATAATTGGCGTTTTGCACTTTAGGTAGGTACACAAAACCGCGGACCGATTCGCCCGGCGCGAGCGTGTTAGCACGTAAGGCCAGTTCGCGCCAGCGGTATTCTTCGTAATCGTAGCGTTGCATTCTGTTGGCAAATGTACCGTGATCGACGGCGCGTTTTACGGCAATAGCTTGGTACGCAAAGTCGTGCTTGACGCGGTTACCGACCCATTCGCCGTAGGAACGATTGCGCGACGAGGACGACGCGTCGGACGCGATAGCGGCTACCAGCAGCACCGTGTTGAGGATTTTGGCCCGTTTCAGGCGTTTGACTTCCTGTTTACGCTTGAGGTCCATGCGGGCGGCTTCGTAAGTCGGGTCGGCGGCTGAGCGGGTCAAGGCGCGGTCGGCTAAATTGGGATCGGAAAGGGTATCCTGGTCAGGGCCGAGGCCCACGAACCGGAAGTCGGCTGGGTTCACTTCAATGGGATAATCGGTGCGGTTCTTTACTTCCACATCCAAGGCCACGTAATCCAAATCTTCGCGCTCGAACGAGGCCACTACGCTCACGCCGTTCCGCTCAGCTTTCGTAACGCGTCGACCGTCAAGAGTCGTTACGTCGCCCGAAACGGGTTCGAGTTGGTAGGTCGTTATTGTCGGGGCGCAACTGCTCAGGTAGGCGGCTGTTAGCAGGACCGCGAGGGGTTTGAGCGTCAGAGATACGTAGCGCATAAGGGGCGTAGAAGGCTATAGATCAGTATCACGTTAACTACGTAAAGTTACGCAGGCGGTTGGTTACTGCGACAAGTTGTGTATAGTTTCTTCCGGTCGGCACAGCCCATAATCGAGCACTAACTCCGTAAGTTGTTTGACCCGCGTAGAGATTGTAGCTTTACAGCACCCGTTATGGATTTCCATTGCATGAAAAAATTGATTCGTTTCGACTGGGCTATTAAAAAATTACTGCGCAACAAAGCCAACTTTTTCATTCTGGAAGGTTTCCTGAGCGAGTTATTACCGTTTGACGTGTCAATCGAGAGTCTTCTGGAAAGCGAAGGCAATCAACAAAGCGCAAATGATAAATTTAACCGGGTTGATATTTTAGTCCGGTCTCGGAGCGGTGAGTTGATGCTGGTTGAAGTCCAAAATGATCCCGAGGATGATTATTTCCAGCGGATGATTTACGGTGTCGCCAAGTTAATTACCGAGTACATCCAAACCGGACAACCTTACGGTGCCATAAAAAAGACGTTCTCGATCAATATCGTTTATTTTGGTCTGGGTCAAGGTACGGATTATGTGTATGAGTACCGAGGGCAATTCGTTGGTATCCACCAGGAAGACGTATTGATTCCAACGGATAATCAGAAACGGAGTTACGCGTTAGACAGCGTCGCCGACATTTTCCCCAAGTACTACATCCTGAAGGTAAACGACTTTGACGACACCGCCCACGACACACTCGACGAGTGGATTTATTTCCTCAAAAACAGCGAAATTAAAGATGAATTTCGGGCAAAAGGCTTACAGGAAGCCCGCGAAGTGCTGCAATACGAGCGCTTACCGTATGAAGAGCAGAAAGCCTACGAGCGATTTGTAGAAAGTAAACGCATCGAGAAAAGCGTAACGATGACGGCGGTACGTTTAGCCCTTCAGGAAACCGCGTTTAACGCCATCAAGAACGGTTTGGCCAACGAACTGATTCACGCAATTACTGGCCTTTCAATCGAAGAAGTGGAAAGTCTCCGGCAGAAAGGTCGTGCTGATTAAGTACTTACAATCTGTCAATTTGTATGCCCCCAACCCGACGCCACTTTCTAACCTCACTCACGGCCCTGACCGGAGCCGGGCTGTTGCCCGGTCGGTCTGCCGCGCAAACGTATCCAACCGCGCCCAAAGCGCAGCCTATTTCCTGCAATGCGTACACCTGGAGCACCTTCTACGGGCGGGCGAAACAGCAGTGGATGGCCGACCCCGACGCGTCGCTGGGCGAGTACGTCAAAACCGGCCTGACTGCTTACGAGCCGTCGTTTAACACCGCCGACGAAGTTAAGAAGCTGGCCCCGTACCTATCGAAGTACAAGCTGGCGATGCCGTCGATTTACGTCAACAGTACGCTCCACCAAGCTGACGAAGCCCAGAAAACGCTTGCCAACGTGCTGGCCATCGCCGATGCCGTCCGGCCGCTCGGCACGCGCATCGTCGTGACGAACCCCAACCCGATCAAGTGGGGCAGCGATGATGACAAAACCGACGCCGACCTGACCGAGCAAGCCAAAAACCTCGACCGGCTGGGCAGCGAATTACGTAAGCGCGGTATGACCTTAGCCTACCACACGCACGCGCCCGAACACCGGCAGGCCGCCCGCGAGTTTCATCATATGCTGCTGGCGTCGGACCCCAGGAACGTATCGTTGTGCTTGGACGCGCACTGGGTTTACCGCGGTTCGGGTAACTCGCAGGTGGCCTTGTTCGATGTGGTAAAACTGTACGGCAAACGCATTGTCGAACTGCACATCCGGCAGTCGAAAGGTGGAGTCTGGCAGGAAACCTTCGGCGAGGGTGACATTGATTACCGGCGCTTAGCCGCCGACCTCAGAGCGCAGAACGTTCGGCCGCTGCTGGTGCTGGAACAGTGTATTGAAAAAAGCTCACCCAACACAATAGGCCCGGTTGAGGCTCATCAGCAGGATGTTGCTTACGCCAGAGACGTGTTTGCTAAGTTGATGAGTTAGCCAGCCTTGCAACTATTGGAAGAATCTGTTTGTTTTGTAATCAACAGTCGAGAGGTCTGACCATTTTGGACCGCGAGAGCATGGTCTCTCCTTGACTGTTTTTTTTTTGCCCTTTCCGTAATGTACTTACTCTACAGCGATGAATCCGGGACGGTAAGTGACCCGGCACAACATCATTTCGTACTCGCAGGCATCAGTTTGTTTGAACGACAGACGTATTGGATCGCTTCGGAGTTAGATAAGATTGCTTCAAGATTCAACCCGGCTGATCCAAATTCTG
>CAXUEB010000031.1:25257-26019 GCA_964249775.1 uncultured Spirosoma sp.
AAACGGAAGTGCGCATTCAGGCAATCAAGGATTCACTTTCTGTTCTGGCTTCTTCTCACAAATCAAATCGAGTGTTTGCTTGTGTCGTTAATAAGGCGTTAGCGTCTCCTCGCGATCCGGTCGAGTTAGCATTTGAGCAGTTGGCGAGTCGGTTTGATCAATATTTGATGCGACTACACAGAACGGGGCATACCCACAGAGGTGTCGTAATTTTTGACAAATCGACCTACGAAACCACTATACAAAATTTAGCTACTGACTTCCGAACAATTGGCCATACTTGGGGCGTACTGCGCAACTTAGCAGAAGTGCCGTTATTCTTAGACTCTAAAGCATCGCGGTTAATTCAGTTGGCGGATTTGATTGCTTACTCGCTGTTTAGAAAGTATGAGAAAGGCGACGCTCGTTTTGCATCCATGATTGAGAACAGATTAGATCAAGAGGGTGGTGTTATTCACGGTTTATACGAGCTGGTTTGACAAGATACTAATATAGTAGGCCGGTACCAGAATGGTCTTTGGGGAGAAAGCCCCCCATGAACCGACGCCGTTTCTTAAGCCTGTTCCCCAGTATTCCTTTATTAAGCACGTATCTGTCGGCGGCCCCGGCCATGCGGGTCACCAAAGTCGAGACGTTTTACTGGAAAGACCGGAAGGATGCTCCCTGGTGGCCGCACTGGACCTGGATTCGCCTGCACACCGACAACGGGCTGGTTGGCCTGGGCGAAACCTATCCCCGCAACAGCGTCGAAGCCGAAGCCAT
>CAXUEB010000032.1:0-897 GCA_964249775.1 uncultured Spirosoma sp.
GAGGAAAAGGAGCCGGTCGAGTTTGGGCAGATTTGGAAGAAGATTACCAATTCGCTCAAAATCGTTACGCTCTGGCAGCAATTGAGCGAGTCCGATAAGCAGGTGCCGGGTATCAAGCCCTTGTTCATTCTGAATATGCTGGCTACGCTCGGCTTTGGTTACTACGCTTTTTTCGTGGCGTTTCTGACGCAGAGCGACCTGAATATGGGGCCCCTGGACACCGCTTATTTCTTTGCGTTTTTCGGCGTTCTGTCCACCGTAGCTAACCTCATTTTCTTTAATTTCATTGTTGACCGCATCAACAAACGCAAAGCCATTATCGTTATCGCGGTCATTAGCATCTGTCTTTCAGTCGGCTACATATTCGCCGAGTCGTCGGTGACGTTGCTGTACGTCGTGGCGGGTATCGACGCCATTTCGGTGTCGCTCATCGGTGGATTGATCGGTAGTATCTTGACAGAAGTCACCAAAGAAGGCGGTGGACAGGGCGAAGTGTTCGGTAACATTCAGGCGCTGGGCGGGCTGGCCAGTTTTGCGACGGCCTTAGTCAACAGTCTGCTGTCGGGCGTGAGCATGAAAGCGCCGTTTATTTTCTGCGCCATTAGCACGGTCGTGGTGCTGTGGTGGATCAACCGCTTGCCCGAGGAAGCCCGAAAATACACCGATCGCATCGGAGCCGAACAGCCCGAAGAGGAAGAACAACCCGAGGAAGAAGCTAAACCGGCTGGAGCTTAATAAAACAAGTAGGTGTAGTAGTTTCCAACTTGAACGTAAACACCACAACCCGCCTGCCCGTTTAATAGCTTGTAACTCTCAAGCATCATGTTTCGCGTCTATCTTCCCTACCTCAATGCGTTTCAGATCGGTTTTGTCGCCGGAATGCGCAGCCTGACGGCC
>CAXUEB010000032.1:907-18879 GCA_964249775.1 uncultured Spirosoma sp.
CCCCCGCGGTGGTCAGTCATAAGCTGTCGAACACGCACCCGAATCCGCTGCCAAACTCGAAACTGCATTTTATGACTTCGTCTAAAACAGCGACGACGTTAAAGGCTCTGGCCGGCGCTGAACTGATCGGCGACAAAGTGCCGAACGTTCCCGACCGCATTGAAGCGCAGCCGCTGACTATGCGGGCCGCATCAGGTGCCCTGTGCGGAGCCGCCCTGAGCGAAGCGGAGGGCAAACCCGCCCAGATTGGGGCTGTGTTCGGCGGATTGGGCGCGGTGGCCGGGGCGTACACGTTTTTCTATCTACGGCAGTGGCTGACGATGGAGCGAGACCTGCCCGACCCCGCCGTAGCCCTGGCCGAAGACGCTTTGGCCATTGGCGCGGGCTGGCTGACGGTCAACGCAATTGAGGTGCCGGAACGGGCGTAAAGCGCTTCAATCAACAATTAGATTGATAATCAGCTTAATCATCAACTCTTTCTCCGACGGGCTGCTTTGGGCAACCAGTAGAGCCAGGGCCGTCAGTGCGTTGTCGTTAATTTTCTGACCGCCCGACTTTTTGCGCAGGTGCCGGTTCAGTTCAAGATACCAGACGAACAGAAACGAGCCAATGCGCTTGTTGCCGTCGCTGAATGGCCGGGCCGCCGTTGCGGTGGTTTTTGATGATGAAGTACAGCAAGTGAGCGGCTTTTTCTTCGACGGTTGGGTATAGTTCGTAACCGTCGAACGTTTGGTTGATCGTTTGTAGAATCCCGCCGAACTGCTCGTCCTTTCGGTTGCCGAACAGTGGTCCGGCCTGCTTCTTGAGGATCAAGTCCTCTTTCAGCATGGTAACCACGTCCAACGCTTCTGCTTCGCTCAGCGAATGAATCTCGGGTTGGCCACCGTCTCGTCGAGCGACTGGTCGTCGTACCGCACGAGTAGTTCGAGTGACCGGCCAAATTCACGCATCACGTCGAGCAGACCACGAGCTTCGTCCAAGCTCAACTCACCACTTTCGCCCTGCCGGGTGATGAGTTGAATCGTCTGCTGCAATTCGTCCAAGCGCTTTTGGTGAACCGTATAGCCCTGCACCAGATGCTGCCGCAAGACTTGCGTGGCCCACTGCCGAAACTGCGTGCCCCGCTTCGACTTGACCCGGTAGCCGACAGAGATAATTACGTCGAGGTTGTAGTATTTAATTCGGTACGCTTTGCCATCGGCGGCAGTTATCAAGTAATCCTTGACAACTGATTCTTCGCTTAGCTCGCCTTCTTGAAACACGTTGCGAATGTGCAGGCTAACGTTCTGCTTTGTGGTTTGAAATAACTCGACCATCTGAGCCTGCGTCAGCCAAACGGTTTCCTGATTAAACGCAACGGACAGGCTTACGTGGCCGTCGTCGGAGCGGTAGATGGCAATCTGATTTTCCATAAAGAATGGTTGGGTTACGTGCATTCGCGCAAGATACGAAAACCATTTTCAATGGACAGGTTGGGTTCCAAACATTGTCTGGTTACGTTGCTCGTTACGGTTCGGAAGCGTTAGGCTTTTCCGCTTATCTTTGTGCGCTTCGATTACCCTCATCAACCGCTTCCTGGTTATCTTGCCGGAGCGGGCGCTACTGATTCGCCTGTTCGCAATTCACCCATTTGCCTATTGCCTAATGCAAATTCTTAAGTTCGGCGGTACGTCGGTTGGCTCAGTTGAGAGCATCAAACAGGTTCTTCACATCATTGAAACGCACCGCCAAGATGGCGATCAAATTGCCGTTGTGCTGTCAGCGATGGGGGGCGTCACCAACCAACTCATCGAGATTGGACGGATGGCCACCACCGGCAACGTCGATTACATGGAACTGGTCCGGCGCATTGAAGACCGGCATTTCAACGTGGTCAAAGCCCTGATTCCGGTCAAGGAACAAAGCAAGGTGTTCGCCAACGTGCGAGGAATCATCAATGAACTCGAAGATCTGTTGCGGGGCGTTTCGCTCATCCGCGAATTGTCGTTACGGACCCACGACCTCATCACCAGCTTCGGCGAGCGGCTGTCCACGACGGTCCTAACCGAATGCGCCAAGAGTACAGGCATTCCGGCGCAGTTCGTAGACGCCCGGACGCTGATTAAAACCGACGCACAGTTTGGGCAAGCCGGGGTTAATTATACCCTGACCAACCAACTAATTCAAGAGCATTTCGCTAAAATCAGTGGTTCGGCCGGCGCGCCGGTGCAGATGATTACGGGTTTCATCGGCTCAACCGAAAAAAACGAAACCACTACCCTCGGGCGGGGTGGTTCGGACTACACCGCCAGTATCCTCGGCGCAGCGCTCAACGCCGACATCATCGACATCTGGACCGATGTCGACGGCATGATGACCGCCGACCCACGCAAGGTGCCCAACGCCTTCAACATCCCGACCATTACCTACGCCGAAGCGATGGAACTGAGTCACTTCGGGGCCAAGGTGATTTATCCGCCAAGTCTGCAACCGGCCTTTGCCCGCAACATTCCGATTCGGGTGCTCAACACGTTCAACCCGGAACACAGCGGCACCGTCGTCAGCCGCACGGCCGAACGGCGGCAGTACACCATCACGGGCATTTCGAGCATCGACGACATTGCGCTGGTGAACGTGCAAGGCTCCGGCATGATTGGCGTGGCGGGCGTATCGGCGAAGCTGTTTGGCGTCTTGGCGGCTCACAAGATCAGCGTCATTCTTATCTCGCAGGCGTCATCGGAGCACTCGATCTGCTTTGCTATCGACCCGCGCGGGGCCGAGCACGTAAAAGCTATTCTGGACGCCGAATTTGCCACCGAAATTTCGCACGGCCACATCGACAACATTGCCATCGAGCGCGATCTATCGGTGATTGCGACGGTGGGGGAAGGAATGAAGAAGTCGTCGGGGATTGCTGGGAAGCTGTTTTCGGTGCTGGGCAAGAACGGCGTTAACATCGTGGCCGTCGCGCAGGGGTCGTCGGAGATCAACATCTCGGTCGTTATCAACAAGAACAATCTCTCGAAGGCGCTCAACGCGCTGCACAACATTTTCTTCCAGTCCGAAGCCCGGATGCTGAACCTGTTTATGGTCGGCACGGGCCTGATTGGCAAAGCGCTGCTGAAGCAGATCTACGCCCAGACGGAATATTTACGTCAGGAGAAACTGCTGAAGATCTGCGTCGTCGGCGTGGCCAACACCAAGAAGATGCTGCTCGACCCGAAAGGATTAGTGTTAGAAGAATGGCACGAACGCCAGCTAACCGACGGCGTAACGACCTCGCTGCCCGCGTTTATTGAGAAAATTAAAGATTATAACCTGCCCAACTCGGTGTTCATCGACTGCACGTCGGACAAGGAAATCGTGCAGCATTACGAGTCACTGTTAGACGCCAATATTTCGGTCGTCACGCCCAACAAAGTGGCTAATTCCGGCCCGTACAGCGAGTACCGGCGGCTGCAACGCACGGCCCTGAACCGGGGCGTCAAGTTTCTTTACGAAACGAATGTCGGGGCCGGGCTGCCCATCATCAATACCGTGCAGGGTTTGATGACGGCGGGTGACCGCTTCCTGAAAATTGAAGCCATTCTGTCGGGTACGCTCTCGTTCATTTTCAACACCTTCGGACCGGGCCGTTCCTTCGCTGACGTGGTACGCGAGGCCAAAGAACGCGGCTACACCGAACCCGACCCCCGCGATGACCTAAGCGGGCAGGATGTGGCCCGTAAAATCCTGATTTTGGCCCGCGAAGCCGGCTTTCCGCTCGAACCGGAAGACATCACGATCAACAACTTGCTGCCCCAATCTTGCTTAGACGCGCCGACGATCCCAGTCTTCTTTACCGAGTTAGAACGGAACAACGACTATTTCGAGAATCTGCTGACCGGGGCCGAAGCACGGGGCGAAAAACTCCGGTTCGTGGCTTCGTTTGAAGATAACCGGGCCGTTATCGAATTACGTTCGGTGGGACCAGAGCACCCGTTCTATCAACTGACCGGGGCTGATAACATTGTTTCGTTCACAACCGAGCGCTACAAAGACCGGCCGCTGGTGGTTAAAGGTCCCGGCGCGGGTGCGGAAGTCACGGCCTCGGGCGTGTTCGCTGATGTAGTGAGTATTGGCAGTTATTTGGCGTAAATTGCGTTACAAGAAATTAATTGATACGGAGATGAATGACTTACTGCAACGAATTACAATCAACCCAGACATTTGTCATGGAAAGCCGACGATTCGTAATAAACGGTACCCGGTCGAGCTTATTCTTGACCTTTTGTCGGCTGGTATGACCCATCAGGAAATCCTGGAAGACTATCCAAGTTTAGTAGATGAGGATATCCGGGCGTGTTTAGCCTACGCCAGTCGATTAGCGCAAGTGAAAAGCATTCATCGGGTACTGGTATGACGTATCTTATTGATGCGCAATTGCCTTACCTGTTAGCTGTTATTATGCGACAGAAGGGTTACGACGTAATTCACACCGACGATCTGCCTAACAAAGATGAAACAAGTGATGCAACAATTCGGCAGATAGCGGCCCAAGACGGGCGAGTTGTTATTACAAAAGATACTGACTTTTTAAATAGCTATTTACTTTCCGAACAGCCGCCACGACTGTTGTTATTGACGATGGGCAACGTTAAAAATCGTCAACTACTTAACCTATTCCGTCAAACAATCACAAAAATAGATAGCTTGTTTGCCGAGCACAGTTTTATTGAACTGGATAATGATGACTTGATTGTTCATGAATGATCTCTTTAACATCATTCACCGCACGTTTTTCAGCCGACGGTGCGTATATTCGTAAGCTAAAATTAAATCTTCCTCTGTGTTAGCCGAAACGCATCAGCAAGCGCTTATCGAACGCATCCGGGACATCGGTCACGCCGAGGCCGTTCGGCGGTTCTTTGGGTTGCTGAAAGAACTTATTGACGTAGTGAACCTACCCAACGGCGACAGCCGGCTGGCCTTCTCGGTTCGGCGCGAGAAAGCGGCTGTCTCCGCCGACATTAACTTCTTTCAAGCCTTACGCATTCAAAAGCCGCGACGGGGTGAAGTTGAATACCACCTGACGGTAAAGAAGTCGTGCCGCGACCGGCTCAAATCCATTGAAGAACTGGTTTTTGAACCGCTGACCGAGAAGTCAGAATACGTGGCGGTGATCATTGGGCAGTCCAACGTGCATTTGCTGCAACAGCCGTCCCTGCGAACCTGTTGGGAAGATTGTCTGCTCGAACTGGTTGAAAGCAACAAGCGCGGTCCGCACTTGGCCCGGCACAACCCAGACATTTACGAAGCCGCTGAAGACGAAGCCCAGCTCAGCGATTTACTTCGGCTCGCCGACGACCCGACGCTGGCCGACCGAATACTGAACGGCTACGCCGTCGAAGAGCCGGAAGCCGCTTACGAAGCGCAGTCCGAACGACCCGCGCAGCCGCTCAATCTGATCTTGTACGGCCCGCCCGGCACGGGTAAAACGTTTGCGTTGCAGCCGTATTTACGCGAGCAAAGCGCGGAGCGGACCAGTCTGATTACGTTCCACCCGGCGTACAGCTACGAAGAGTTTATCGAAGGCATTCGGCCGGAAGCCGTCGGCGGACAGATCAGCTATAAAATCAAGAAAGGCATTTTCTTCAAAGCCTGCTTATCAGCCATCCAGCAGGCGGGCTACGGAACGTTGGCTGACTGCCTGAACGATACACCCGAAAACCGCAGCCGCCAACTCGCCAAAGCGCCGGCGCATTTTCTGCTCATCGACGAAGTCAACCGCGCCAACGTCGCCAGCGTATTTGGCGATCTGATTACCTTGCTCGAACCCGATAAACGACTCGGAGCCGAAAACGAAATCTGGGTGACGTTGCCGTACTCGCAGGAGCGGTTCGGCGTGCCGGCGAATTTGTACGTCGTCGGGACGATGAACACCACCGACCGGTCGATTGCTCTGCTGGATTTGGCCCTGCGCCGGCGGTTTGCGTTTCGCGAGGTGATGCCCGACTCCAACCTGCTGGGCGACGTAGAAGGCATCAGTCTGTCGCAGTTGTTACGGACCATCAACGAACGCATCGAGTACCTGCTCGACCGCGACCGTCAGATTGGTCACGCGTACCTGACCACCGTTGAAACGCACGCCGATCTTTGCGGAGTCTTTCGAGACCGCATTATTCCTCTCTTGCAGGAATACTTCTTCAACGATTGGAGCAAGATTCAGTTGGTCTTGGGCGATAACCCGGCCTGGGGCAAAGATCCCGATCACCGATTGGTATGCGTCAAGAAGAAGTACACACCCACGGCCGCCAGTAAGCTGTTCGGCGAAGCGCCCGAATCGGTAGACGATTTAGTTACCTACGACATCAACCCGCATCTGAAAGCGGGCGATTACGAACAGGTGCCGAAGGAAGCGTTTATTCAAATCTATCAGAAGCCAACGTAACCTGGACGGCCACGTCCGGGCGCAAAAAATAAACATTATTGACACCCGGACGTGGCCGCCGGAATGCCGTATCACCAGACTACTGATCTCCATGAAAGCGCTCGTTCTCACCGAATACAATCAGTTCGATTTGCAAGACCTTCCCAAACCGACGCCTAAGCCGAACGAGGTGCTGGTGCGGGTGCAGGCCGTGGGTATCTGCGGCTCCGACGTGCACGGCATGGACGGCAGCAGCGGCCGGCGCATTCCGCCCATCGTGATGGGTCACGAAGCCTCCGGCATCATCGCCGAAGTGGGCAGTGAGGTGCGCGGCTGGGCCACCGGCGACCGCGTAACGTTCGACTCGACGGTTTATGCGCTCGACGATTGGTACACCCGGCGCGGCATGTACAACCTCAGCGACGGCCGCGAAGTGGTGGGCGTGTCGACGCCCGATTTCAAGCGGCAGGGGGCATTTGCCGAGTACGTCGCCATTCCGCAGCACATTCTGTACGCCGTTCCCGACAACGTCAGCTTCACGCAGGCCGCGCTGGTTGAACCGGTGGCGGTGGCGCTCCACGCGCTCAGTTTGACGCCGATTCAGGTCAACGATTCGGCGGTGGTCGTCGGGGCGGGCATGATTGGGTTGTTCGTGATTCAGGCGCTCAAACTGGCCGGTTGCGGCACAATCATCGCCATTGATTTGGACGAAGACAAACTCAAACTGGCCCAGTCGCTCGGCGCGACGCACGCGATCAACGCTAAGTCGGCCGACGTAGCCAAGCAGGTTCAGTCGCTCACGCACGGGCGCGGGGCCGATGTATCGTTCGAGGTGGTCGGTGCGGGACCGACCGTCAAAACCGCCGTTGACTGCGTTCGCAAGGGTGCGACCGTTACGTTGGTGGGCAATCTGGCTCCGACGGTTGAGATGCCTCTACAGGCGGTTGTGACGCGGCAGTTGCGGTTGCAGGGTTCCTGCGCCATCAACGGCGAGTACGAAGCCGCGCTGGCCCTAATTTCGTCGGGCCGGATGAACGTTGAAGCCATTCTGAGCGCCGAGGTGCCCTTGACCGAAGGGGCTGACTGGTTCAAGCGGCTCTACGCCAAAGAAAAGGGTTTGATTAAGGTGGTGTTGAAGCCGTAGGTCCTTCTGAACTTTAGCCCGGCCGTTACGCTATGATTGCTCTTCTGTTGCTCGGTTGTCTACTTAGCGTACCAACCGACTCGGTCCGGCAACAAATCGGCGCACAGGTGCACACGGGTTTTATCATTCCGCACGCGCCGGACCTGCGGGCCATTTCGCAGTCGCGGCCGGTCGGTGTCGAACTTACGTACAGCCGAACCGCGCTCAGTCGGGCGGCCTACGAACGCTGCAACTGCTTCGCCCGCGTCGGAGCCTACGCCAACTACTTCGCCTATAACAACCCCGCCGAGTTGGGCCGGACGTTCGGCACGGGCGTATTTTTTGAACCGCTCATCCGGTATCAGAAACCGTTGTACTTTTCCACGCGGGCCACGGCGGGCTTGTCGTACCTGACCCGAATCTACGACGCCGAGACCAATGCTCGAAACACCTTTTTCGGGTCACCGCTCAGTGGACTACTCGCCCTGTCGACCAGCGCCCACCTGCGCCTGAGCCACCACGTTGATCTGTCCGTAACGGCCAGCTATAACCACATTTCCAACGGCGGCATTCGGCAACCCAACCGGGGCATGAACTTCCCGACGGTGGGCCTGGGACTGACGTACCATCCCGCGCCGACGCCGTTTCCCGACCCGCGCCGATGGCCGCGGACCTCGCTGACCAGCCGGTTCACAAAGCGGCTCATGGCGTTTGGCTCGGTACGGACCTTGCCGCAGACGGCCCACTTTTCCGAACGGGCCGGGTGGCTGTGGGGTTTAACCGCCACGGCCGGCTACCGCGTCAGTCGATTCAACGCGCTGACGGGCGGGCTGGAGTTCATTGACGATGGCTACGTTCGAGAGCAGCTTCAACGCGCAAACGTCCGGGCCGACCATCACCAACTGGCCCTGCTGGGCGGCTACGAACTCTGGCTGGGCCGGTACGTCTTCGCCACGCACCTCGGCTGGAACGTTTACCAACCCGCCCCGAATCTCAACGGTCGGATGTTTGAGCGGTATCAGTTGCTGTACACCTTCCGCGAACGCTACCTGCTGGGCGTTGGCCTAAAAGCGAAACTAAACGTAGCCGAGGGGTTTGACCTGCGGGCTGGGGTGCGGTTTTGAGAAAATAGGCGAATCGACAGGTACTCCGCGTCAAAGGCTAACGTAGCCTTCTTGGTGGTCAGCGAAGGGTTGTAACACCCGTGCAGATATTAAGGCTGTTTCGCCGACCACGCAAGAATAGCCCGGTAAAGGTCGGCGACGGTTTGGCCGGGTTGGCGTTGCCGGTACAAACGTAGCAATTCCTGGTTGAACGCCGGAAACTGCCGGAACCCGCGCGAAGCGGCCATGTTTTTTTCCATTGGTCCGCACAGTTGCTCGAACGTAACGCGGTCAAAAAGGTCGTTATAGAGCAGCGTCACCAAGGCGTAGTTCATGTACTCCTCGAAACAGCTCAGCGGGTTGTCATAGTTCGTAGAAGGTGTGTTGGGCGTAATCCACTTCGACAGACTGCCGTAGGCCGAATCTACTTTGGCCTGATGTTTTTCGGCTTCGGGGTTAAGATAGCTGTGGTTCAACTCCGTAAATACAATCATCATTCGCCGTCCACGCGTTACATCGGTAAGCCGCTTTCGGTCGTTGGCGTCCATGAACGGGTAATTGACGTGGGCATGTGCCTCCGAGAACCCATTATCACTGAATTTGTTGGCCGACTGATTCCAACCGACGAGGGGCGTAAAAATGACTTTTACGGCTGAGTAGCGAGTACTCGGAAACTGCTTTTCGAGCCACTGCTTCATGGTCGCTACGTCGATATTTTGCCGGTACTCGGCGAGCAGGCGGTTGTAGTAGGGCTGTTGTTTCTTATAAAAATTCCGAAAGCCCGACGCCTTCGCAAACGATTCAAGCAGGGGGACGTAGGGCGTTAGGGAATTAGTTTCGTCCCAGCCGGTGCGGTCATAGACGTCGCCCTTCTCGATCCGGTCGCCCACGAACCGGTACGAGTAGCTGTCCATTTTAAGCGAAAAGTACTGACTTTCCAATTGTTTCAGCACCGTACCGAGCGTCTCCACGGCGGGGTGATTCCGATAGGGCGCAAAGTGCCGCATCATGGCTGGGTAGTACGACGAGTCTTTCTCAATAGCGGGCGTTTTGCCGTACTCAGTGAGCGCGAATATTACGTTCACTAATTCATATACTTCCGGTATCTCGATGATGGTTTTACCAGCATTAGCGCGTTTGTAGGCATCCGTGAACGTAGCCGCTTTGATCGGTTTGCGGCTACCGAGTTGTAGGGTAGCCGTATCACCCAAAGCCAGCCGTCTAAAACGTAATGTAGTGGTCTGTCCATGTCGGAGCACGATGCTAACGGAGTCGTTTTCAGAGACCAACGCAAACGGTACGTTGTCTTTCTCCAAACTGAAGGTGTGAGTAAACGTGCGGGGAATTTTGTTGACGCCATTGAAGTTGCTGCGTTGCCCGTCTAAATACATCACCAAGCTATTGCTTTTGGTGCTGATCAGGGGCGTCTGAGCTTGGGTACCTAAACTCATAAGCGCGAGGAGATAGATAAGGTAGCGTATCATGCAGGACGGTTTAAGAATACAGCTGCATGTTAGCAAATCTGTAGTACCTCTACAAACCCGAACTTATTGGCTGCGTTTGTAGAGAACTTGGATAGTCGGCGAAAACAAATGACTCTCGGTTGCGTCGTTTGGTTGAAACGCGTCCCAAAATCCTCGTGTGACAATCCCTGGGCATCGCTCTTGGTCAAGTGTATTATAACGTCAACGAACATTTTATCGTAACTTGTTCGAAAAAACAGTTATGAACGCTATTGACATACAGAATCAGTCCGACCGCTACGTGATTAGTATTGATAAGAAAGCCGTCAGTCAAGAATTTATGCTTGAGTTGTTAGAGCGTTTACAAATAGAACAGTTGGCCAGAAAGATAGATTTTGATGATTCAATTTTGGCATTGGGCGAAGAAATCAACGCTAACTGGTGGCAGCAGAACAAACACCGATTTATCAAAGAGTAGTTGTGAAGAAGGTCGTCATTGATCATAATATCTTGTTCGCGGCTGTTCATACGAAAACGTCTTACACGCGCCGAAAACTGCTTGACAGTCCATTCAGTTTTTATACCCCAAACTACCTTATTGTTGAGTTATTCAAGCACCGGCCGCGCATTGTTGAGAAGTCTAAAGCTACGGAAGAGGAAGTGCTGAGTTACCTCAATCAAGTAATTCAAAAAATGCACTTCTTCAACGAAGAATTGATCAGTGTCGAAAACTATTTCACGGCTTACCACCTTTGCAAGGACGTGGACGAGAATGACACCGCCTACGTCGCGTTAACATTGGAATTAGATGGTGAACTGTGGACGCGTGACCAAATGTTGAAAGCTGGGTTACGCCAACGTGGGTTCGATCGTTTTTTTGAAGAAACTACTTGATACCAATGCCTAATCCCCTCCGTATTGCCCTGATCGGCCCCGGTAAAGTGGCCCACCTGCACGCCAAGGCTGTTTTGCAAACGCCCGATACCGAACTGGTCGCCGTGCACGGCCGGACGTACCAGAAAGCCGAAGATTTCGCTAATCAATACGGCATCCGGGCTTACAGCGACATTTACGACATGGTCGACCGCGAAGACGTCGACCTGTGCATCGTCACGACGCCCCACCCGGCCCACCGCGAACCGACCGTCGCGGCCTTAAACGCCGGTGCGCACGTCCTTACTGAAAAACCCTTGGCGTCGTCGCTGGAAGACTGCGACGCCATGCTCGAAGCCGCCCGGCGCAACGGTCGCTATCTCGGTACCATCAGCCAACGCCGGTTTTATGAACCATCGATGCGCATTCGGCAGGCCATCGACGCTGGTAAGATTGGCAAACCCGTGCTGGGGATGGTGCAGATGCTCGGCTGGCGGGGCGAAGCCTACTACCAGAGTGACCTCTGGCGCGGTTCGTGGGCAGGCGAGGGCGGGGGTGTGCTCGTTAATCAAGCACCTCACCAGTTAGATTTACTGCTCTGGTACATGGGTGAGGTGGAAAGCGTCTACGGCATCTGGCGCAATCTGAACCACCCGTACATTGAAGTCGACGATACTGCCGTGGCCGTTGTCCAATTTAAAAACGGCGGACTGGGCAACATCGTCGTCAGCAACAGCCAAAAACCGGGTCTGTACGGTAAAGTACACGTCCACGGCGAGAACGGCGCGACCGTCGGGGTGCAGACCGACGGTGGTTCGATGTTCGTCGCGGGTATGTCGGGCGTGACCGACCCGCCCGTCAACGACCTCTGGACCGTGCCCGGCGAAGAGGCTGAGCTGTCCAAATTTGTCGCCGAAGACACGGCGTTTTTCAATACCATCGACGCCACGGTTCATTACTTTGGCATCCAGATTGCCGACTTCCGCGACGCCATCCGCGACGGCCGCCCACCGATGGTCACGGGCGAAGACGGCCGTAACGTGGTTGCCCTGTTCCAGGCCATCTACGAATCCACCCGGACGGGATTGCCGGTGAAAATGGCATAAAAGGAGTAGGGTGTAAGGGTTTGCGTCAGCCCCCTTACACCCTACTCCTTCTACACCCTCCTAAATTACCACATTCGTCGGCGTGTTCGGGTTGTTGTCGCTTTCGGTGAACGGGTACGGCAGAAAGTTGCGCGTCCGTTCGGCGGCCGTTGCGGGCGTTGTACCCGGCCCCGGCCGACCAAATCGGCGGCTGTCTTCGAGCCGCAGACCCTGGAACGCCAGTTCAATCAAACGATTGCGGTAGATTTCGGTCAGTACGGCCGCGGCCGTTTGCGGACCGCTGTAAGCCGGTAGTCCCGCGCCCAATCCCCACGCGTCGGTGGTTTTGGTCAGGACTTTGTTGAGTTCAGCAATGGCGTTGGTCAGGTCACCTTTGCGGGCAAAGGCTTCGGCGCGGATAAGCAACATTTCGCCCGGCAGATACACCGGAACGGGCGCGTTGTTGGCCGTGTAAAAGCCCGTGCCTACGTTCTGCGAGGCCGTTGCGTTGCTACGCAGATAAAACGCCAGCCGTCTGTCGGCTGAGTTGGGAGCGAGTTCACCCGACAGGCCGAGGGCGTTGTTCTGGGGCGCAAACACGTTAACGTTGCTGAACGCCGTCTCAAACACCGGGTTGCGCGTGTTGTCGTCAAACGAAAAGGCCGAACGCACCGACAAATCGACCCGCCCGGCCGCGGCCAACGCTTTGTCGTAATCACCCGCGAACAAGGCGTAACGGGCAATCAGGGCCTGCAACGTATTCGGAATGTTGATACCCGGCACTAACCGGTTGGTCACCAAATCCGTCGACGCGGGCGTGGCGGCTACCAGCGTGGCCGCGGCCTCCAACTGGCGAATGGCCTCCTGAAGCGCCTGCGCCCTGGGCACGAACGGCGCGCTGGCACCGGTCGTGATGGGCGTTTGCTCGAAAAACTGCGCCAACGTACCGAGCGACAGCGCCTTGAAAATTGACGCGTAGGCAATCAGTCCGCTGCGCGTGGCGGGGTCGGGCACGACGCGGTCGGCGTTTTGCAGAATCAGGTCGGCGTTGGATCGCACCAACTGACTCGTGGCCCACAGGTTGCGCACGACGGCGTTGGAGCCGGCGACGTTCGTAAACCCCTGTTCTAAATTCAACTCGTCGGTGTTGCCCGCGTTCAGAACGCGCAGCTCGCGCGTGGTCAGACCCCCGGCGGCTACGGCGTTGTAGACAACGCCCAGTCGGGTAGCCGTGTAGCGGTAGGCCAGTCCGTTAGCCAGCGTGATGAGGCCATCCGTTGAATTGACGACCTGTTGCTGGGTGGCGATGCTCGGGTTCAGGTATTCGTCCTGGCAGGCGTTCTGCGTCAGTAGCAGCGTCAGCAGGGCAGTGGTCAAGATAGATCGGTTCATGGAAAGAATCTGGTGTTAAAACGTTGCGGTGAGTTGCAGGCGGTAGGTGCGCGGAATGGGTACGTTGCCGAAATCAACGCCCCGGAGCAGGTCGGAGTTGCCGCCCGCGTTGGTTTCGGGATCGAAGCCGTTGTAGTTATCCCACGAAATCAGATTGCGACCAATCAGCGACACGCTCAGGTTACTCAGGCCGCGTACTAAGTTGGGAAACTGGTAGCTCAGGGCCACCTCGCGCAGTTTGACGAACGAGCCGTCGTCAATGCGGAATTCTTCGATGGGGCCGATGGCGAAGATGTAGCCGCGTTGCAGTTCGCCCTTTAGCTCCTGCTCGGTTAGCCGCCCGATGCCGACGTTCTCGCGCGTTCGCTTGTCGGCGTTGAACACCTGATTGCCGTAGGTAGCGTCGATAAGGAAGCGCAGCGACGCCCGCTTGTAGGTCAGGTCGCTACTGATGGAGCCGGTCCATTTTGGGTTTGGATTACCGATGACCTTCCGCAGTACGGGCTTGTCTAAGCGCGGCTGGCCTTCCGCGTTTCGGCGCGGCACGTAATATGACCCAGCCAGTTCGTACGACCCCACCGGCAGATTGCTTACGTCGACGCCCGCGGCCTGCATCACCTGTTGCACGGTGCTGGTCGCGGTCGGACTGTAGATGTCGCCCCGTTCCTGCTGGGGTAGCCCCTGCGTTGTCAGAAGTAGTTCGCCACTGTCCCAGTTGCGGGCGTAGAAGGTGCCGAAGAATTGGCTGGCTGGCTGACCCACAATCTGAAAGGCGGGCGCACCCGCTACGTTCGACAACTCAATGCGGGGCGAGGTCAACGACAGCACCCGGTTCCGATTTCGGTTGTAGATAAACGTCAGGTCCCACGTAAACTCTTTGCTTTTGACCGGCGTAATGCCCAGCAAAACTTCGGCCCCTTTGTTTTCCATCTCCCCAACGTTGTTGACAATGCCCGTGCCGCCTTCCGACGGAGCCAGCACCCGGTTGACGGTTAGGTCGCGGATGCGCTGGCGGTAGAGTGTGACACCGAGGTTGATTCTGTCGCCGAAGAACGACAGGTCCGCGCCCCCTTCCAGTTCGGTCATGCGCTCGGGGCGCACGGCCGGGTTCGCCAGCGTCGCGCTGGGAATAATGGTGTTACGCCCTAAATACCCGATGGGTAGAAACTGATAAAACCGGTCATTGGGGGTGAGGGCCGTCAGCCCGCCCGCGTCGCCGTAGCTGGCCCGCAGCTTCAGGCTGTTGAACGTGTTATTGAACGCGCCATCTTTCCAAAATCCCAGATCCGACACGACCAGTGATCCGCTGACTTTGGGGTACAACTGGTTGGTTTCGGAGGGCGAAAATACCGTCGAGCGGTCCTGCCGCAGCGCACCCGTCAGGAACGCCAGATTGCGGTAGCCCAGCGTGACCTGCCCGAACACGCCACTGAGGTTGTAGCGGCTCAGCCCATAGCCTGCCCGGACGGTCGTGCTGGCCGCTCCGCTGACGGTTTCAATGAACGGCGCGAGGTTCTGCCCGTTCGAGGTGCTCAGGTCCTGCTGGTTGTACTGATAGTTGAAGCCGACAATGGCTTTTAGGTTTAGCGTCGTCGTCAGGTCGCGCTGGTAGGTGGCGTTTACGTCAGTATTGAGTTGTAGTACGGTGTTGTTAGCCGTGGCCGCGAAGCCAAAGGGGTAACGTTCGAGGGGCAGCCCGGCCACAGTTTGGTACGGATACGGCCGGATGAAAGAGCGGCCCACCTGCCCGTAGGTATCCACACCCACGATGGCGTCGACGCTCAGGCCCCGGAACGGCGTCAGGTTTAGTTGCAGGTCGTTGATGGTCCGGCTGACGGCCTGCGTAAAGTTCATGTCCTCGATGGTCGAGAGCGGGTTAACGCGCGTCGGCTCCACGGCCCGGAGGTTGCCCGACGCATCGCGCTGGGTGATGTCGTAGATGTTGTTGGTGATGTTGACCGAGTTAACCGGACTGTAGAACACATTGCCGTTGGCTTTTTCGTTGGCGAAACTGTTCACGTAGCTCAGCCCGGCCGACAGCTTGGCCCAGTTGGTCAGCCGCTGATCGACGCGTACCCGCAGGTTGTAGCGCGTAAAATCGGTGTTGCGGATAATGCCCTGATTTTTGAGGTAGCCCAGCGATACGTAATAGCTGGTGTTGTCGCGCCCGCCCGAAACCGACAACGTATTATCGGTGCCGTAGCCGGTGCGGAAAATTTGATCGAAATAATTGTACCGCGTTACGTCCACCAAGTTGGTCGCCAGTTGCGTCGTCACGCCGTCGCGCACGATGCCGATCGTCGTCACGCCCGGATTCGCCTGAATCTGAGCCGCCGAAATGCCGCCAATGGTGTGCAGTCGCAGGCCCGCGAACCCAAACTGCTTGCCGTAGGTCGTGATGGGTACGCTTTCCCGTAATTCGTTAACGCTGGCGCTGGCGTTGAAGGTAACGCGTGGAGCACCCGTCTGCCCGCGTTTGGTGGTGATGAGGACCACGCCGTTGATGGCCCGCGAGCCGTAGATGGCCGCGGCAGCCGCACCGTTAATGACGTTGATGCTGGCGATGTCGGCCGGGTTGATGTCGGCCAGTCGGTTCGTGCCGACGTTGGCAATACCGGCCTGATCGGACACGGCCAACTGCGATACGTTCGCGCTGGAGTTGCTGACAATAACGCCATCGATGACGTAAAGCGGGTCCGACGCGCCCGCCAAGGACTTCACGCCCCGCAGCCGCACGGTAATGCCGCCCGCGGGGTCGCCGGAGTTTTGGGTGATCTGCGCGCCCGGTACCTTGCCTTGCAGCGAGTTCAGCAAGCCGCCCGAACCGCTCTGCACCAAATCCGCTGCCCGCACGGTGCTGATGGCGTTGCCCAGTTCGCGCCGGGTGGTCGTAATCGTTGAACCCGTCACGACTACCTCATCGAGGTTGGCGACGTCTTCGCTCAAGGTAACGTTCAGGGCCGATTGCGAACCGAGCGCGACGGACTGCGTCACGGGCTTGTAGCCTACGGCGCTCAGTTGCAGTGTAACCGAACCGGCCGCGACGTTCGGGCTGAACTGATAGTTGCCGTCGGCGTCGGTCACCGTGCCCGTTGTGGTGCCCTGAATCTGAATTGTTACGCCGGGCACGCCCGCGCCGTTCGCGTCGGTTACGCGCCCGCGTAGGGTGGAGCGGGAATCCTGCGGCAGGCGATTCTGCGCAAAGCCGGTTGCGGTGAGTAAACAAAGCAGCCCGAAGAGCCACAGGTGGCGAATGCGCGGGCCAATAAAGACGTATTGATTGGTCATCGGTTATGAGTTGGTTATCCGAAAATAGGTTTATCAATTGGCGTAAGATAGTGATTAACGCGCTACGCCGGACAGACGTTTAGCGTTCATGAGCAGCCATTGCCCGATGGCGTTTGATCGGTCGCGCGGACAGGGGCGTACAAAAGACGACTTAACCAGAAACATGCACCGGGTTCAGCCGCGCGGTTGACCAATTTATGTACCCGGATTCGCGTGAACGTTGCGTTTATCTTGAACCCTCGTCAGGTACGTTCAGGTTACTGACGTTTAGTTATTTAGCGGTCGGTTGGTGCGAAACTTTTTCAACTCCGTGCTGCTTACCCGATTGATAAACATCCGTTTATTCATCGTTATGAAACGCGTTCTTACGCTGATTCTTTTCTCTCTCAATTCAGCCGCTCTACTGGCTCAAACCCCAACCAAACCCAACGTCGAAGAAGCTAAAGCCAAGGAAGACTCGGCAACGGCAACCCCCAAAATCTTCGTCAACTGCGTCCACACGCGCTGCTACGACGATTACCTGCGCACGGAACTGTCGTTCTTTGACTTTGTCCGCGACCGCTTCGTGAGCGACATCGAAGTGCTCGTGACACATCTCAACACCGGAGCCGGCGGGCACGAATACACGCTGTCGTTCTACGGCCATAACCGCTTCGAGGGCAAAGGCGACACGCTCCACTTTACCACGCGAAAAACCGACACCGACGACTTAATTCGCAAGCAATTAGTCAAAACGTTTAAGCGGGGTCTGGTTCGCTTCCTGCTCGACAGCGATCACCACATGGAACAGGTCGACGTGGCGTTTCCGGCCCGCAAAAAGATCCGTGGAACTTCTGGGTGTTCGACGTCAGCGGCAACGGATCGGCGCACGGCGAAAGCAACAAGCAATACGTGTCGCTGTCGACGCACCTACGCATCAACCGCGTCACGCTCAAATCAAAGTATCACTTCCACGCGTACTACAACGACAACCGGAATCACTACGTCGTCGACAGCGCCAACATTCGGGTTAGGACGGTCGATTACGGGCTGACGTCGTATTACGTCCGTAGCTTTTCGGAACACTGGTCGGTGGGTGGTTTTTACCGGGCGTACCACTCGATCTATCAGAACATCAATCTCTCGCAGAGCGTCGCTCCCGCGCTGGAGTTTAGTATTTTTCCCATTTCGGAGGTGACCCGCCGGCAATTCCGCTGGGTGTACCAGGCCGGTTTCCGGGACCTGCGGTACATCGAGCCGACGATTTACGACAAGATT
>CAXUEB010000032.1:18898-23167 GCA_964249775.1 uncultured Spirosoma sp.
GCCGTACCATCAGTTGACCGGTATTTTTGGCATTACCCAGCCGTGGGGCACGCTGAGCGCGCACGTAACCGGTTACCAGTATTTGCACGACCGGAGCAAGAACCGGCTGAGTTTCAACGTAGACGCGTCCTGGCGAATCATGGAAGGGCTATCGCTCACGATTCACGGCAGCGCGAGCCGGATTAATAATCAGATTTCGCTGGCCCGCTCAACCATCCGAGCCGAAGAAGCTCTGCTGAACGGCCGGCAGCTACCAACCAGTTTCAACTACCATTCGTCGCTGGGCATCAGTTACACCTTCGGGTCGATCAACAATTCGGTGGTCAATCCGCGCTTTTCCAACGTGGATTGATTCCGCACCGAACGTCGCTATGACACAAACGGCCCCGAGAGGGCCGTTTTTTTTGTAGCTTTAAGGCTTGATTAAACACCCAACTTTATGATGCACCACCGTCTGGTCGGCTGGCTGCTTAGCCTAACGGTCTTGTTCAGTCCGGCAGCGCTTTGTCAAACCAAACAACGCTATACTAACCTTCAGCAGGCTGTTTTTTCGAGCAGTACGCTGGCTGGGTCGACTGGTCCCCGCAGTGTTAACTGGATTGACGAAGGTCGCAAATTTTCCTACCTCGAAGCGGGCAAAATCAAGACGTTCTCGCCGGCGACGAAAGCCGACGAGGTGGTATTCGACGCGAGTCAGTTAAGATTTCCCGGCACGGACCGGGCCTTTAGCTACGGCTCGTTTCAATGGTCGAAAGATGCAAAGAATATCTTGTTCCAAACCAACTTCCGGCCGGTTTACCGGCGTTCCGGTGTATCGGATTACTACGTCTATTCGCTGGCCGACAAAGCCCTGAAATTGGTCGCGAAAGACGCGCAGACGGCTGAACTTGCGCCCGACGGCAGCAAAGCCGGCTACGAGCGGGGCGGCAATTTATTCGTGTTTGACTTCGCGACGCAGAAGGAAACGCAGTTCACTGACGACGCGAAGCCGGCGTTCTACAATGGTCGCTTCGGTTGGGCCTACGAAGAAGAATTTGGTTTAGCGCAGGCGTGGGAATGGTCGCCCGACAGCAAGTTCATTGCCTTCTGGCAATCCGACGAGCGGCAGGTGCCGATTTACAAACTAACCGATTACAAAGGCTTCGACGAAAAGTTCGATTCCTTGCCGTACCCGCGCGTCGGCGATTCCAACCCGACGGTGCGCATCGGCGTGATTGAGGTGGGCAACCGGAACAAGAAGTGGATGAATGTTGATCTCGGCGACGGCTACATTCCGCGGATTTACTGGACTACGCAGGAAGGGCAACTGGCGCTGGTGCACTTGAACCGCAAACAAAACCAGATGCGCTTGTTTATGGCCAACGGCCGTACCGGCGACGCCCGCCCGATTCTGGAAGAGAAGAACGATACGTGGATTGATGTGTTCGATTTCTTCGCGGGCATCAATCACCTGCTGTACTTCCCGGCCGGCACAAACGAGTTTTATTGGGTATCGGACCGCGACGGCTTTGCGCACCTGTACCGCTACGATTACTCGGGTAAGTTGCTCAATCAGGTGACGAAGGGCAATTTTGAGGTGACCTATGTGCACCACATTGACCCAAAGACGCGCAAAGTCTATTTTACCTCGACCGAAGCCTCACCGGTGGAGCGGCAGTTGTACGTCGTCGACCTGGACGGAAAGAACAAGCGTCGGCTGACGACGGTGACCGGGCGGCACACGGTGAATTTCTCGCCCAACGGTCAGTACTTTATTGATCGCTACTCAAACGTTAGCACACCCACGCAGGTCGAACTCCGCGACACGAAGGGGCAGCTCATCAAGGCGCTCGAAACCAACGCCAAGGTAACGGATTACGTGGCCGGTCACGCTTACGCGCCGAAGGAGTTAAGCCGGTTTACAACTTCCGACGGTCAGCCAATCGACATTTCGATTATTCGGCCGCTCGACTTTGATCCAAATAAGAAGTACCCGGTGGTGCTGGACATCTACGGCGGGCCGGGGGCGCAGTCGGTGTACAACGAATGGGCGACGACCGGCTGGCATCAGTGGCTGGCCCAAACGGGCTACATTGTGGTCAGCGTCAATAACCGGGGCAGCGGGGGCTACGGCCGGGCGTTCGAAAAGATTGTGTACGAGCAGTTGGGCAAGTACGAAAGCAAGGACTTCGCCGAAACGGCTAAGTACTTAGCCACCCTGCCGTACGTCGACGGTAGCCGCATGGCCATCCGTGGCCACAGCTACGGCGGTTACATGAGCAGCTACACCATGCTGACGTACCCCGGCCTGTTCAAGGTCTCGCTCGTGGGCGCACCCGTCACCGATTGGCGGCTGTACGACAGCATTTACACCGAGCGCTACATGGGACTGCTGCCCGAAAACGAAGAGAAGTACAAAGCCAGCGCCGTGACGACCTACGCCAAGAACCTGAACGGCAAGATGTTCGTGGCCCACTCCACGATGGATGAGAACGTGCACGTCCGTAATACGTTTCAACTCATCAACGCCCTCGAAGACGCGGGCAAAGATGCTGACCTGCGTATTTACCCACCCGGTGCGCACGGCGTAGCCTACAGCGCCGGCACGACGGCGCTGCTGTACCAGCAGTACACGAATTATTTAGAAAATTACTTGAAAAGCGAGGGTATCAATTAAGAGTCGACCGGGGTTTGTGATGCCTTCGTACGAAGGCATCACAAACCCCAATCAATAGGTCCTGGCCCACGGGTCATTCAACTTTTTTTGAACGATCTTCAGCGTTGATAAAGGCTACCGTTACCCGTATCGTGGGCATCCCGCTTCATACAGTGCCGGCTCTTTCAACCAAACAGGCAGACATAGATTGGACATTGCAGCGCAAATTACAGTCAGGTAGTCAGCGCTTTAGCGGGAGTATCAGTCTGTTGGTGGTTATCAAAACTCTTTGCGAGAACCGATAAGAATAGTACAAGACTCATATTTATCCATAGACTGAATAGTTTAGTGTACTGACTGTGACGGCTTTGAATATATAAAGTCAAAAATCTGTTTAGCTATTTCAACGAATGCCTGTCAATAGGCAAACACATTCACTACACACTTTTTAACGCTATGAAAAAAGTAATGATTGCGGCTTCGCTCGCCCTGATGATGGCGACCCAAGTCAGTTTCGCGCAGGCTGTCCAGAAAGGAAAAGAAGCCAAGAAGGACATGAAGGCTGAAAAGAAAGTGGCGAAAGCGCGAGAGCTTGAAACCAACGCCCGGACGGGTAAAGGTCTTGAAGTAGCGGGCGTTTCCGACCCCGAAACGCGGATGAACAAGGCCGAAAAGAAGATGGACAAAGCTCAGAAGAAAGCCATGAAAGCGGACGCAAAGGGACTGAAAGCGACCGCTAAAGGCAAAACAAAGAAGGCAGACCGGGTCGATTAAGCCGGGTTTAGACTACTTCGGACGACTTCATTTAGTTGAACTACTCGGAGCGTAGCCTGTGTTTCACGGGCTACGCTTTTTTGTGGGCAGTTGTACTGGCTTTTGCCGTATCTTGAGCAGAAAATACAACCCGCTCATGAAACACGGTTTCCTCCTGCTCATCCTTCTGCTGCTCACGGCTGCCTCCATCCTTCGGGCGCAATCACCACCTGGAGCGCCACCGACCATTGCGCAATTTACGGCGGGTATGGAGCGCAACCCCGGCTTTCTGACGTACTACTGGGACGCCAAGAAGGGGAAAGTCTGGCTTGAGATCGCCAATTTTGATACGGAATTTCTCTATTACCCGACGTTGGCGCAGGGCGTCGGCTCCAATGACATCGGATTAGACCGCGGGCGGCTGGGTCAGGAACACGTCGTTAAATTCCAGCGCAGCGGCCCGAAGGTGCTGCTGACCGAGCCGAACTACGCGTACCGGGCCATCACCAGCGATCCCCTCGAACGCCGGGCCGTTGAAGAATCGTTTGCGCAATCGGTCCACGCGGGTTTTGAGATTGCGGCCGAAGAAGGCGGGCGGGTGCTGGTCGATCTGACGCCGTTTCTACTCCAAGACGCCGTTGGGGCCGCCCAGGCCATTGCGCAGACCAAGCAGGGCACGTACAAATTTGATCTGCCCCGGAGCGCTATGTATCTGTCCCGCACGCGGGCGTTTCCGCAAAACACCGAGTTCGAAACGATTATTACCCTCACCGGCGACCAACCCGGTCCGTACCTGCGCGAAGTGGTGCCCACGCCAACGATCGTGACAATGCACCAGCACCACTCGTTCGTTCAACTGCCCCCGCTGGACGGTTCGTACC
>CAXUEB010000032.1:23177-25959 GCA_964249775.1 uncultured Spirosoma sp.
GTTCGTACCAACCCCGCGCGTTCGACCCGCGCATTGGCTACGGCGGCATTGAGTTCTTCGATTACGCGACGCCCGTCAGCCAGCCGATTATCAAGCGGTACATTTCGCGACACCGGCTGGTGAAAAAGGACCCGTCGGCAACCGTCAGCGAGGCCGTCAAGCCAATTGTGTATTACCTCGACCCCGGCACGCCCGAACCCATTCGCTCAGCCCTGATGGAAGGCACAGCCTGGTGGAATCAGGCGTTTGAAGCGGCCGGTTTCCGCAACGCCTTCCAGGTCAAGATGCTGCCGCCCGACGCCGACCCGATGGACATCCGCTACAACCTAATTCAGTGGGTACACCGCTCGACGCGCGGCTGGAGCTACGGAGCCAGCGTGATTGATCCCCGCACCGGCGAAATTCTGAAGGGTAAAGTTACGTTGGGTTCGCTACGGGTGCGGCAGGATTACCTGATTGCGCAGGGGTTGGTGGGTAATTTCACGGGACCTTCCAGCACATCGGCCGGCGCTCCGGCGAATGACGCATCGGACCCCATGCTACAAATGTCGCTCGACCGGCTGCGACAGTTGGCCGCGCACGAAGTTGGGCACACGCTCGGTTTGCCGCACAACTACTTGGCCAGTACGCACGGCCGGGCGTCGGTGATGGATTACCCGACGATGGTCGCCAAGGTCAAGGGTGCGGCCATTGACTTGTCCGACGCCTACGCGAAGGGCATCGGCGAGTACGATAAATGGAGCATCCGTTACGGCTATGGACAATTCCCGGCCGGGGCTAATGAGAAACAAGAATTAGATAAACTGGTGCAGCAGATGCACGCGGCCGGTTTGTCGTTTCTGACCGATCAGGATGCCCGGCCCGAAGGCTCGGTGCACCCGGCTACGCACCTCTGGGACAACGGCAGCAACGCCGTCGACGAACTCCAACGCGTCATGGACGTTCGGCGGGTGGCGCTGGGCAACTTTACCGAGAAGAAAATTCCGGTCGGTGCACCGATGGCGACGCTCGAAGAAGTGTTTGTGCCGATCTATATGTTTCACCGCTACCAGGTCGAAGCAGCCGCCAAAGTGATTGGTGGACAAACGTACACGAATGCGTTACGCGGGGACGGGCAAACTCCTCTGTTGGTCGTTCCGGCGGGTGAGCAAAAACGGGCGCTGGATGCCCTATTGACCACGCTCGACCCGCAGTTTTTAACCGTACCGTCTGCCGTACTGAATCTGATTCCGCCCCGGCCGTTCCGCTACGGAGCCAACCCGCGCGAGGTGTTTAAGCGCCACACGGGTATGGCGTTCGACCCGCTCGGTCCGCCCGAAGCCGCGGCCGGTATGACCTTGCGAATGCTGCTCAATCCCGAGCGGTGCGCCCGGTTGGTCCGGCAGAAGGCGCTGAACCCCACCCTGCCTGGTCTGAACGACGTGCTGGACCGCCTGCGCGACGCCGTCTTGAAAGCGCCCGAGATCAGGCAGGACACGTACGCCGGCGAAATTGCACGGCAGAACGAACGGCTGTTGCTGAGTAATTTAATTCAATTGGCAACTAATAAGGATGCTGATGGCAGCGTTCGGGCGGCTGCGCACGAAGCGCTAAGCCAGTTGAAAACGGTATACGGTAGCGCAACGGCGTCGGCCCGTCACGATTACCACCGCTGGCTGATTGACCAGTACCGCGACTCGCCCGACCGAACCGTAAGCGTTCCAACCCAGTTGCCGCCCGATGGGGCACCGATTGACACCGGTCAAGAATGGCTGACGCCCGATTGCGACTGGACGAAAAGGTAAAAGGTGTAGGGTGTAAGTGCCGTCAGAACTGACGCGACTACTTATACCCCACACCTTTTACCCCTCAGTTTCTCTTTCTAATTCTTGTAATCTTTGTCGTAGGGAAATTGCCGGGAGGCTTTCCGCATGATGGTCGTGATGATGGTGTGCGTATCGCTGCCGAAGCCTCGGGAAAGCGTTTTGTCGTACTTCCACAGCAGTTCGCCCGTTTTGCCGTCGTTGATGCTGATGGTTGTTTTGCCGGTGTTAGTCGGCCCGCCAAAGCCAACCGCCAACGACAAGGCTATGGCCGCGCCGTTCGACATGGGCTGCCTACTTTCAAACGTGCCCGACACAATACCGTCGACGTTTAGCATTTTCGCCAGTTCTTCGGGCGTAAAACCGGCCATTGTTTCGTAGGTAACGGCGTTTCGCTCCAGCAAGGCGTTTGTGCGGCTTACGTCCTGCACGTCAACGTTGAGGTCACGACTTTCTTTACGCTTCAGGAAGTACGAGTGTACCGCACTTTGAACACCCAAACCTTCCCGTTTTTCGAGGGCCGCCACGCCCGCCGGCCCGCCGTGCTTCTCGACCTCTTTCGGCCGCAGACTTAAGGTTGTCTTGAACGGTATAATGGCCAGAATCTTGTGATCTTTAGCCAGAGTACCAAAGTTGGCATTGGTGTAGATTTCGCGCGTTTGGGCCATACCCATCGTGGCAGAAACAAAGAGCGCAATCAGGACAGAAAGGGTTTTCATGAAATTGGTTAACGGTTAGAATGTAAAACAGAGACTAAACTGCAAAAAAATACGATTTGGTGCGCGACGCATTGAGCAAAAGGTTACGAACTGACGCAACGTTCTGCTCCGCTAAGGACAATGAGACGGTTTTTCGCCATTTGGTTGGAATCGTTTTCTCAATCTCTGGGCGGCCTAAAAATCAGGAGGTCAGACTTATTCAACGGTATGGTACTCCCTAAGTATCTCTATCACCTTTTATTAAGTCTTGCGATATACTAT
>CAXUEB010000033.1:0-408 GCA_964249775.1 uncultured Spirosoma sp.
GTTCCGGAGCGTGATGTGCTCGCACAACAAAGGGTGCAGGCACCAGGCCGGCGAGTTCTGAAACGTAACGCCTTCCAACAGAACGCGTTTGCAGCGGGTCAGCACCAGCATATTCGGCCGGACAAACTCCCGAATCTCTTCCGTGTTTTGCAGCGTATAACCCTCGGCCACCACGCCCCCACGCTTGGCCAGCGCGCCCTTCAAGGCCCGTTCGGTTGGGTACCAGGTCATTTTGTCGGCATCCAGCACCCCGCCCGACCGGACGAGCGTAGCCCACTGCCCGGCCGTCAGCTTGCCTTTCTTGACCGGTCGCCAGACTTCGCCTGCCCCGTCGAACACACCCGGCCCGGTGATGCCGATATTTTCCAGGTCCGTACCCGAAATTGGAGCTTGCGCCCGGATGGCTTC
>CAXUEB010000033.1:418-3088 GCA_964249775.1 uncultured Spirosoma sp.
AGCGCCCCGGCCGACGCGTGTAAATTCACCCCATTTTGCAACGTAATCGGTCCGGTCAGCCACAATCCTTTCGGCACCAGCACCGTGCCGCCCCCGGCGCGGGCGCACTGCGCAATGGCGTCGTTGATGGCTTTGGTGGTAGTCGTAACGTCGCCCGGCGTCAGGCCGTTGACCGCGCCGTACCGAACGATATTGAAGGTGTCTTTACGAAACGCGGGCGTCGAAACGGCCGGCAGTTCGTAAACGTATTTACCGGCAAAGGCGGAAGGTTTCAGGTGGGCCGCCAGCGAACTGACGTTCTGCCGGATACCTTCGGCCAGTAAGCCCGCCATGACAGTCGCGCCGTAGGGTGAGAAATGCGTGTTGTCTTCTTTCCCGTCGGGAAACTTGGGGTAGAACCCACCGCCGAAGTGCATAAACAGTTGCTTGGAACCGTCAACACCGTGTTGCACCAACGCGTCGCGGCTGCTGGCGTGCAGATCAATCAGGGGTACGCGGTACTGCTTCGCCACCGCTTTGACGACCGCCGGGTACTCGCCGTGCTGATCCACAAACTGGCCTGCCTCGTCGAACTTTCGGCGCATGACGGGCGTAATCAAGACCGGGTTTGCGCCCTTCGCCCGGACTTCCTGAACGTAGCGAATCAGATTGTCGCGATAGTCAGTTTGCGGGGCTGCGTAGCGGGTGGTGTCGTCGGTTTTCTGGTCGTTGTGCCCGAACTGAATCAAGACCCAGTCGCCGGGACGGAGCCTGTCCTCTACCGCCTTCCAGTGGCCCAGCGTGCGAAAGCTCTTCGTGCTGCGGCCGTTCACGGCGTGGTTCTGGACCTCGACGGCTTCGTTAAAAAACTGGGGAATCACCATGCCCCAACCCGTTTCGGGCGCGTCGAACGGCCGTTTGTCCGCAATCGTGGAATCCCCAACGAGAAAGACGCGCAGCTTCTGTTCCGCCGGCCGGAAGGCCAGCAGCAAGAGGGCCAAAATAATACGAGCAATATGTCGCATACGAAACGGAAGTTAGCGGAGCTAAACCAGACAAAAGCAAGATTCGGCAGGACAACTCGGCCCAAAATTGCTCATCAACACCCCTAAAGTGACAGAAAAAAGCTCAGACTTCGCAGCGACTCGTTTTAACTTTTTACGCAATCGTTCCCGGTAACGTTGTCGATTGTAGCTCCGACACTCTTGTCGGAGTAACAGGCGTCAGCAATTTTTTACGTTAGCTATTTCGGGTGAGTTGCTGACGCACGCTACTCCGACAAGAGTGTCGGAGCTACAAATGAGCCTACGGCTACTCCGGCAGGATTGCCGGAGCTACATTAAAACCCGCCGTCGACGTTGAAGACGCCCGTGGGTTTGCGGATGGAGTATTGCGAAAAATCCTGGTTGGCGTCTAAGCCGATACCGTACAACTTCTCGCCCGTTTGCTGACTCAGTACGGTTACGCGCTGGTCGGTAAATACCTTTTTGGTGGTCGGGGTCCAGTTCAGGACCGACGTTAGCAGTTTCTCCTGTTTCTCTTTGTTGATGACCACCACGTGACCCATCACCGTGTACAGGTCCTTGGCTTTGTTGTAGCGGCCGGAGTCCGAACGGAGCGTCGTGACGACCTGCCCGCCCGGCCCGTAGAAGTCGATGCTGACCGGCTTGGGATACGTGCGGTTATCGTTTTCGTAACGGTACTGCTTCGGCGTCGACAGTTTAACCTTTAACTCCGCGGCCTCGCTGTACAGCAGTTTCACGTCGTTGATAACTTCAATCGGGCCAGTATACGCAGTTACCTTCTTAGCCTGTTTTGGCTCTTCACACGCACTCAGCAAGAGAACCGACAGCCCCAACCAGTAGCCTGGGACTGTCCAGCAACGTCGTTGGTTCATTCGGTTGGTGGAGTATTCGGGTAAAAAACGCCGTCCGTCCCCAATAAGTTTGGCGACGGACGGCCCCGTGTAAAGACGTACAATTAGTCGACGACCGGCTTACGAAACCACCAATCGTTGAGCGAGAAGCCCAAGGCGAACCGAACATACTGCTCGCGAATCTGCGACCCGGTCAAGATGCCCCGTTGGCCGCCAATCACCGACAGCGTTACGTGGTTTACAAGATACGCGCCCAGCGGCAGCGACAGACCCGCGCTGGCGTTCATGTCGTTGACGGTCTGCCCTTCAACGGTATACGGTAAGCGGTTGTACTGAAAGCCTAAGCGGTACGTAATCAGGTCGCGGTAACGGGTCGAATTGCTTTTCGGCGTGTATTCCAGACCGGTGGCGATGGTCATGCCGTTGCTGAAACTACCGGGCTGACCGGTCACGGTGCGGTACCGCGCCCACTGCTGAAAGCCAACGTCGACGCCCACTAAGAATGTGTTGTTTCGTTCCAAACTAACCCCAAAGTGCGTTTGCTGGGGCAGCGTCGCCCGGCCGCCAGCGTTACTTTGAAGCGTGTCGGATGCCGAGAGGGTTTGGCCGTTCAGCGTTGTTTGCTGGTAGATATCGGTTTGGCTGGCGTTAATCCGCGTCTGGGGGTCGTAAGTTGCGCCGAGGTTCAGCGTCCAGTTTTCGCTCAGTTTGGGTCGCCAGGCCGCGCCTAACCGCCAGATAATGTCACTATAATTGGTTCGGTTCAGGCGGGCCACGCGGGTGTCTGGTGGAACCCGATTGCCTTGGTTGTCAAC
>CAXUEB010000033.1:3098-7469 GCA_964249775.1 uncultured Spirosoma sp.
GCCTGAATCGTTAATGAGCACCCGCGAGTCCGACGAGTTGGTGATGTTACCAAACACAAACGACGCTTCCGCCCCCGCAAAGAAGTTTTTGCCAATGCGAAAGCCGTTGGCAAACGACGCCCGGTTCAGTCCACCCCGGCCGGTGTAGTTATACTCAGCCTCGTAGATCGTGCCCGGCACGGCCTGATACTGGCGGGTCGAATAATCGACGTAGGTATACGGGCGCAGGCTGACCGACATGTTCCAGCGTGAGTTGGCCGGAAACGCCAGGGCTAAGTAGCCCAAGTTGCCGCCAAAATCGCGCTGACTTTGCCGACCGCCGTTCAGGTTCTGCGTCAGGGCTTTAGACTGCCCTTGCAGCCCTACCTCGAAAACCGTAAAACGCGTCCGGCGGGCCAGCAAAGCGGGGTTTTGTAAGTTCAGGTAAAACGGGCTGGCGTTGCTGATTCCGATGCCGCCCATGCCGAGGTTGGCGACGTTGCCCTGGTCGTAGCGTTCGCCGACGCCGAGGGCCGAATAAGGCGAGTTGCCTAAGCCTTGGCCAAACACGGCGGGGGCGGTCGCGGCAACGGCCAGCAAACTACGGGTGAGTGTCCGACGTATCCGCGGGTAAATTCTTAACATTATCGTTTACTATTCGATTTAATCCGATCAAAACCAGTTCGGGTACTACAAATATCGGGGGTTTCAGGCGACTTTCAAAGGTAGGCGCATCCCCCCCGCACAGCACCACCGCCAGACCGGGCCACCTCCGGCGGTAGGTTTCAATGATGCCATTGAGTTCAAACGCCAGTCCGTTCAGCACCCCGCTGAGCATGGCCTGCCGGGTGCTCCGGGCCGTCAGTTCCGGCCAAGCCAGGCCCGTTTCGGGAGCCTGCCCCGGATCAGGAGCACCGGGACCCGGCCAGTCGATTAAGGGCAGGCGGGCCGTTTGTTCGTGCATCGCCCGCAGGCGCATCCGCAGCCCCGGCGCAATTAAACCGCCCCGAAACGTAGCGCCCGGATCGACCAAGTCGGCCGTCAGGCAGGTGCCGAGGTCGAGCACTAAACAGGCCTGATCGGGGAACAAGGTTACCGCGCCCACCGCCCCCGCAACGCGGTCAGCACCAAGCGTATGGGGCGTTTCGTAGTCCTTCTGAATGGGCACGGGCGTTTGCGCGTCAAGCACCCATACCGCGTTGCCTAAACCCGTCAGACCGGCGCGAATGGCCTCGGCCGGGCGGCTCGTTGAGCAAGCAATCACCCGCATCGGGGCCGGCCCCTGATTTCCCAACGGGGTTCGGGCGGCCAACGTTGTCCATAGCGCATCGGGCGTTGGGTAGCGTTCAACGGCCGTTAGCCGATCGGCGTCAAACCAACCTACTTTGAGACTTGAATTACCCCAGTCGATCGTTAGATTCATGAGTGAAACCAATCCGCACGATTGCCCAGATCGTCCAACCAGCGTTCCGAACAGCTAACGGTTCGGGTGGCGACAAATCGTGCAAGTGCGTCGTTGATTTAAGGAAATTTAAGAAACCACTCCGGCTAATCAAGACCTTGGAAACATTTTCTGGCGAAAAACGTTATCTTGACAAAACCGGATACATCCGTTACTTTTGTCCGTACTAACCCTGTCGGCAGGTAGTTTACTTCCCGAGTCGTTGTTCTCGCTACGGCGGATTTCCGATTTCCAACCGTTTATGGATACACGCGTCTGGCCCCACCAGACTTTTGTGTTTGAATCAGACAACGTATTGTCTTATCCTTTTTTAACTTATTTTCACTACGCCCCAAGCTGAGTCGTTGCGGCTCGTATTGCGGGGCATTTAACGGTCTGCGTAGCGTTGAACGAAGGTAGGGTAAGTCCGTTCAACAAACGCCGTTTCGTCATCCATCTACCTTCGCATTCCCAAACGCCACTTAACCGGCCCCTCATGGTTCATTGCCAACCTGAACAGTATGTTTAACAAAGAAGAACTAAGTATAAAGCTCTTATCGGAGCTTCGCCCCATTGCCGAGCAGTTTGGCATTCGTGATAATGCCAAGTACACTAAAGAAAAGTTGATTTACCAGATTCTGACTAAGCAGGCGGAGATGCCCGAGCGTGCCGACGGACCAACCAACGGGACGGCGGCCCCGGCTGCGGACCCGGTTGACGCAGCTACCCCAGGCCCCGACAGGGCGCCGACGGCAGCGCCCCGGCGGGGTCGGCGGGCCAAAGCCGCTCCGCAAGCCGCGGCCGAAGTAGGCGACAACGCCCAACCGATTGCCACGAACGCGGCTAACCCACCGGAAGATTCGTCCAGTAGCTCATCGTCGGGACTAAACTCGACGTCAGCCGGTGTGGTGGATGCGTCCGGCGTGGATACGTCCGCAACCTTCGCCGAAGGCCCCGACACGCCCCGAACCCGTCAGCGCGTTCAGCGCGATGCGGGAGCCTCCGAAACCCCGGCCCCGACGCCCGAAGACGGTATGACGGTGACGGACCTTGGTGCGCCGGCCCCCGTTGCCGAAACCCAACCCGGCACCTTCCCCAGCGACACCCGGCCCCTCACTCAGCCGCGCGAAGATGGGCCGCGGTCCAACGCGGATACGGCACGACCAAACTTGGCCCGCCCCGGTCAGCAGCCACCCCGTAACCGTGCGGAACGCCCGAACAACACCGGACCGCGCGACAACGGCGGCCGGAACGAGCGCCCGAACGAACTAAACCCGCGCCCGCGCGACCAACGCGGGCCGGGCGCACCGGGTAACCAACCTAATCAGCGCGATTCTAATGGACACCGTCAGCGACTCGACCGCGACAATCAGCCTCCGCGACGCGACGGCAACGGTTCGTCGGCACCGGCGTCCACCCCAGGTCAGCGCCCGCGGACACAACGCGTTGTGACCGACGAAACCGCGCTCAATTACGGCGGTCAGGCCGACGAAGAGTTCTTGACGCCGACGGTCGTAACCGAGGAGAACGCGCCCGGCGTGGACGCGCCCGACCGCTCCGGCGGACCGGTGGATGCGCCGAATAGGCAAACGGCGCAGGCCGAAGACACGGTGGAGGAAGCTCGGACCGAAACGGATGAAGCACCCGCCGAACCGCAACCGACTCAACAGCCGCAAGGCGGGCAACCTGCTCAGCCGCCGGTTCCGCAGGCATCGCGCGAGGCTCAGGAGTATCAGAACCGTATTCGTCGGCAGTACAATCAGCACATTCGCGAGTTTGATGGTATCATCGACAACGAGGGCGTGCTGGAAATCATGTCCGACGGCGGCTACGGCTTTCTGCGCTCGGCCGACTACAACTATTTGGCCTCGCCGGACGATATCTACGTGTCGCCTTCGCAGATTAAGCTGTTTGGCCTGAAAACTGGCGATACGGTGCAGGGAGCCATCCGCCCGCCGAAAGAAGGCGAAAAGTACTTTGCCTTGCTGCGCGTGTCGACCGTTAACGGCAAAACGACTGAAGAAATCCGCGACCGGATTCCGTTTGAGTACCTGACGCCCCTATTCCCCGAAGAGCAGCTTCGGTTGAGCAATCGCCCCGAAAACTACTCATCGCGGGTACTGGACCTGTTCGCGCCGATCGGTAAGGGGCAGCGCGGCATGATTGTGGCCCAGCCCAAAACGGGAAAGACGGTACTACTGAAGGAAATTGCCAACGCCATCACGAAGAATCACCCGGAGGTGTATTTGATCGTCCTGCTAATTGATGAACGGCCGGAAGAAGTGACCGACATGGCCCGCAGCGTTAACGCTGAAGTCATTTCGAGTACGTTCGACGAGCAGGCCGACCGGCACGTAAAGGTGTCGAGCATGGTGCTCGAAAAAGCCAAGCGGATGGTCGAATGTGGTCACGACGTAGTGATTCTGCTCGACTCGATTACGCGTTTGGCGCGGGCCTACAACACGGTCGTGCCGTCGTCGGGCAAGATTCTGTCGGGGGGTGTCGACGCCAACGCGCTGCACCGGCCGAAGCGCTTTTTCGGTGCAGCCCGCAACGTCGAGAACGGCGGTTCGCTGACGATTATCGCCACGGCCCTGATTGACACCGGCTCGAAGATGGACGAGGTGATTTTTGAGGAATTCAAAGGCACCGGCAACATGGAACTCCAACTCGACCGTAAGCTGGCTAATAAGCGCGTTTACCCCGCCGTCGACGTGCTGGCGTCGGGTACGCGCCGGGAGGATTTACTGCTGGACAAAGAAACGCTACAACGCGTCTGGATTTTGCGCAAGCACATGGCCGACATGAACCCGATGGAAACGATGGATTTCCTGCTCGACCGCATGAGAGGCACGCGCAGCAACGAAGAGTTTTTAATTTCGATGAACCGCTAAAAACGATTCATCAACGTCCATTGTCTTTTCAACACAGGCTCCGCGACGGGGCCTGTG
>CAXUEB010000033.1:7479-22176 GCA_964249775.1 uncultured Spirosoma sp.
AGGAACGGTTAGCTCACTGCTGTCTTCACAAAATAAGCCCCTTACTGGGGCTTATTTTGTTTTCAGAGTGCTGAAGCCACATCCTACCAAACTTGTGCGATATAAACATATATTTGCACAAAAGTTAGACCTATCTTGAAAGATCTAATTCAGTATGCTATTCCCGGCTTCGTTGTCCTGCTCGTCGCCGAAGTGATTATTACGGCCATTCAGCAGAAAGAGTATTACGACGCCAAGGACACGGCCGGTAGTTTGACGATGGGCATTGGTAACGTCGTGGTTGGCTTCGTGGGCAAGGCGCTGACGTTCGGGGCGTATTCGCTGGTCTATCAATTCCGGCTCTTTACGGTCGACATGATTCAGTGGTGGGCGTGGGTCGTGCTGTTCTTCGCCGACGATTTCAGTTATTACTGGTTTCACCGCATCAGCCACGGCAGCCGGTACTTTTGGGCCTCGCACGTGGTGCACCATTCGTCGTTGAAGTACAACCTCGGCACGGCCCTGCGCCAAACCTGGACGGGTAGCCTGACCGGCTCGTGGGTATTCTGGCTGTGGTTGCCTTTGGTTGGATTTCCGCCCGTGGCGGTGATGACGATGCAAGCCGTGAGCCTGATCTACCAGTTCTGGATTCATACCGAACTCGTGGGCAAACTACCCGCGCCGATTGAATTTATCTTTAACACGCCCTCCCACCACCGGGTGCATCACGCGTCGGACCTTCGGTACTTAGACAAAAACCACGCGGGCGTCCTCATTATCTGGGACCGGCTGTTCGGCACCTTCGAGCCGGAAGGCGAACGCCCCACCTACGGCCTGACGACCAACCTCAACTCGCACCACCCCGTGCGGATCGCCTTCCACGAGTGGCAGGCCATCGCCCGCGACCTGCGCCGGGCGGGTTCCTTCCGTAACGCCCTCGGCTACCTGTTCGGTCCGCCCGGCTGGAGCCACGACGGCAGCCGCAAGACGACGCGGCAACTGCGGGGGAAGTAAGCTACCGCTTAGTCAATTTACTTCATGAAGATAGGCTCACCACATTGATTCGTTTTCCGAACCCGCGCAATCTGGATTTTTACTAAACTATAAACAGTTGACTGTCAAACGAAACTGGTTTAGTGGGTTTGCGTACAATACTATGTTGGGTGCATCGGCCATAAAGTGCTTGCGGGGCGGGTTTGAGCTTCCATTTCGGCGTTTCGGTCGACAGGGCGAACGCCTAAGTTGATGATGCTTGATAGAATTAACTTTTTCAATGTGGATTGGCAAAGAGACAAAAGGCGACTAATCAACTACTCATCTGACAGATTGCAGTCTTTTGAAGTAGTTATGTATGAGTGGATTGACAACCTTAATTTCACAATTAGCCCGAGAGAATGTCTTGACAACGCTGATGAGTACATAGACGTAGCTAAAGCAAAATTTTCGGAAGCGGGTTGGGACGGCGATGGTGAGGTAGAATTAATGTGGATTCCACCGTTTATGTTCACAGGAGTAAAAACTTCGGAATTTACAGCCGGAGTCACTATCTGGCACGTCAAACAACGCGAAGACGGTCTTTCTTGGTTGTTAACGCCTGTTGAACTGCCCTGCCAATCAGAGTTTTAAGTTTTGCATGTGCTGTGTCGCGGGCGACAGGCAGCACGTCCCGAAGGATAGTGGTCAGCCCAACGAAACTGAATGTGTAAAGGCATCGGGTCTGTTTGTTGTTTCAAGTAGCTTGCAAGCCATCAACATTCAGGGGTGTTGGGTGCGAGTCTAAAATGTGCCTCAATCTCCGGGTCTCTGGCGACAACTTGCACGTCTTCCAAGGGCAAGTTTTTGGCTTCCATTTCCAGGTTCCGGTTGACAGGGTGAACGCCCCGATAGGGCAGATTACGGTTAATTGGCTAGCTCCGTCTGACAATACAAATGCCTGAGTAAGTTAGTCTTTTTATGGCCCTACGTAAAGAATTAGAACCTAATATTGAAACTGCTCAAAAATTGTATCCCGCTGTCTTTGAGCTAATCAGCAGTTATGACCATGCTTGCGATTTGGGCAAGCCGGAACAAGCGGCAAGTGCCGTACAACAAATTGCTCGACTCACGAGCAAAGACGTAAAACAAGAAGACATTGCCGAGTATTGGGGTTGGATCAGTAAAGAGGACTTAGCCTTTCAACTGGCTTTACCTCAAGCCGGCAGAGTTGAACATTTTAACAAAGTCGAATTAGTAAGTATTTTGGAATCGCCGAAGCTTTTGGAAGATAAGTTCTCGATTTTTTACCAAGAATTACTGGAGAAGAATTTCCCTCATCCGACCCCGTACACGGTCGTGTTTGGCACAGATGAGTCAGCAGATATGATAGCTGAAGTGATTATGAACTATCAAGTCATTCAGCCCTGAAGCCGCTCCGCGTGGGCGGCTTGTCGTGCGACAGGAAGCTCGTCCCGTAGGAGGATTTTCAGCCCAACCTGCTGAGTGTGTAAAGGTAGTGGGAACGTGCGTTGTTTCAAGTGGCTTGCAAGGCCATCAGCACTCAGGGTCGTTGGGTGCGGGTCCATAAAGTGCTTCAAATTTTCACTTTCGGGCAACAGGTTGCACGTCCCAGAGGTCAGGCTTTTACTCGTTCGTCGGGTTGCGTACGACAGTTTGAACGCCCCAGTTAGGCAGGTTTGAAGCTTTAACGTCCAGTGTTTCGGTAACAGAGGAAATGCTCCGGTTGAGTCATAAGGCAAGTTTTGGCTGACAAAGCGCACTTGTGAGTTAGCCAAACTTAAAAAGCGGGGTCGGCGTAAGCTCTAATTTCCTTCGATAAGTGGTAATATTGCTAATCACAATTTTCAGTAAGTGAAGAAATGGGATTAGCGGTTTCAAAAAAACGACAATCAGGCCCGCCAGCGATCAATACGCTAAGGGGTAAAAAATTAATTGCTTTTGGCTGGTACGGTGGAAAGTTTTCACACCTTGATTGGCTACTGCCCTTGTTGCCAGAGTGCCATCATTATTGCGAACCCTTTGCGGGGTCTGGGGCTATACTATTAAATAGAAGTCCTTCACCTATTGAAACTTACAATGATTTGGATGGTGAAGTCGTAAATTTCTTCCGGGTGCTCAGGGATCAAAAAGAAGCTATGATAGAAGCTCTTGCCTTGACCCCATTTTCTCGTGAGGAATTTGCTATAGCTTGCGAGATTACCCCAGATTTAACGCCTTTAGAGCGTGCTCGTCGTTTCTATGTCAGAGCTCGCCAAGTTCGTACAGGGTTAGCACAAACGGCTACTGTGGGCCGATGGGCTAACTGCAAGGATACGAGTCGTGCCGGTATGAGTGGGGTAGTAAGCCGCTGGTTGGGTGGGATTGACAAATTAGATGGTATTGCAGACCGACTTCTAAGGGTTCAGATCGAGAACCGGCCAGCAATAGACGTTATCAAATTGTACGATAGCCCAACTACGCTATTTTATTGTGACCCGCCATATATCCATGAAACACGGGGTGACAGCAAGGCATACGGTCACGAAATGACAAATGCCGACCATGAGCGATTAGCGATTGTCCTGAATAATGTAGAAGGTAAAGTTGCCATATCAAATTATGACTGTGATTTGATGAACGACTTGTTCTCTTCATCTAAATGGCACAAACATTTTGGGCTGGAAAAAACCATTCATTCTACGAAGGACACAAGGCAAGAGGTAATTTGGTCAAATTACGACGTAACAAAAAATCATAATCGACCCCGTTCCGGCGCACCAGCCGGAGATTTCAAAAACGTCAATACTCAACCTCAACTCTTTTAATGTCAGACTCTTTAGCCCTTCAACTTTCAAAATTATATGAACAAGTCGCTGATACTTTTGATGATACTACCTCAATCTTAACCGATTCAGTAGCATTAGCCAAAGTTGAAGAAATTTGTCACAACATCAGGAACCGAGGGGTGATTCGTTTCCTGATGTCTTGTCTGGTTGCCAAGATAGATAATCCGGGCTATGATGTTCGTAAACCTTATACTAAAATTGGTGGTGGGGATGCCTTTTCAGGCAGGCATTACGACGAACACCCTGTACAAGCATTGATTACCAAATACAACTTGCCTACTAATCCAACAACCGCCTACCTTACCCCGGCTTTTCGTAATCGGAATGCAACAATGACACCGGATTTGAATTTGGTTGGTCGTCCACCTCATTTGTATCAAAGTGCGCTTGATTTGTTGGACTTAGTTCATCGTCAGGTTATAGAACCGGAACAGATGCTGAAAGAAATATTTCGGCAACTCATCATTTTTCGGGACACCAATGAGCGACGCATTAACGAGCTTATAGTTGTGCTTAAGACAACTAAAGACGCTCAACCGCTTTCGTCAGAACAGACCGTTACGTTGATTCGTCAACATCTGGATTGTGCTAATGCAAGTCGTTTACCTACGTTGATTTTAGCCGCAGCCTACAAAGCAGTTGGGGGCATGATAGGAGAGGTAGTAAAGACGCTAAATTCTCACAATGCTGCTGACAGTCAAACTGGTGCATTTGGAGATGTTGAGGTGACGTTAGCCAACGATGCAAATACAGTGACCTGTTATGAGATGAAGGACAAGAAGGTAACGAGAAATGATATTACCGTTGCCCTTCAAAAAGTCACTCAAATAGGTAATTCAATCGACAATTACGTTTTCATCACTACCGACATAATTGACCCGCTCGTTCAAGAGTATGCTCACGAACTTTACGAAGAAGTTGGCGTAGAATTTGTCATTTTGGATTGTCTTGGCTTCTTGCGTCACTTCTTACATTTTTTTCACCGCAGTCGCACAAAGTTTTTAGATGCTTACCAAGTGTTAGTTTTAACTGAACCTAATTCGTCTGTAGGCCAACCGCTAAAAGAAGCATTCTTAGCACTTCGTGCGGCTGCTGAAGCAGGATAAATACACTCTCGCCCCGTGTGGGCAGGTTCCCAGCGACAGGCAGCAGGCCGCAAGGTCAATGCGGACAGCCCAACCGGTCAGGGGTGTAAAGGCTCCTACGTCGCCATCAACCCCTGCGGTCGTTGGGTGATGGTCTAAAAAGTGCTAGTGTGCAGCATCCCGGCGACAGGCCGCACGTCCCGAAGCAAAGCACTCAGCCCAACCTGCTAAGTGTGTAAAGACAGCGGGTAAGTGCGCTCTTTCAAGTAGTTTGCAAGGCGATTGGCACTCAGGGGCGTTGGGTGAACAGGGCCGCAAAAAGACCGAGTCCCGGTTGAGGTAGTCAGCTTTGCGGTTGGCGCTGCAACCATTCCAGCGAGCAGGCCACCTTTTTCCTGTTCCGCAGGCGTAACCCGTGAAACCGGTATCTTACAGCTTATTTTCCCGTTCTGTAACAACGGCCCGGTCCATGTCGGTGCCGTGGTAGACGTATCCGGCAATTACCCGCAAGCCACGTAACAGCAACTCACCATCATTGAGCGGAATAACCGTTGACCATCGTGGGTTTGGCCAAAATTTGCTTCTATCGACCGCTCGCCTACCAATAGAAAACGATAGAAGTCAGCTTTACAGAGTAACCATACCCGAATGTTTGGTCTCTCCCCCTATGAAACTACTCCGTCAATGCCTGTTGCTGGTGTCACTTGTTGCCCTTTTCGCTTCTCCCTGTCTGGCGCAGAACGATGCGCAACGTATTAAAGAGCGGATTTTGGCCGACCTGATGACGACCAAAATCAATGACAGTCAGGTAGAAAGCCTGATCGCCAAGATGAACGACGACGGTAGCTTTCGGGGCATAAACTACGAAGACCTGAGCCGAACGGCCAGCTTTCCGCACGGCGGCCACACGCGCGACCTGGTGTACATGGCCAAAGCGTACAAGGCCAAAACGTCGAAGTTCTACCAGGATCAACAACTCAAAGAGCGGATCACCAACGGACTGGCCTACTGGGTTAAACACGATTTTGTGGGCGAAAACTGGCACGACAATCAGATTACTACGCCGACCAACTTAGGCAACCTGATGTTGATCATCGGCGATGAACTTTCCCCGGACCTCGTCGCCAAGGCCCAACCCATGATTGGCCGGGCCAACATGAACGCGTCGGGTGCCCGCCCCAGCGGAGACCGCATTGTGATTGCGAGCATTTTGGCCAAGAATCTGCTTTTTCTGGGTAACTACGCGGAGTTTGACAAAATCATCAAACTCATCGAAGGCGAAATGAAATTCGCGACGGGCGAACGGGGTTTGCAGCACGATTACAGTTTTCACCACCGAGTCGACCGGGTTAACAACACCTCTTCCTACGGCTACGGAAAATACGCCAATGCCTACGGCGATTGGTCGTTTTACGTGGCCGGCACCCCGTACGCGTTCGCCAAAGAAAAGATCAACCAACTCGTTGACTATTACCTCGACGGTATCTACAAGCAGATGGTGTACGGCGTCTACGAAGACATCAGCGTTAAAAACCGAAGCATCTCGGGCAAAGCCACGTTTCAGCCGCACAGCACCCTTGAAATTGAACGGCTTTTGGTCAGTACGGATTACCGAAAGGAGGAACTGGAAGACATTATTCGGCTGCGCAAAGGCGAAGCCAAACCGTCGGCGTCGTTCGCCAAATTCTTCTGGCAATCCGAGCATTTTGTCTTCCAGCGCCCCCGGTTTTATACCACGGTTCGGATGTTTTCGACCCGCAACCGCAACATGGAAGAACCTTACAACGGGCCGGGCAAAACAACCCACCACCGCGCCGACGGCACGAACTACTTGATGCTGAACGGCGACGAATACCACAACATCTGGCCGGTCTACAACTGGCAAAAGATAGCGGGAACTACCATCCTCCAAAAACCCCAACTTCCCGGTCCCAACGAAATTCAGAAAGCCGGCCTGACCGATTTTGTGGGGGCGGTGACCGACGGTCTTTACGGCGCGGTAGCCTTTGATTTCAAGAGTCCCCACGACCGGGTAGAAGCCAAAAAGTCGTGGTTCTTTTTCGACGAAGAATACGTTTGTCTGGGCACCGACATCAACGCAACGACCAACTTACCAGTCGTAACGACTCTCAACCAAGCACTGATGCGGAGCGACGTGCACATCGGGCAAGGCGGTGCGCCGAAACTTGTCTCAAAAGGCAGCCAAACCCTCGAAAATGTCAAGTGGGTGCACCACGACAACGTAGGCTATCTTTTCCCCCAACCAACTACCGTCAATTTGTCTAACCAGACCGAAACGGGGCGTTGGTCGGACATTACGGACCAAAAAAATATTAGTCAGGAAGTAATTCGGGAAGCGGTGTTTGCCCTGTGGCTTAATCATGGAAACAAACCCAGCGGGGCTTCTTATCAGTACATTGTGGTGCCGAATGTGTCGGAGCAACGATTGAACGAGACCGCCCCCGCCAACCGCGCCGTTGAAATCCTGGCCACCACGTCTGACTTACAAGCGGTTAAACACAACCAACTCGGTATTACGCAACTCGCTTTTTACAAAGCCGGAACCGTTGCAATCGAGAAAGGCGTAAACGTAGGTCTGGACAGTCAGGGCATGGCCATGCTCACCATGCAGGGCGGCCGACTCCGCGCGTTGACCCTGGCCGATCCTTCCCGAAAGTTGAGTCGAATGGTGTTTACCGTGACGGGTATCTATCCGGCGAACGGGGTCAACTACCGCACCCTCGTTGATGAGCGACAAAATAGTACGTTATTTATTGTGGACCTACCCCAGGGCGTCTATCTTGGCAAGAGTGTTCACCTGAAGGTGCAATAGACTACTTGACCAATTCTACGCTTGGGCAACGACAAATCAGTTTCGAATAGCAGCTTTGATGCACGGCACCAAGCGCGTAACGGAAGTGGTTTTCACTCGTTAAACGCCCATAACTAACCGGTGCGGTTCGGAACGGTGTTTCTGCCGTTCAGCCTGCGCTTCTGACGGTTCGGGTCGATTCGCTCCCGTCGCGCCTGACGCGCCCAGTACGTTTGTCTCGCTAATCCCAGCAGACAAACCCCATGAAAAAAGTAGCATGGACTTTGGGCGTTCTGGCGGTGCTGTTCGGCATCGGCTTCTGGCTCGCCCACAATCAACAAACGCAGCAGGCGCAGGTGCAAGCCGCGGCCCGGCCGCTGCCCGTAACGGTAACCGTGCAGCCCGTTCGGCGGCAATCGCTGACGATTGAAACGGACTACGTCGGCCAAAGCACGTTTTGGCGCGAGGTGTCGATGACGGCCACCACCCAGGGCCTTGTCCGCGACCTGTACGTTCGGCTCAACGGTACCGTGCGGACGGGTCAACCCCTGCTTCGGGTAGACACCGACGTGAACGAAGCGTCGCTGGCGGTGGCCGAAGCGACGCTCACCAAAGCCCGGCAGGACCTGGCCCGCTACGAAACCCTCCAACGCGAAAACAACGCGACGGGCAGCGAAGTCGAGACGGCCCAACTGCACGTCCGCAACGCCGAGTTTCAGCTTACGTCTATTCGCCGGCAGATCCGTGATGCGCTCATCCGAGCACCCATCGGCGGCACCGTCACCGAGAAACCCGTTGAGCGCGGTCTGTTGATTGCGCCCGGTACGCCCATCGCAACCATCACCGACGTATCGACAATTAAGGTTATCATCAGCGTTCCCGAAACTGAACTGGCCGACTGGTCGGTTGGTCGAACCGTGCCCGTCCGGTTTGACGCGTATCTGGGTACGTTGTTCCGTGGCTCGGTGCATCACATTGGCCTGAAGGGTGGCGATGCGGGACTATCCACTCCGGGAGCGTCCACTCCAGGCCGGTTTCCGGTCGAGATTCGCGTGGCCAACACCCGCGCCAATCATCCCCTGCGCGTCGGCATGATTGCCCACGTCAGCCGCCAAGACAGCCCAGCCACCCCCACCCTAACCATTCCCCGCACGGCGCTCGTGCAAACCGGCGACACGACCGCCGTGTACGTCGTGCACGGCCAGCGGGTGCGGCTTCGTATCCTTCAGATCGGCGATGCCGTGGGTACGAATCTCGTTGTGCACCAGGGTCTGCAAGCTGGCGAGCGAATCGTGGTCAGCGGCTCCGGGAGCCTGCGCGATGGGCAAACCGTAGTCATTCGTCAATAATTCCCTCCGTCATGAACCTTACTCAACTCGCCATAACCCGGCCCATTCTCATCCTGGTTCTGTTTTTGGTACTGGGCATTCTGGGCTTGTTCTCGTACACGCAACTGCGCTACGAGCTACTGCCCAACATCGCCACGCCCTACGTGACGGTGTCGACAATCTGGCCGAGCGCTTCGCCGGGCGAAGTAGAAACGGCCATCACGCGCCCTGTCGAAGAAGCCGTTTCGACCGCCGACCGGGTCAAACGCATCACGGCGCAGTCGCTGGAAAACACCTCACTCGTCACCATTGAATTTCGGCAGGGTACTGATCCCGACGTAACCCTGCGGGAAAGTCAGCGCCGGGTCAACGATGTCTTAGCCAACCTGCCGGCGAGCAGCAAAACGCCACAGGTCAGCAAATACTCGCTGGCGGACTTGCCCGTGCTGCGCGTGGCCATCACCAGTCCGTTACCCGCGCTGGCGTTGGGCACCCTGCTTAAAAGTCAGATTAAGCCCCGGCTGGCGCAGGTGCCGGGAGTGGGCCAGATTACGTTCGTCGGACTGGCCGAAACCGAAGTGGCGATCGACGTAAACGCCCGCCGACTGGAAGAACGCCGGCTGTCGATTCTTCAGGTAACGAACGCCATTCGGCAGGCCAACCTCAACGTGCCGGCCGGCAGCGTCATCGACCGCGATGCACTGTATTCAGTGCGCGTTGTGGGCAAAACCGACGATCTCGACCGGCTGCGCGACATCGTCGTAGCCACCGGTCCGAACGGTCAGAGCCGACCCGGCCAGACGATTCGGCTGGGCGAAGTGGCCACGATTCGGACCAAGGCTAAAGACGCCGAAACGATTAACCGCTACAACGGCCAGTCGTCGGTTGGGTTGTTGGTGACTAAACAGTCCGGGGCGAACAACGTCGAGGTGAGTAAGCAGGTCCGGGCCGAAATGCAACAACTCGAAACCGAATTTTCGGCGCAGGGTCTTCGCTTCGCCGTGGCGCAGGACGGCTCGGAGTTTACGCTGGCCGCGGCCGACGCCGTCAATCACGATCTGATGCTGGCGATTGGTTTGGTGGCCTTGGTGATGTTCGTCTTTCTGCACAGTCTGCGGTCGTCGTTGATTGTCATGGTCGCCATCCCGGCCTCGCTGCTGTCTACGTTCGTATTGATGAACCTGCTGGGCTTCTCGCTGAACCTGCTAACCTTGCTGGCCTTGTCGCTGGTGGTTGGCATCTTGGTCGACGATTCGATTGTGGTGCTGGAAACCATTTACCAGCAGTTAGAGCAGGGAAAAGACAAACGTCGGGCCGCGCTCGACGGCCGCAACGCCATTGGTTTCGCGGCCGTCGCCATCACGCTCGTGGATGTAGTCGTGTTTGTTCCGCTGTCACTGGCACCGGGATTCATCGGCGATTTGATGCGCGAGTTTGCCCTCGTTGTGGTGATCGCTACCCTGTTCAGCCTGCTGGTTTCGTTTACGCTGACACCCTTGATTGCGTCGCGCTTCGGACGACTCGAACACCTAACCCGCGCTACCCTGATGGGTCGGTTCGGTTTGTGGTTCGAGCAGCAGTACGCCGGCTTGAGCCGTTGGTACCACGGCGTATTGGCGTGGGCGCTGGGGCACCGCAAAACCGTCGCGGGCCTCGTGCTGGCCCTATTCCTGGGCGCTTTGGCCCTGCCAATGCTGGGTTTCGTCGGCACCGAGTTCACGGCTCCGGCCGACAAAGGCGAGGTGCAGGTCGTTGCGCAGTGGCCCGACGGCACGAAGCTGGAACAAACCGATGCGGCTGCCAAGCGGCTCGAAACCGCCCTGCACCAATTGCCCGACGTAACCAAAATTTTCACCAACGTGGGCGCTAATCCCGACGGCTGGGTGGGTGTGCCGACGACGAATACGGTCGAGTTCAACCTTACCTTCAAGCCCCGCGAAGCGCGCGACCAAAGCCTGGCTCAACTGTCGCGGCAGGTCAAAGAACGGATTGCGCAGGAGCCGGGCGTCCGAATGCGCGTATCGCCCATTGGTTTGCTCGGTTCGGATGCGTCGCAGCCCATTATCGTCATTGTAAACGGAACCGACCGCGCGCAGGTGCAGCAGCAGGCCCGCCGGATTGCGGAATCCATGCGAATCCTTCCCGGCACGGCCGATATCCGACTGTCGGGTGAGGGCCTGAAACCCGAAATGCAACTTGCCGTTGACCGCGAGAAACTGGCTCGCTACGGCCTGACGACCGAAGACGTGGGCGCAACCGTGCGCACGGCGCTGGCGGGGTACGACGACCTGACCATGCAACAGAACGATGCTGCGGTCACCGTGCGGGTGCGCCTGCCGGAAACGGACCGCAACCGCACGGCCAGCCTGCGCCGGTTGACGCTCATCAGCCCGTCGGGGCAGCCGGTGGCGCTGCATCAGGTGGCCGACGTTCGGGAAGCGTTTATGCCCGCCGTGTTGGAACGCAAAGACCGCAGCAACGCCGTCACGCTTTACGCGCAGGTGGTTGGCCGGCCGGTCGGCGACGTGGGCGAAGACCTCAAACGGGCGGTAACGGGCCTCAAGCTTCCACCCGCCGTGCGCGTCACCTACGGCGGTGATCTGGAACTCCAGGACGATTCGTTCGGCAAGCTGGGCCTGGTGTTCGGCGCGGCCGTTCTGTTTATGTACTTAGTCATGGTCGCGCTTTACAACTCCTGGCTGTATCCATTCGTGGTGCTGTTCTCAATTCCGGTGGCAATCGTAGGTGCGCTGCTCGCGCTGGCGCTGACGATGAATTCGCTCAACGTCTTTAGCTTGCTGGGGATGATTATGATGCTCGGCTTGGTGGCCAAAAACGCCATTCTGCTGGTCGAGCGGGCCAACGAGAACCGCGAGGCTGGCATGAACGTGATCGACGCCCTGTTAGACGCGGGCCAGACGCGGCTCCGGCCCATCCTGATGACTACGCTGGCGATGGTGATTGGCATGTTACCCATTGCCCTGGCGGATGGCCCCGGTGCCGAACTGAAAACCGGCCTGGCCTGGGCCTTGATCGGTGGGCTGTCCAGTTCGATGTTTCTGACGTTAATCGTTGTGCCGACGGTTTACGTCGACGTAACGCGGTTTAGCCAGTGGGTCAAGGCGCTGACCGGGAAACCCCAAGCCCAACGAACGGTGGCGGTAGCTACCCTGTTGGCGTTGCTATGCACGGTTGGCCCAGCCTTCGGGCAACAGTCTGCTTCCGCCGGGTCGGCCGGGTCGCCGACCGCGCAGCCTTACGCCCTGTCGCTGCAAGACGCGGTAGACCGGGTTCGGCAGGTCAACGGCGAGGTCGTGATCGCTCAGTTGGAAGTAGCCAAAGCCGACGCCCGGCGCGCGGAAGTGCAGCGGTCGGCTTGGCCCACGCTCAACGCAGCCGGGCAGTACCAGTACAACCTCAAACCGCCCATTTTCTTTTTTCCAGCGTTCAACATCAACCCCACAACGGGTCTGTTCGCCTTCGACAACGACCGCCTGACGCCCGTCGAAGCCGCGCTTAAACAGGGGTACAGCGGAGCCATTAACTTGGCCATGCCGATTGTTCAGCCCGACCTGCGCATCAATCGTCAGTTGGCGGCCAACGGGCAGCAGCAGGCCCGCGAGCGTGGGCGGGTCGTGACGAACCGGCAAGTAGCGGAGGTGAAAAAGCTGTACTTAGCGACCCTGCTCGCCCAAACGCAGCATCAATTCGTCCGGCAAAGCTTGGCCCGCGCCGACGAAGCACTGCGCGAAACGCGCAACCTGCTCCGGGCGCAGATGGCTACCGACGCCGACACGCTCCGGGCGTTTGTGGCGCGGGAAAACCAGCGCCCGGAAGTATCAAAACTGGAACGGACCGTCCGGCAACTGATTCGCTCGCTGGTTACCCTGCTCGATCTACCCGCCACGGTTCCGCTGGTGCTGACCGACTCGCTGACGTTGCCAACGGCCCACCCCGCCCCGGCCGAAACCGACCGGATTGACCAGGCCATGATTCGCCGACCGGAATTGCGGCTTCTGGCGCTGTCGTTGGAGCAGAACCAGCGCCAAACCGATCTCGAACGGATTCAACGCCAACCGACGCTCAGCTTGTATGGGCAGCTCAGCACCCAGGCGCAGCTTAATCACTTCGATTTCCGGCGCTCGCAGTGGCCCGTCACGGCGTACCTTGGGTTGCAACTAACGATTCCAATCTATAACCCGACCGCCCAGCCCAAACTGCGGCAGGCTCGCCTGACTTATTTGCAGGCCGAACACCAACTGGATTACCAACGCACCTTACTTACCAACGAAGTGATTAACGGGCAGTACGCCGTCGATGAAGCCCGCGAGCGGCTAACGGCGCAAAGCCGGACCATCGCGGCCGCCGAACGTAGTTACGCCTTTGTCCGCAGCCGCTACCGGCAGGGTCTCGCCAAATGGAGCGAGGTCGCCGACGCCGAGTTGGCCCTGCGGCAGGCGCAAAGCAACCGCGTGCAGGCCGTCTACGATGTGCTGGTGGCCCACGTCGAGTTGGACAACGTCCTCGGTAGAGAGTGATGTTATCCGTTCAGAACCCGAACCCGCACTATACACGGCAAGGCGGGCCTTCTGCTTACCTTTGTCAATCTAACCATGCAGATTTTTAATCAATTACCCGATAAAGCAGCTAAGCGAATGGGCGTTGGCCTGTTCGTCGTTTCGTGCGTCCTGTTTGTGGCGGCCGTATCGCTGCCGTTCGTAACGCTGCCCGTTTCGGGTGCCGCGAAGGCCGGCCTGATTACGGTTGTAGCCGTAGCGGGTGAGTTAGCGTTTGCCGCGTCGGTGGCCTTGCTGGGTAAAGCGTACCTGGCCAAACTCACCGCGTTTGTGTCAGTTCCCGACAAGCCCTTCGGCCGGTTCTTTTTGCTGGCGGGCTTTGGCGTTTGGGCCGTCGCTACGGTTCTTTTGCGCTTGGTGGGTCAGTACATCCTGATTCCGGGCAACACCCCGCTGACGGTCGCGGCCTTCGCGGGCCTGACGATTGGTATGCTATTGCTGATGACGGTGCTTTACGGGCAGCAACGGGTACGCGGCTCGGAACGGCTCCTGGCGGCCACGTTATTCATGGCACCCGGTATGATCCTCGACGGCGGAGTCGTCCTCTTCTTTACCAATGTATTGCCTAACATGCCGCCCGAAGCCAGTTCGCTGTTTGCGGCTTGGTTGTTCTGGGGCTACAGTGTTGTCTTGCTAACCGGCTTACTTACGCCCAGAAAGACCGATGAATGAATCCAACGCCCTGCTCGTTACCAGCAACTGGTTTCGGTTAGTCGGTACGCCGTTGTGCGGTTTGCTGCTTTATCTTATTATTTATTCCATCGACCCCCAGTCGTTCAACGAGGCCAGCTACCACGGTCCCAACGCCTGGCAAACGTACTGCGTCGACATTTGTACCGCTTTGCTGGGCGCTTACCTACTGTCAGAAACCAGCCTTTGGGCAACCCACGGGCTTGATCGGCTCATGCCCTGGGAAGAAAAGCCCCGGCTGCGGTTTGTTATTCAACTCGTTGTGCTCATCGTGGACAGTGTCACCATCATTGGGCTGCTAATCTGGCTAATCGTTTTACTGGAAGACCCGCAACACCAGATTACCGAAACCGACTGGCTGAGTATTCGCCAAACCATCGTGTTTGGGAGTTTGATGGCCTTGTT
>CAXUEB010000033.1:22186-24470 GCA_964249775.1 uncultured Spirosoma sp.
TTGTTTCTAAACGCCATTCACACGGGAGCGTACTTTTTTGGTCGGTGGCAAACGTCGGTGCTGGAAGCCGAACGGCTCAAACGGGAGTCGGTTGAAGCGCGGTTTGAAGTGCTGAAAACTCAATTAGACCCCCACTTTTTGTTTAATAACCTCAACACCCTGATGTATCTGGTGGAAGATAACCCGCCCGCTACCGCCTTCGTGCAGAACCTGTCGCTGGTGTACCGCTACATCCTGCAAAACCGCGAGAGAACCCTGGTGCCGCTGGCCGACGAATTGCAGTTGGCCGAAGCGTACTTAGCGCTCCTGACGGAACGGTTCGGCGACGGCCTTTGCGTGCACATCGACGTGCCGACCGAGTTTCTGACCCGGCAAATTCCGCCGATGACGTTGCAACTACTGATTGAGAACGCGGTTAAGCACAACGTCGTTGACGCCAGACATCCGCTGCGCATCACAATCCGCCTGAACGGGGCGGGTGAGCTGATCGTCGAAAACTCGCGGCACCGGCGGCAACCGGCGGCCAACGGCGTGGGCATTGGCCTGCAAAACATTCGCCACCGCTACCAGCTAACGGCCAACGTTCAGCCTACCATTCACAGCACCGATGATTACTTCACTGTCCACCTTCCGCTCCTTGTCCGGTAGCGGGAGCGTTCCGTAGTACCGGGTAGCCCCCAATTCGCCATGAACGCCCTTATTCTCGAAGACGAACAGCCGGCCGCTCGCCGGTTAACCAACTTGCTGCACCAAACCAACGCTGACGTTGTGGTTTTACCCGCCCTGACGAGTGTCGCGGATGCCGTAGCGTACCTCCGTGGGCACCCGCACCCGGATGTGCTGTTCAGTGACATTCGCTTATCCGATGGGCTAAGTTTCGAGGTGTTTCGGCAGGTTGAGCCACGCTGCCCCATTATCTTCACGACCGCCTACGACGAATACGCCGTGCGGGCCTTCAAACTCAACGCGTTGGATTATTTACTCAAGCCCATCGTGCCCAAAGAGTTGGAAGCCGCCTTGGCTAAATTCAGCCGTCAGCTTGTTCCGCCGGTCCCGTCGGCGTTGGATTTTGGGCAGTTCGTGCAGGCCCTGACGCAGGCCCAACGCACGTACCGACAACGGTTTCTGATTACGCACCGGGACACTTACCGGGCCATTCCCGTTCGCGAGGTGGCGTATTTTTATTCTGAAAATAAGATTACCCGGCTGATTTGCCCCGATGGCAAGTGGTATCCGATTCCCGAAACGCTCGAAGAACTAACGGACCAACTCGACCCGCGCTATTTTTTTCGGGCTAACCGGCACAGCATCATCAGCGTGGACAGCATTCAGACGATTTACAAACACTTCAACGGCCGTTTGAAATTGGAATTGACGCCTACCGCGCCCGAAGACGTGTATATCAGCCGCGAACGCGCCGATGAGCTAAAAACTTGGCTGAATCAATAACTGAGGAGGGACTGGGAAGAAGCAATCGAAACGGGTGGGCAAACAAAAAAGCCAAGCGAGACACTCTCTTGGCTTTCTGATTTACTCAACGTTATGAAAAACTTTTCTTTTCGACACAATTATAAAACAAAAATTATGAGGATTGATTCTTTAAATCAAAATAATTTTTACTAAAGCTTACAACTAACTCACAATCAATACAAAGAATACGACCAACAGCGGCTGATTTAATCGAATTTTAAGTAAATCTACTTAAAAAATAACTCCGTCCCGAATGGTTACGGTGCGATCAGCGAGGGCGGCTAACGCTTCGTTGTGGGTAACGATAATAAACGTCTGACCCAGTTCATCGCGGAGCCGGAAAAATAATTGGTGCAATTCTTCGGCGTTGCGTGAGTCGAGGTTGCCGCTGGGTTCGTCGGCAAAAACAATGGCGGGTTCGTTGATGAGCGCCCGCGCCACGGCCGTCCGCTGCTGTTCCCCACCCGACATCTGCGACGGTAAATGGTTCAACCGGTGTTGCAGCCCAAGCGTCGTCAGCAACGATTCGGCCCGCTGCCGCACGGCTCCTTCATCCTTACCCGCGATGAAACCCGGCAGGCTAACGTTTTCGAGCGCCGTGAATTCGGGCAAGAGGTTGTTGAACTGAAAGACAAAACCGATTTTCTCGTTGCGGAAACGAGCCAACTGCCGGTCGTCCAACCCCGAAACGTTCTCGCCGGCGATGAATAGCTCACCCGCATCGGGCCGGTCGAGCGTCCCCAGAATTTGCAGCAGGGTTGTTTTGCCCGCTCCCGACGCGCCAACGATAGACACCACCTCGCCCGGCTCAATG
>CAXUEB010000033.1:24480-25366 GCA_964249775.1 uncultured Spirosoma sp.
CTTCAGTACGGGCAAATCGCCGTAGTTCCGGCGCAAATCAGTGGTTTGAAGAAGCGGCATTTTTAGGGGAGGAGCGAGGAATGAAGAGCGAGCAGTGAGAATCCGTCCGGTGAATATTTCGGCTCACCTCTCACGGCTCGCTCCTAACTCCTTATTTCGTATTAACTTGCTGCGCAAAACTACGATTTTCAACTCTCCTTGTTGCAGTTGTTATGAACATACACGAGTACCAGGGCAAAGAAATTCTCAAAAAATACGGCGTTCGGATTCAGGAAGGCATCGTAGCTGAGTCGCCGGAGAAAGCCGTTGAAGCCGCCAAGCAAATCATGGCGCAGTTCGGCTCGAAGTTTGTCGTCGTCAAGTCGCAGATTCACGCGGGCGGCCGGGGCAAAGGCAAAATTGTTGGTACCGAGCAGCGGGGCGTGGCGGTGGCCAAGTCGGTGGACGACGTGCGCGACATTGCAAAAAACCTGATCGGCAACGTGCTCGTGACCCACCAAACCGGCCCCGAAGGCAAAAAAGTGAGTAAAGTCTTGGTGGCGCAGGACGTGTTCTATCCCGGCGCAACGGAGCCGAAAGAGATGTACTTGAGCATCCTGCTCGACCGCAGCCGGGCTTGCAACGTCATCATGGCCAGCACCGAAGGCGGCATGGACATTGAAGAAGTGGCGGCCAACACACCCGAAAAGATTGTCAAAGAATGGATCGACCCGGCAATTGGCCTGCAATCGTTTCAGGCCCGCAAAATTGCGTTTGGTTTGGGCTTGGAAGGCGAAGCGTTCAAGGAAATGGTGAAGTTCGTGACCTCGCTCTACAAGGCCTACGTCGACACCGACGCGTCGATGTTCGAGATTAACCCCGTGCTGAAAACGTCGGATAACAAGAT
>CAXUEB010000034.1:0-23051 GCA_964249775.1 uncultured Spirosoma sp.
GTGTTTATCGCCGGCGGAGTCGAAAACATGACACGCGGCCCCTGGGTCATTTCCAAAACGGCAAAACCCTTCGGCACCGACGCCGAGATGCACGACAGTAGCTTCGGCTGGCGGTTCATCAACCCCCGCATGCGGGACCTGTACGGCGTGGACGCAATGGGCATGACGGCCGAGAACCTGGCCGAACAGTACCAGATTAGCCGCGCCGACCAGGATCGGTTTGCCCATTGGTCGCAACAGAAAGCAACCGGGGCGCGGCAGTCGGGTCGGCTGGCTCAGGAGATTACGCCCGTGTCGATTGCCCAAAAAAAGGGCGATGCGTTGGTGTTTGAGCAGGATGAGTTCGTCAAGCCCGGCACGACGCCTGACGGATTAGCAGCCTTGAAAACCGCGTTCAAAAAAGCCGAAGCGGGTGGTACCGTCACGGCGGGCAACGCATCGGGCCTCAACGACGGCGCGGCTGCGGTGCTGGTAGCCTCGGAGCGGGCCGTGGGCCAGTACGGGCTGAAGCCGCTGGCTCGCCTTGTGGCATCGGCGGTGGTGGGCGTCGAGCCGCGCATCATGGGCATCGGGCCGGTAGGCGCGACGCGGCAGGCGCTGGCGAAAGCGGGCCTGACGCTCGATCACATGGATGTTATCGAACTAAACGAAGCATTTGCCGCCCAGAGCTTGGCCTGCACCCGCCTGCTGGGCCTGGCCGACGACGATTCCCGCCTGAATCCCAACGGTGGGGCCATTGCTTTAGGTCACCCACTGGGCATGTCGGGCGCGCGCATTCTCTACTCGGCCGCGCTGGAATTACACGTTCAGCAAAAGCAGTACGCCTTAGCCACCATGTGCGTGGGCGTCGGGCAAGGCTACGCGGTGGTGCTGGAACGGGTGAAACATGAAAGGTGAAGGGCGAACGAGTGTACACTTGCGTCAACCACCCTTCATCCTTCACCCTTCACCTCTCACGTTTACTTTGATGAAACACGTTCCCCAACTAACCGCCGAAGAAGCAGCCGCCCTGGTCAAGGATGGCGACACCTTATTCGGTGGCGGCTTCGGCATGACCGGCAATCCGGTTCATCTGTTGCACGCCTTAGCGAAAACGACAACGAAGAATCTGACGTACATCGGCAACAACGTCGGTGAGCCGAACTTGGGCGGGGGTAAGTTGCTGCTCAACGGGCAGATTCGCAAGATGGTCGGCTCGTTCTTTACGTCTAACCCCGACGCAGTCAGGGCCGCCCAATCGGGCGCGGTTGAGTACGAGCTTTTACCCCAGGGAACGCTGGCCGAAGCCATCCGGGCCGGGGGCGCGGGCATCGGCGGTTTTTACACGCCTACGTCGGCGGGGACAAGCATCGCGCAGGGTAAACCCACGATGCTCATTGACGGTCGGGAACACGTCTTCGAAAGGGCACTGCGGGCCAATGTCGCGTTTATCCGCGCCTGGAAAGCCGATACGGCCGGCAACCTGACCTACCGCATGACCGAACAAAATTTTAACCGGGCCATGGCGACCGCGGCTGATCTGGTCGTAGCCGAAGTGGAAGAAATTGTGCCCGTCGGTGCGCTGGACCCCAACAGCATCCACACGCCGGGCTGCTTCGTTGATTATTTAGTGCAGGCCTGCATGACGCTGGATGACTTAGGCACGTCGGCTTCGGTTAAATCCAGCAGCAAGAAAGTAAGCGACGACCGGCTAAACATGGCCCGCCGGGCGTTTTGGGAGCTTAAACCGGGCGACGTGGTGAATCTGGGCATTGGCATCCCGACGCTCGTCGCCGATCTGATTCGGCCGGAAGACGGCATTACACTGCACACCGAGAACGGCATGTTGGGCGTCGGCCCGGAGCCGGAGGGCGACGCGGGCGCGCTGGACTACCCCGTCAACGCCGGTAAGGTGCCCGTCACGGCCCTGCCCGGCAGCAGCTACTTCGACAGTGCCGATTCCTTCGGCATGATTCGGGGAAGGCACATCGACGTAGCCATCATGGGCGGTCTGGAGGTGGACGAAGCGGGCAACTTAGCCAACTGGGCCGTGCCGGGCAAGCCGCTGTTGGGCGTGGGCGGGGCGATGGACCTGGCTTCGGGTGCCAAAAAACTTATCATTACCCTGACCCACACCAATCCCGACGGTAGTTCTAAGATTGTTCCCCGTTGTACACTACCCCTAACGGCTCTGCAAGCGGTGGACTTGGTCATCACCGATTTGGCTGTATTTACCTACCAGACTGGTCAACTAACCTTGATTGAACTGATGCCGGGCGCCACGTTGGATGAAGTCCGGGCCAGAACCAGCGCTACGTTTGTCGAGCAGGTAGCAGCGGTATACTGAACACCGGTAAGTGGCCGTATCGGTTGACGTTTACCCGGCCGCTGCCGGATTGGAAAGCCACTATCAATGGGCTGGAACCATTGCTTTATCAATTTGAGCCTACTCCAAGGTGCAACGAGACGCAGTCCGTCGACCCGGCGCGGATGACCCCTTATCAGCCGGACCGCCACCAGGTCCAACGCTTAAACAGGCCCCCGACCATGCCCGATTCACCGTCGAAAAGGTAGCGTGTCCGCCGGCCGCAAACCAACCTCGACCCAGGTTAGTAGGCAAGTGATTCCGTTTACGCTATATTTACTGAACTATAACGATCTCGCTCATCAATCTGTAATGACGTTGCTCTTACCCCCGTCCCACCCCAACGCCCAATTCGTCGCCAAGCGGATACGGACGGTTCTGATCGTTGCGTTGGTGCTGCTGACGACCGCCGGTTACTCCCAAACGGTACTGACGGTGTCCGGCGAGGTAACCAAGCCGCTCAACCTTCGGGCCGCTGACTTAAGCGCCCTGCCGCGCACCGAAGTAACCGCGATCGACCGCGACGGTAAAGAGCACCGCTATTCGGGCGTCGCGCTCCTGGATTTGCTTAAACGGGCAGGAACCACGCTGGGCAATGACCTCCGGGGCGAAAACCTGATGAAGTACGTGGTGGTACGGGCCATCGACGGGTACGAGGTAGTTTTCGCCTTGCCCGAGATTGAACCCGACTTTACCACGCGAACGATTCTACTGGCCGACCGCGTCGACGGTGCGCCCTTGCCGTCGGGCATCGGACCGTACCGGATTGTGGTGCCCGGCGAGAAAAAACCGGCGCGTTGGGTGCGGGAAGTGAAAGCGATTGAAGTTCGGTTTGCCAAATAAAGATGATGCCCATCCGGCGGTTGCTCTTTCTGGGTGCGTTCGTGACGACCGGCTTGGTGGCCTGGAAAGCCGCCGACGAGCCGGTACCCACGGGGCCGTATGCCCTCCGCTACCCAGCGTCGTTCGGCAACCGCTTCAGCATTCCGGCCGACAACCCGATGAGTCAGGAAGGCGTTTACTTAGGTCGGCTGCTGTTCTACGAGCCGCGGCTGTCGACCACCGGTACGATCGCCTGCGCGAGTTGCCATCAACAGACGCGGGCGTTTACCGACGGGCGGGCGCTGAGCGTCGGCGTTCGAGGCAAGTCCACGCGCCGGAACGCCATGTCGCTGGTGAATTTGCTGTGGGTACGGCAGTTTTTCTGGGATGGTCGCTCGAACAGCTTAGAAGAGCAGGCGCTGGTACCGCTGGGTCACGCCGACGAGATGGGTAGTCAACCCGGCGTCGCGGCCCGTGCTTTGCAGCACACCGCGCTGTACCCGGCCTTATTTCGGCGGGTATTCGGCTCGGACACCATCACCGACAAACGCATTGGTCAGGCGCTGGCGCAGTTCGAGCGAACGCTGATCTCGGCCAACTCACCCTACGACCGGTACTTGGCCGGACGGTATACGCTGCGCGAATCCGAACGGCGCGGCCTCCGGCTGTTTACGGCGAGTCCGGCCTCCGAGCGGGGCGTTCGGGGTGGCAACTGCGCCCACTGCCACGGCGGCCCCAAACTTTACCAGGAGCTTTTTCACGACAATGGGCTGGCCGGTTCTCGTTTGGACTCGGGCCGGCGGGCCATTACGGGTCTCGCGCTCGATCAGGGTCGGTTTCGGGTGCCTTCCTTGCGGAATATTGCCGTAACGGCCCCGTACATGCACGACGGCCGGTTAGCTACGCTCTCGGACGTGCTCGACCATTACAGCGACTACGTGCAAGCCGGTCCGACGCTTAGCCGCGAGCTGGTGCCGGCGCGGGCGGGCGGCTTAGGCCTGACAACGGCCGAGAAAGCCGACTTACTCGCTTTCTTGCAGCTTTTCTCCGATACATCATTCGTCAACAACCCGCAGTTTGCCGACCCGCACCCCCCACCGGCGAGCCGCCGAAAACCAATGAAGACGAACGGATCAACTCCCCGACCCTAACCTTGGCATGAGAATTTCCTTTATTCTGTTGCTGCTGGTCTCGACCAGCATCCGGGCGCAGGCACCGCTGCGGGTGGCCGTGGCCGCCAACGCCCAGTTCGTGATGGAAAAGCTAAAGGCTTCTTTTGAAACCCAAACGGGTCAGCGCGTCGAAGTCATCGTGAATTCATCGGGTAAGCTGACCACCCAGATTCAACAGGGAGCACCCTACGACGTGTTTCTGTCGGCCGACACGACGTATCCCCAAACGCTTTACCGGGCGGGCCTGACTACGGCCGCGCCCGTCCTCTACGCGTATGGCTCTTTGGTGCTCTGGAGCGGGCGCGACCGGCCCTTATCGGCCGACCTGAACGGTCTGCTCGATCCCGCCGTTCGGCATGTGGCCATTGCCAACCCCAAAACGGCCCCCTACGGCGCAGTGGCTCTTGCGCTGCTAACGTCGCGCCGGTTGCTGGACAAGGTGCGGCCCAAATTAGTGTACGCCGAAAGCATCGCGCAGGTCAATCAGTACATCTTGTCCGGGGCGGCCGAGGTTGGTTTTACGGCGAAGTCGGTGGTGCTCGACCCCAGCCTGAACGGACGCGGACGCTGGGTGGATTTGCCCACGGCGGGCCCCATTGCCCAGGGCGTGGTGGTGCTGAAGCGAACGAGCCAGCCCCAGGCCGCCGGGCAGTTCATTACGTTTTTGCGGAGTCCGGCCGCCCGGCGTATCTTAGCCCAGTTTGGTTACCGGCCACCCGCGCCCTGACCGGTTCAATGAAGTGTATGTTCATCGATTGGGACCCCATTTGGCTAACCCTGCGCTTAGCGGGCATCACCACCGCGTTGCTGTTCGGCATCGGCGTACCGCTGGCGGGTTGGCTGGCGCTGAGCCGGTTCCGACTCAGGCCCGTTGTTGAAGCCCTCATCAGCCTGCCCTTGGTGCTGCCGCCCTCGGTCGTCGGGTTTTACCTTCTGCTGGCCTTCAGCCCGACGAGCGGCTTCGGAGCCTGGCTACTGCGCCGGCTCGATCTGCAATTGGTATTTTCGTTTGAGGGGCTAGTAATCGCGTCGCTTATTTACAGTTTACCGTTTATGGTGCATCCCATCCAGGCGGGCATCGAAAACCTGCCCGTTTCCTGGCGCGAAGCTTCCTACACGCTGGGTCAGTCGCCCGCCCGCACGCTGTGGCGCGTTTTGCTGCCCAACAGTAAACCGGCCCTGCTGACGGGCATCGTGTTGACGTTTGCCCACACCATCGGCGAGTTTGGTTTGGTGCTGATGATCGGTGGTAACCTGCCGAATCAGACGCGGGTGGCCTCCATTGCGATTTACGACGAAGTAGAATTGCTGCACTTCGAGACGGCCCACGCCTACTCAGCGCTGCTGCTGGGCGTTTCGTTCGTGATTCTGCTGCTAATCTACGCCGTCAACAAACGGGTAACGGTATGATTCAAATCGCCGTCACACTGCCGCGTTTGTTCGCCGAAGGAGCCGGGCAGCTTCGGCTTGACCTGGCCCTGACGACGGGCAGCCTGACGGCCGTCGTGGGTCCGTCAGGGTCGGGCAAAACGACTCTACTGCGGCTACTGGCCGGCTTAGAAACACCCCAACAGGGCCGGATCGTGGTCGAAGAAGCCGTGTGGTTCGACCGGGATCAGCGGGTTAATCGGACGCCCCAGCAGCGTTCGGTCGGTTACGTATTTCAGGATACGGCCCTGTTCCCGAATCTCACCGTGCGGGAAAACATTGCCTATGCCGCGGAGAAAGACGGGCGGACGCTGGTTGACCACTTAGTGGAATCGACGGGCCTGCGGGCGTTTGTCGACAAGAAACCCAACGCGCTGTCGGGTGGGCAGCGGCAGCGCGTAGCCCTGGCCCGCGCCTTGGTGCGTCGGCCTACACTACTCTTACTGGACGAACCGTTTGCGGCCCTTGATTCCACTTCGGCCGAGCAGCTTCGGCCCGTACTGCTGGCGTTGCACCGCGCCTGGGGAACAACAACGCTACTCGTCAGCCACCACGAGGCCGACGTGCGGGCGCTGGCCGACCGGGTCGTCTGTCTGGAACAGGGCCGGGTCGTGCGCGACGAAGATTTTCCAAAATCAGCGACACCGGCGCTAATCGAGGAGCGCGTTGAGCGCATCCACCGGGACGAATTAACCGGACAGTGGGTGCTCGAAACGGCTACGGCTCAGTTCCGTTCGACCAATGTCGACTGGCAGGGGGTTCGTCCCGGTGACGTTGTTTGTTTGACTTGGCAGCGAGCGAGCGGTAGCGACTAATGGACGAGTAGCGATTGTCCCGAACCGGCTGACGGAATTTTTGGCTAAAATGGAACGCTTGTATATGCAACAATGTTGCATATACAAGCGTCTAATACCGCGTACCGTTGCCCATTCCTCTTGTCAAACACGGGCACGCTGGTACACGAGTCACCTCATTGGAGCTATGTCAACGGAAAAAGTAGAAGCAATCGTGTTGGCCCATTCGGCAGCCACCTACGATGTTGTTATTGTGGGGGGCAGTTACGCGGGCCTGTCGGCTGGCATGGCGCTCGGTCGGGCCGTCCGCAACGTGTTGATTATCGACAACGGCCGGCCCTGCAACCGGCAAACTCCGTACGCGCACAACCTAATCACCCAGGATGGCGCAACCCCGGCCTATATTACGGCCGTGGCCAAAGAGCAAGTACTCGCTTACCCAACCGTCTTGTTTCGGACCGATACGGTAACCGCCGTGATTAAGACCACGAATGCGTTCGAGCTAAGGACCGCAGCCGATGAAACCATACGGGCTAAAAAGATTCTTTTTGCAACCGGGGTCAACGATTTGTTGCCGGCCATTGACGGGTTCAGGACGTGCTGGGGCGTTTCGGTGATTCATTGTCCGTACTGCCACGGCTACGAGTACCGCGATCAGCCCACGGGCATCCTCGTGAACGGGGCTACGGCCTTAGACTTTGGCAAGTTGGTTCGGAACTGGACAAAGGAACTGACTATTTTCACCAACGGCGAGCCGACGTTTAGCCCGGCGCATCAGGAGTCGCTGCGGGCGCTCAACATCGCGGTGGTAGCCAAACCCATCCGGTCGATTGTGCATACCAATGGCCTAATCGAAAGCCTGCGATTTACCGACGGCACCTACCATCCGCTCCGGGTGCTGTATGCCCGCGTGCCGTTTGAGCAGCACTGTTCCCTGCCCCAAGCCTTGGGTTGTCTGCTGATGGAAGGGGGACTGCTGCAAGTCGACGAGTTCAAACGCACCAGCGTGCCGGGCCTTTATGCCGCCGGGGACAACAGCGGGTTGCTGCGGTCGGTTGCCGGAGCCATCGCGTCGGGCACCGCGGCCGGCGCTTTTATCAACCACGACTTAATCACCGAAGGTGCCTGATTCGCGACTCCGACGAAGCGCCGTTCCCCAGCGCGTTCGGGAATCCTAATCATCGTCGTCTTTCTTCGCGACGTTCAGGAACGCGCCCCGCTTTGGCGCGGGCATAACCGAATGTTCGCCCTTGACGGTTTTCCAGATGATTTCGTTGAACAGCCGGTCGTCGATTTTGTCAGCGTAGCGCAAATCCAGTTTTTCCGACTGCCGGGCGGGTTCGGTCAGGGCCGTGTTTTTGGCTTCCAGATCGACGTTGGACGGAATGTGCGTAAACGGCGTCAGGTCAGGGGTGTTGGTAAAGCAGGCAAACATCGGCCGGGCACCCGCGTCGTACTGACTCATTGGCGGCAAACCCAGAATCAGTTCAATTGTCCGCAACATGCCCGATGTTGAGTACATCGTGTGCTCCACGTGCCGGCGCTTGGTGTACGGGCTAATGACGTAAGCCGGCGAGCGGTGCGCATCGACGTGGTCGGCCCCGTTCTGGGCGTCGTCCTCCAGGATAAACACCGCCGATTCTTTCCAGATCGGGCTTTTCGAAAGGTGTTCAATGAAACGCCCCACGGCTAAGTCGTTGTCGGCGACGTGGGCGGCCGGCGTGGGTGCTCCGCGCCGGGCACCGCTGGTATGATCGTTGCCGAGCCGGATGGTGCTGAACTGCGGCACGGCCCCAACCCGAATGAGCGAGTCAATGTCCCGCTTCCAAACCTCAACCCGGTCGATGTCTTTAATGCTCAAGTCGTAGTCGGGATAATTGGGCGCAAAGAAGCCGGCCAGCGCCGAGCCTTTCTGCTTGGAATACGCTTCAAACTCGCCGTAGCTGCGGTAGCGAATGCCCGCCCGGCGGCAGTAATCCCAGATGAACCCTTTCTTGGGAAACGCCACCGGCCGGCTACCTTCAAAGTCGTAGGTACCGCCCCGCCCGCCGTAACTCGTCGGCCAGTTTTTCTCGACGTAGTCCGTGGCGTAGGCCGCCATCGACCAGTTGTGGCCGTCGGCACTCACTTCGGCGTCGACGTAAAAATTATCCAGCAGCACAAATTCCCGCGCCAGGGCGTGCTGATTGGGCGTGATTCGTTCGGGAAACAAACACAGCGACGTATCGCCGTTGCCGCCCGGCATGTCGCCCAACACCTGATCGTAGGTGCGGTTTTCCTTGATGATGTAGAAAACGTACTTGATCGGTGATTTGTCGCCGACCCGTTTCGGTATCGGATTATTCGCTTCGCCCATCGCCATCGTTTCCCGCTCTTTGGTGTAGGGCGTATTGGCGTATACCAGCTTCGACAGCGCCGTTAGCTCGGCGGGTTTGGGTAACGTAAACGTCGACAGCGTTCCCCGGAACATCGACCCGGTGTACTGCGTCGCGTCGCCCCGCCCTTTGTACGGACTCGGCCCGCGGGGATTGGCGGCCGACGCAAAGCCTTTACCGTTGGCGACCAGAACCGTCTTGCCCACTATTTTCACGCTCGTTGGATACCAGCCCGTCGGCACGAACCCCAGCGAGCGGCTCCGACCCGGCTGCGCTACGTCGAACACGGCTAAGCAGTTGTTATCGGCGTTGGCCACGTACAGCGTCTTGTTGTCGGGCGTTAGGGCGAGACCGTTGGGCGTACTGCCCGCCAGGGCATTGGGGAAGAGGGCCGTGTTGAGCGATTCGAGCACACGGCGCGTTTTTACCTCAATCACCGACACCGAATTGTCGTTGGCATTGGCCACGTACAGGTATTTTCCGTCGCGGCTGAAGGTCATATCGTTGGGGTGGCTACCGGTCTTAATTTCACCCGTTATCTTTTGCCCTTTCGGGTCATAAATCAAGACTTTCTCGGCACCCCACACCGAAATAAACAGCTCGTCCGACACCGGCGACCGCAGGCACGTATAGGCTTCGGCGGGCAGTTTGATACGGTTCTTTACTTGCTTCGTGGCGAGGTCGCAGACGTACAGGGCGCTGTCGTCTTTCGTCACGGCGTAAAGCGTCGCGCCGGTTCGGTCGGTTTCGACGCCCGCCACCGAGATGCGGTTGGGCCACGGCTTACCCAGCACCACCGAATCGACCTTGGTTAACTGGTCGCCCATTACGTCGTAGATCAAGACCTGATTATCGTTGCCGCCCGACGCCAGCAACCGCTTGCCGTCGGGCGTAAACCGCAATCCCAGCCAGGATTTACGGATTTCGACTTCGCTCAGGACCTTCTCCCCTGCCCCGTCAATGAGTTGAATCGTTTGCTTACTCTGCCCGTTGTTGGTTACGGCTATTCGCTTCCCATTCGGCGAGACAGCCATGTTCAGCGGAAAATCGCCCAGCGGTAACGAGCGGCCCACGGGCGTCAGACTCCAGCCGTTGGGCAGCGTAACGCGTTGGGCGGTTTTTGGCGCTTGCGCCCAAGTAACGATGGGTAGGGCGGCCAGCAGGAACGAAACGAGAAGACGATGCATAACGAACGGGTTTTGGGCAAAGGTAAAACCGATTCACTTGCGCCGTGTTACGAAGGTGTTAATCTACTCCGTACTGCAACAGCCACGTAACGGTCGCCCTCGGGTCGGCAATGGACCACGAATGCGGGTTGCGGGTCTGCTGCTGTTTGCGGTACCCTTTGCCGGTTGTTTGGACAAGCAAGCACCGCGTTAGCGTTACCAATTGCCCGTAGGTACGTAGTGAGGGCCACGCAGTCGAGCGTGTTCAGGTCGTACAGGTCACGCCCCCGTTCGCTCATCTGCCAGTCGATATCCGGCTCGGTTATCAACCGGATTGGTGTGCTTTTCAACAAGTTCGGATTATATCGGTTCGTATCCGCGTGGCAATACGGCGACTGGGCGACGTACTGCGCTCGGTGCGTGGTTGGTTCGCCACCAAACTCCTGACGCATCCGTTCGGTAAAAAATTGGGCTTCGCCCACGGCCATCTCCGCTTTACTTTGCCGCTTGACCTTCTGCATACTGTCGTACAAACGCACGAAATCCAAAGGCGGGTCGATAGCAAAAACGGCCGCTGGTTTGGGGATAATCGTCGAGGCAGCCGCTAATTCGGCGTACCGAACAGCCCCGCTGCCACCCAGCGAAAAGCCACCTACGTACAGCTTTTTACCGGTCAGGTTGTGCTTCGTCTGTACTTCTTGGATTACAGCCCGGAGCGTCTGCTGCGACGCATCATCGACGTAAAACGACTCATAGCCTCGCTGCAACGTAACCAGAACCGTCATGATCCCTCGCCGGGCCGCTTCGTTCGGCAGGTCCGTTTCGGCGTACACGTATTCGGGTGATTCGCCATAACCCGGCAGCAAAACCAACAATCCGTTCGGCTGACCGGCCGGTTGAACCGTTGCGTAATAGTTTGACAAACTATCGCGCGGATTGCGGTAGGTAACAGCGGGCGGTTGAGCCAGCGTATTAATCGTCAACACTAAGCTTATCAGTAGCAGGGCTAACTTCATCGCGTACAAAACTACAAAAGCCTTCAAAGATGGGTGAGTAATGTCCATTGGGTCCGTTAAAGATTGTTAATGAATTCCCACTCGTTAATCATCTCTAAATCTTTCAGAATATTTTGAAAGTATAAAAGTACTTGCTACCTTTGGCACATGGAATTCGCGGAAGCAAAAGACAAGTTTATTCACACCTGGGGGACGCTGGCCACGCAGTGGGGTATTAACCGCTCGATGGCGCAGCTTCACGCCCTGCTGTTGATTTCGCCCAATCCACTTGCCACCGAGGATGTTATGGAGCAGTTGCAGATTTCGCGCGGCAACGCCAGCATGAACCTCCGCGACTTGATGGACTGGGGCTTGATTTACAAACAACTCAAGCCCGGCGAACGTAAAGAGTTTTTCGCAGCCGAAAAAGACATCTGGAAGGTAGCTCGGCAAGTGGCCAAAGAACGCCGTCGTCGGGAAATTACACCGGTGGTCGATGTGCTCAATGAGTTGAAAGCAATTCAAGTCGACACGCCGGAAGCGCAGGAATTCCAACGCGTGATGACGGGTTTAAGCGACGTTGTAGGCTTTGCCGATAATACGTTGAACGCCGTTATTAAAGCCGAAGAGAACTGGCTGATCGGTCAGTTTCTGAAGGTTTTTCGGTAATATTTTTTTGCCGCAACATTTCAATATATTTTGAAACACTTGAATTTATTAATCCATGACCACACTAATCTAAACCTCGTTTGAATTGCCTTTTTGATGACCAGCAAACCAGCGAATGACCATGAGAAAGCTTATTATTTATGACGAAAACTGTCCGATGTGCCGGGTGTACACGAAGGGCATGGTCGCCGTCGACAACAGCGGCAACACCCACCGAATTGGCAGCAACCACCTGACCGACCCAACCATCATCAGCCGGTTAGACCCGCAGCGGGCCAGACACGAACTGCCGATGGTCGACCTCGACGGGGGCGAAACGCTCTACGGCGTCGATACGTGGGCGTGGGCCTTCGGGCGTCAAAACGAGGGAGTGCGTCGGCTGTTATCCCTCAACTATCTGCGGACCATCCTGCAAGCGGTGTACGCCTTTATTTCCTACAATCGGCGTATCATCGTCCCCCAGCAACCCGGCCGCTGGGATTTGTTCGACCTAACGCCTGACTTCCGGCCGGGCTACCGGCTTGCGTTTGCGGCTTTGGTGCTGGTGCTGACCGTAACGGCGGTGGTGCACACCGCTGCGATAGGTTACGTTGACGGGCCGTTTTTCGCTTTTCTGATTGGGCAACTGCTGGTCGTGGGCCTGTACGCTTGCATCCGGCGTTCTGCCAATTGGCAAGAGTCGTTTCTGGATTATGCGGCTCACCTGGGCCTGTGCTTCCTGATTGGCGGACTGCCCAAACTGATTGGAATAGTCACCGGAGCGGAGTGGTTGCTACCGGTCGGCAACGCGCTCATCGTCGGTCAGCATTTCATCCGCGGTTATTCTCTGCAACTCAGCCCGTGGCTCAGCGTCCTGTTCGCGGCTGGATTGCTGCTAACGGTTTAATATAACCAAGTCGTGTCTTAAAAATTCACTCTACCAACCGGAATTGCCTTTTCGCCTGCTTGCGGGAAAGGGCGTTGAAATACCACCACTCGTAGTCGACGCCCCGGAAATGGACCAAGAAATTCTCACTTGTTTTGCTCCCAAAGCGCGATAAACGCTTCCAGTTCAAGCAATACATCCTCGCGGATAATTTTACGGAGCAAGCCTTTGGGAAGGTCGTTGTTACCGTGAATGGGCACGGTTGTTACCCGCCCATCGGCGTGTTTCATTCGGTGGTGACTGCCGTTGACGCGTACCAGTTCAAAACCAAGGGTTTCTAATAATCGAATTAATTCTTTACCGGTCAATACAGGTTGTTTGGCCATCAGACAGTAACCTCGATTTCCCGAAAACCAATAAATTGGTTCAATTCCGCCGTTCCTTCCTCCTCGATGCACATGTCGATCACCTCCCGGATATTCTGCATGGCTTCGTCCACCGTGCGGCCGTAGGAATGGCAACCCTTGAATTGGGGACAACTGACGATAAAAATACCGTCTTCATCCTGTTCGATTAACAGCGGCAAATGCAATCGCTTTGTGGCGTCCATGTTCTTTTTTACAATCAACTAAGGTACAATTTTCTTTCCAAAACTCACTCGACCACCCGGAATTGGGCCTTCGCCTGCTTGCGAGAAAGGGCGTTGAAATGCCACCACTCGTAGTCGATCGGCAGGAAACCGCCTTGCTGCATGGCCGTTCGGAGGATGCGCCGGTTGTCGACCTGCCGCTGGGTCAGCTTGCCCGCTTTGAGCAGACGAGCCTCTGCTTTCGGATACGCCAACTCGCCAAAGAAATCGTATTTCGTGCCCATGTCCAAGGGCTTCGGTTCGCCGGTCTGACCGTCTTTGGTCGCCAGAGTTAGGTCCACCGCGCAGCCGTAGCTGTGAATGGAGCCTTCGCGCGGGTCGGCGACGTAAGTCCGGCGCTGACGCTCGGACAGGTTGGGCAAGGCGTTCCAAAGTTTCCACTGCGCCGAACGGGGCCGGGCCGCGTCGTAGATGAGCAGGCGCAGGTCGGGGTGTTTTTGTTGCAGGTAGCGGCTGGCCTGGACGAGTTTGCGGGCGGCCATCGGCTGTAGGTACGCCCGCGTTAGATCGCCGTACACGTCCTTGCCCACAAAATTATCGGTGGTGGAGTATTTCAATTCAATCAAGATCGTTGGGTCTACTTTCTGCACGTCCACGAGACCCTGTTTTTGCATGGCGGCTTCGAGGGATTGGGCTTGTAGGGCTGTAACGCAGAGATACGCCGGGAGCAACAGAGATACGCAGAGGCTTGTAAACCTCAGTTTGTCTCTTCGACTCTTTGCGTATCCGGCCGGCGTTCCGGGCTGCGTTACAACTTTTTCATCGTTCATGCCGCAAATAAACCCAAAACCTGCTACGTTCGCCGTACTATGGCTTTAAACTACATCTGGGTCCTTTTCTTCCTGATTGCATTCGTCGTTGCCCTTATTAAACTCATTGTCTTTGGCGACACCGAAATTTTCAAGATTATTGTTGAAGGGCTGTTCGATTCGGCGAAGGTCGCCGTGATGGACATTGCCCTGCCGCTGGCGGGCGTGATGACGTTTTTTCTGGGCCTGCTCAACGTCGGCGAGAAAGCCGGGGCCATTAATTTTCTGGCCCGCATCATCGGCCCGTTTTTCAACAAACTCTTTCCCGAAGTGCCGGCCAATCACCCCGCCCACGGGCAGATGATTATGAATTTTTCGGCCAACATGCTGGGCTTAGACAATGCCGCGACGCCCTTTGGCCTGCGGGCGATGGGCACGTTGCAGGAACTCAATCCGAGCAAAGAAACGGCCTCCAACGCGCAGATTATGTTTTTAGTCCTCCACACGTCAGGTCTGGTCATCATCCCGCTCAGCATCATGGCGCAACGGGCCATTCTGGGCGCGAAAGACCCGTCGGACATTTTTATTCCGTGTGTTATCGGAACCTACGTAACGACCGTTGTCGCGCTGGTGGCGGTGGCGCTCAAACAGCGGATCAACTTGATTAACAGCACCGTGTTGGGTTGGCTCGGCGGCATCACGGGCCTGATTGGGCTGACGCTCTGGTATCTGTCTACCAAGACAAAAGAAGAAATCGAGATTATCTCGAAAGTAGCGGGCAACGGAATTTTAATGACAATCGTCGTGGCGTTTCTGGTAGGCGCTCTACGGAAGAGAGTCTCAATCTTCGATACATTCATCGAAGGCGCGAAGGGTGGCTATGAAACGTCGGTGCGCATCATTCCGTACTTAGTCGGCATGCTGGTAGCCATTGGCGCATTCCGCAACGCCGGGGCAATGGATTACCTCGTTGGCGGGCTGAAGTATCTGTTTAGCCTGACGGGCATGAACACCGACTTTACTGACGCCCTGCCCGTGGCCCTGATGAAACCCCTGAGTGGCTCCGGGGCGCGTGCCCTGATGATCGATGCCATGAAGCAGTTCGGGCCTGATTCATTCGTGGGGCGACTGGTGTGCATTTTTCAGGGGTCGGCCGACACGACGTTCTACATCGTGGCGCTGTACTTCGGCTCGGTCGGCATCCGCAACACCCGTTACGCCATTCCGTATGGATTATTCGCCGATTTGGTGGGCGTTATTGCGGGGGTTGCGCTGGGGTACCTGTTCTTTCATTGAAGAATGGAACCGCACGGCAGCGGCACGGTACGCCGTCGCGGGACCGTCGGCGGCCCGGACGGATGACACGGATATGACGCATTCACACGGATTAGAACTGATTTTTATCCATATAAATCCGTCACATCTGTGTCATCCGTGTTCCATTTTTTGTTCTTTTATCAAAGACAAACGAACCCCATGAACATTACCCAAGTCCGCGAACAACTGCACCGGCTGATCGACGAAGTGGACGACATCTACGTGTTAAACGGTCTGTACCGTAACCTGGTCTCCGACAAACGGCAACGCGAAGAATACGAAAAGGAACAGGCCGAGCGCGTCAAAAAACGGGCCGGCTCGACGGGTCGACGGTCGGAATAACGGGAAGTGCCGCCGAAATGGATAGTTTTGTGCGGACGACTGCCGAATCTGCCCCGTAATGATCCAACCCAAGCTTTCCGCGTTTGACCTGACGATGATTGTCGTCAGCCTCGTCATCGGTGTAGGCATTTTCCGAACGCCGACTATCGTTGCGGAAGCCGCCGGGTCATCAGACATCTTCTTTGCGGCCTGGACGGCGGGCGGATTGGTCAGTCTGTGCGGAGCGCTGACATTCGCCGAAATTGGGTCGCGGCACCCCGTAGCGGGTGGTTTCTATAAACTTATCTCCGACGCGTTTCACCCGGCCTTTGCGTTCATGCTCAACTGGGTGCTCGTGCTGACCTACGGCGCGGGCAACGTCGGCGTGGCGCTTATCGGGGCCGAATACATCAACCCGCTCCTCCCCGACGCCCTGCGCGGCCCGACCGGCATCCGCGCCACGACCATCGCAACGGTCCTCCTGTTTTACGTCATCAACCTGCTGGGCATTCGCTCCGGTAGCCGCACTCAAAACGTTCTCAGCGGCCTGAAAGTCGTGTTGATGCTGGCGTTATGCGTGGGCGTTTTCGTTGCCCCCGTAGCTCCGGCACTCTTGCCGGAGTCGGCGTCAGCCGAACCAGTTGTGCGAGCTGCTGTCTCAGGCAGCACCCTGTTTGCGGCCTTTTTCACCAGCCTGATTGCCGTATTCTACACGTACGGTGGTTACCAGCAGGTGCTCAACTTCGGCGCGGATATAAAAAACCCGACGCGCAACACGCCCCGCGGCATCATCGCCGGAATGCTCCTGGTTATGGCCCTCTACCTCGGCCTGAATGGTACGTATGTCCGGCAGTTGGGATTCACGGCTGTCGCCGAATCGAAATTAGTGGCCGCCGATGCCGCCCGTACCTTGTTCGGCGCGTGGGGGTACGGCCTGTTTTCGGTCGCCATTTTTATTTCGGTGTTAGGTTATTTGAACGCCAGTTTGCTGTCCTTACCACGCGTTTACTACGCAATGGCGGAGGATGGTATCCTTCCCCCAATTTTCAAGCGCGTCAACGCCCGGACACAGACGCAGGAGTTCGCGCTGACGTTCTTGGTGGCGATCATGCTTCTGTCGCTGGCGTTTTTGGGTACGTTCGAGAAGATCGTGAGTTACGTCATGTCCATCGACAGCATCGCCTTAGCCACCGCAGCCGCGACGCTGTTCGTGTTCCGCCGACGCGCCAAGGAACCGGACCGTTACGTCGGCTACCGCGTCTGGGGTTATCCCGTCATTCCGCTGATCTTTATTGGCTTTCTACTAATCGTCGCGCTCAACGTCATCCGCACCGACCCCGGCCCGGCGCTGGTCGGCTGGCTCCTGTTCCTGAGCGGCTGGCCGCTGTATTATGGATTGAAGCGGGTGTTTTAAACAACTGTTGAAAGGGTTAGCTGAAGAACTTTTTCTTCAGTCAATTTGCTTATCTACAAAATGGCAGTTAGGTTAGTGCCAGATTGTAAGCTCATGGAAGCAGCTAAACAGAAAGCTATTCGGGTTAGAAATTTGGAAAACGACCGAACGGCTGGACCGGAACTTTCCACAAGGGAAGGTGAAACGTATGTGTCCTGGTTACCGAAAGGCACCCAGAGCCAAACCACTGTCGCCACGAAGGACATCAGTGATCTCGACTTTATCGCCATCAGCCGGGCCGGTTTAACCAACCGCAGCACAGGTGCGTTAGCCGAGCGCTTAGAGCTGACGGTTAAAGAAACGGCTCAGCTTCTGACGCTTTCGCCCCGCACATATCACCGCAAACGTCCCGACGAAGTTCTTAATCCGGTGGCTACTGAACGCTTGCTTCTGCTGACCAAATTGACTGACCACGGTCTGGCCGTGTTTGAAGACCAGGGTAAGTTTAACCGCTGGCTCCGCCGACCGCTACGCATCCTCGGCAGCAACGCACCACTTGCCATCTTGGACACCGGACAAGGCATTAAATTGGTCGACACCATCCTGGGTCGAATGGAACACGGTGTGTATAGCTGACGGCATGGAGGTTTATCGCATCCAGAAAGACCAGTACCGCGCGACGATTCTTAAAGGCGAGGGTGCCCGGCTGTACGGAGGCCGGTGGAACGCGGTGGGAACGCCCTTGGTTTACACGTCTTCGTCGATGGAGTTGGCCCTGCTGGAAGCAACCGTTCACCTGGATGGCACCCCACCGGAAGACATGCCGCCGTACGTCCTGGTTACGCTCAATATACCGGACGATACGGTCTATTTCCTGAATGTAGACAGCCTACCCCCCGGTTGGTCAGACTACGAAGGGTATCCAGCGACCGAGATGAACGCCTTGCTACGAGCCGAATTTAGCCGAACCAACGCCTTGGCCATCGCCGTGCCGTCGGTAATTCTGCCTAAATCGAAGGCTCGAAACATTTTGATTAATCCGCTGCATCCCAACATTGGCGACGTAAACATCGCCAACATAGACCCGCACACATTCGACCCCCGGTTGCCGTAGTCCACCTAACCGCTACGGTTGACGTAAAAATTATCTAAATGGACCTTTCTTACATTCTTAACGAACTGGGCGAGGAGCGCGACCGGTATTTCAACGCCATTGCCCCGCCGATTATCCAGACCTCCAATTTTACGTTTCCGAGCGTGGCGGCCATGCGCGCCGACCTCAGCCGCGAACACGAGGTGCATTTTTACACGCGCGGCAACAACCCCACCGTCGAAATTCTGCGCCAGAAGTTGGCCGCGCTCGAAGGAGCCGAAGACGCGCTCGTGACGGCCAGTGGGTCGGCGGCCATTGCCTGCGCCGTGCTCGCTAATGTCGCGCAGGGCGACCACATCGTTTCGGTGGCCAAGCCGTATTCGTGGACGAGCAAGCTGATGCAGAACCTGCTGCCCCGCTTCGGCGTCACGACAACCTTCGTGGACGGCACGGACCCGGCTAACTACGAGCGGGCCATCCGGCCCCTGACCAAGATTCTGTACCTCGAATCGCCCAAGTCCTGTACGTTCGAATTGCAGGACATCCGGGCCGTGGCCGACCGTGCCCGGCAGCGGGGTTTGGTCACGATGATCGACAACAGCTACTGTACGCCCCTTTACCAGCGCCCGCTCGACCTCGGCGTCGACATCAGCCTGCACTCGGCCAGCAAGTACATCGGCGGCCATTCCGACGTGGTGGCGGGCGTTATCTGCGGGTCGCGGGCGATGATGAAGAAAATATTTTACTCCGAGTACATGACGCTCGGCGGCATCATCTCGCCCATGAACGCGTTTCTCCTGATTCGCGGTTTGCGAACGCTGTTCCTACGCCTGGAACGCAGCGACCGGAGTGCCTTCCAGATTGCCCAATTTTTGGAAGCGCACCCGGCCGTTCGGCGGGTGTATTACCCGTTTCTGCCGTCGCATCCGCAGCACGAACTGGCTCGGCAACAAATGATTGGCTGCGGGGGCCTACTGACGCTGGCGCTCAATACCGACCGTATTGAAGTCGTGGACGCTTTCGCCGATCAGTTGGAGCGGTTTCTACTGGGTGTGTCGTGGGGTGGTCACGAATCGCTGGTGTTTCCGGCGAGCGTGACGTACCAGAACGGCCAACCCGCCGTCGGCGACACGAACTTTACGCTGGTCCGGCTGTACATTGGTTTGGAAGAACCGGAGGTCTTATTGGCCGATTTGGAGCAGGCCTTGCGCGTCGTGCCGGTAGCCGCGCCGACCGAGACGAGCGGACACTGAGAAAGATTAGCCGTCGGTGTTGTACCTTTACGCGTCTTTTACGTAACCTGTATGCCCGCTTTCCGCCGATTTGTCCTGGCTGTTTACCTGCTCACGACCGCAACCGTCTATTCCCAATCGCCAACGCCCGTTGCGCGACCAAACCGTCTCCCCGCCTTTCTGCAATCCGATGCGCGGGCCAACCGCTGGGTCGATTCAGTGTTTGCGACCTTAACGCCCGACGAACGCATCGCGCAGTTGATTATGGTGGCAGGTTATTCCAACCGCAAACCGGCCTACGAAGATTCGCTCGTGGCGCTGGTGCGAACCAATAAACTCGGCGGGGTAGTCATGTTCCAGGGCGGCCCAGTGCGGCAGGCCAAGCTCACCAACCGCTTACAAGCCTTGTCGACGGTGCCCCTACTGATCGCGATGGACGCCGAATGGGGCTTAGCCATGCGCTTGGATAGCACCGTTCGCTACCCGTACCAAATGACGCTCGGGGCCATGCAGGGAGGGGATTCGCTCATTTACCAGATGGGCGCGAGTCTGGCGCGGCAAGCCCGGCGGCTGGGCGTTCACGTCAATTTCGCGCCCACCGTCGACGTGAATAATAACCCCAATAACCCCGTCATTAACTTTCGGTCATTCGGCGAAGACAAGTATGCCGTGGCCCGCAAAGCGCTGGCGTTCGTGCGGGGTATGGAAGACGGACGACTGCTGACCAGCCTGAAACACTTTCCCGGCCACGGCGATACGGGCACGGATTCGCACTACGATTTACCACTAATTACCAAAAGCCGGGCGGAATTAGATAGTCTCGAACTGTATCCGTTCCGGCAGTTAATTAACGCCGGGGCGTCGGGCGTGATGGTGGCCCATTTGAGCATCCCGGCCTTAGACACGACCCGCAACCGCCCGTCGACCCTATCGCCGAACATTGTCACCAACCTACTCAAAAACGAACTGGGCTTTCAGGGGCTGGTGTTTTCGGACGCCATGAACATGAAAGGCCTGACGAAGTATTTTCCGTCGGGTCAGGCCGATCGGCTGAGCGTCGAAGCGGGCATGGATGTGCTGGAATTTACCGAAGACGTACCGGCCGCGCTAACGCAAATCAAGCAGGCCGTGGCTGAGGGACGTATCACGCAGGAATCGCTGGACGAGCGCTGCCGTAAGGTGTTGCGGGCCAAGGCGTGGGTGGGCCTGAACCGGTATAAGCCCGTTGTAATCAACAACTTAATCCGTGACTTGAACTCGGTCAGCGACGAGCTGCTTAACCGCCGGTTGATCGAGTCCAGCCTGACGGTGCTCAAAAACGAAGGGCAGGCCCCGACCGGCGCGGCCCTGCTGCCCCTCCAGCGGTTAGATACGTTGCGGATCGCGTCGGTTGCCGTCGAAGCCGAAGGGCCAACCCTGTTTCAGAACATGGCGGCCAACTACACGCGGGTTGACCCCTTCAACCTTACATCCCGAACGCCCGATTCGACGGTAACTAAAGTGTACGATTCGCTCCGCAATTACAACCTGATTTTGGTCGACGTGCACCTCAACAACATCCGGCCCGGTGCCCGCTACGGGATGCAGGCCAAAACGGCCAAGTTAGTCGGCGATCTGGTGGCGACGGGCAAGGCCGTCGTGACGGTGTTCGGCAATGCCTACGCGTTAGACAAGTTCAACGCCGGGGCCGATCAGCCCAACGTCAGGGGCAGCATCGAACGGGCGCGGGCCATCGTCATGCCGTACCAACTGACCAACCATACCGAAGAACTGGCCGCGCAGTTGATTTTCGGAGCTATTGGCGCGACTGGTAAACTGCCCGTGACGGTCAATCAGCGGTTCCGGGCGGGCGACGGTTTACCCGTGCAGCCCATCGGCCGGTTGAAGTATACCCTTCCCGAGGAAGTCGGTATCGACGGCGAATTGCTGACCCGGCAGGTCGATTCGTTAGTGAACGTGGGCTTGGCGCAGAAGGCGTTTCCCGGCTGCGTAGTGCAGATGGCCAAGGACGGCAAGGTAATTTTCCGCAAAGCCTACGGCAAGCACACCTACGATGCCTCGCCGGGCCGTGGCGACGGTGATGCGGCATTCCGACCGGGCGAGCCTGCGGTTACGCAGTTGGACGACCTGTTCGATATGGCATCCATCACCAAGGTCAGCACCTCCACGCCCGCCCTGATGCGGTTAGTCGACGAGGGTAAGTTCAACCTCGACGGTAAGATGGCCGATTACCTGCCCTTCCTGAAAAAATCAAACAAGGCCGACCTCGTCTGGCGCGACGTCTTGACCCATCAGGCCCGGCTAAAGGCGTGGATTCCGTTCTGGCGCGATACCAAGAACCCGGACGGTACGTTCAAACCCAAGACGTTCCAGACCACACGCTCCCGGCGCTATCCCATCGAGGTGACCGACAGTCTGTTTCTGTTCCGGCGCTACCCGAAAACGATTTATGAGCAGATTCGCGATTCACCCCTGAACGAGAAAAAGGCGGCCGGCGCACCGGAATACGTGTACTCTGATCTGTCGTTTATTCTGTACCCGCGGGTCATCAAGCAATTGACCGGCCGGGATTTTGAAGAGTACGTAAAGACGGAATTTTACAACCGACTCGGCGCGTCGACGCTGACGTTCAACCCGCGCCGGTTTTATCCGCTGAACCGCATCGTACCGACCGAATACGATTCCTTGTTTCGCCAAACGCTTATCTGGGGGCGCGTGCACGACGAAGGCGCGGCCATGCTGAACGGCTTGTCTGGTCACGCGGGGCTGTTCGGCTCCGCGAATGATTTGATGAAATTGGTGGAGATGTACCGGCAGAAAGGCAGTTACGCCGGGCAGCAGTTTATTTCACCCAAGACCATCGCGGAGTTTACGCGCTATCAGTTTCCCGAACTGGGCAACCGGCGCGGGCTGGGTTTCGAAAAACCGTCGTTTACGTATTCGGGCAACGCGCCCCGCTCGGCCACCAAGGACAGCTTCGGGCACTCGGGCTTCACGGGCACGTTTACGTGGATCGACCCCGACCCGACGTATAACCTGACCTACGTCTTTCTGGCTAACCGCGTTTATCCCACCCGAAACAACAACCGAATTAGTCAGTTGAATACCCGTACGTACGTAGCCGAAGCCTTGTACCAGGCCATTCAGCGCGGTACCCAACGATGAAGAATTACCTCATTCACTTACTCAATTACGAGCTTTGGGCCAACCAGCGCGTGATTGACGTCCTCGAAACGATTGACAACCCGCCCCCGCGGGCCATTGCCGTGATGGGTCACATCCTGTCGGCGCAGCATGTCTGGATGGGCAGGGTGTTGCACGAAACCACGTTTGTCTCGATTTGGGAAGATACGCCCGTGGCGTGGATGGCCGAAACCGCCGAGCGGCAGCCCCGACGAATTACGGCCTATCTAACGAGCATGGCCGAGACGGATTTAGTCCAATCGGTCGAATACGTTAATTCGAGGGGAGAAACGTATACCGGCACGCTGCTGGACATTCTCACCCACATGAGCCACCACGCAGCCTACCACCGCGGGCAGGTGGTGCAACTGATTCGGCCGTTGGTGAAGCACGCGCCCATCACTGATTTCATTGTCTGGACGCGGGAAGGGTGACTGTAGCTCCGGCAATCGTGCCGGAGCAGCACGCGTCAGCAATATGGGTG
>CAXUEB010000034.1:23061-25266 GCA_964249775.1 uncultured Spirosoma sp.
AACGAGGGCAACCGGGGGCTGCGCCGGCAGGACCGGGCCGCCGTCGCGGTGCCAGAGCTACAAATCAGCTACACCTACTTCTCTGCCAGTTGTTCGCTGCCAATCCAGCGCTGGGCGACGGTTAGGGTGTAATCGGCGAAGGCCCGCACCGTGCGCTCGTACACTTCGTGGCCAACGAACTGACCCGTTTCGTCTACGTTGGCCGGTGTGTCATGCGATTCGTACAGCTTCGGCGAGACAATCGAGTAACTGTTGGTAAAGCTGATAATTTTGTTAACGACCGTCGTCATGTCCAAGGCCGGCTGCCGACCACCGCGCCCGCTCGAAACGCCGACCATCGCGAATACTTTGTCGGCAAAGAGGTGTTTAAACGCCGGTCCGCCGAGTTGGTGGATGGTGTTGGTCGCCTGCGGGGGAGCCGTCCAGTTGTATTCGGGCATGGCAAACACCACCAGGTCGGCGGCTTCCCAGGCGCGAATCAGTTCTTGCTGAAACGGCGTCAGGGCGTCCGGCTTCACCGATTCTTGCCCAACGTAGGGAATATCGTAGTCCTCAAACGTCACAATACGGACCTCGTGCGGGCCGCTTTCCGTCAACACGCGTCGGAAGTAATTGACGAAGCGCAGCGAGTTGCTGTTCTTGCGCGACGAGGTGGAAATCAAGGCAATATTCATCTCAAAAGGGTGCTGCTGTTTGCTTGGTTAACGGCGGGTCTATTGCTTTAGTTTCGCAAAAAAAGCGGAGGACAGGCAACGCTTATGCATTTGGTTGGGTCTTTGCCTTTACACAGATAAAACCCGTCGAACTATGAAAACGCTCTTCGTTTTGCTTCTACTGACCGGTTACGCCCACGCCCAAACGCCACGTTCGCCCATTCGGCGCGACTCACTGCCGAAAGGGTCCCTAACGGAACTTATGCCCAACGCCCGGCCGTCTAACTCGTTTTACCGCGACCCGCGCGATTCGCCAAACGTGGTGCGGGCCACGTTAGACAATATGCCCATTCACATGCCGGATACGTCGGTTATCTACACCATTCAGCAGTCGAAGCAACGCTACCGAATGCCGATGCCGCGCCCGAACGCTGTGCCAAAAAAAGATTGATACGCGGGTCCAATCGACAATAGCCCGATCCTCTTTGACGAGCTGTCCCGAATGGATGCACGAATGGGTAGTTGATCTAAGCGTAGTGTCAGAGGCACCCAAAGGCTCAGGCAGCAACCGGAAAACAAATTATTTTTACTTAATTTATTGATTAGTCGGTCCACTGACTTTATAAATGACTACTTTAGTAACGTTATCGTCCCAATAATGTAACTAAGTTAGCCATTTAATGCCTTACTTAGACGTTTACGCACAACCGCTCACGGCTAAGACCGCGGCTCACCTGCTCCGGCGGGCCACGTTCGGTCCAACGCAGGCCGAGATCACCAGCTTTACGGGGCTGACGGCCGCGCAGGCCGTCAGTCAGCTTATCGGCAACGCGAATTACGCTCCCCCGCCCCCGGTTGACCTAAACAAAGACAAGCCCACGGCCGGGCAGCCGTACGTAGACAAGCCCTTCGACGGCGATCGCAACTTCGACTTTGGGCACTACCTGCGCTACTGGTGGCTGGGGCTAATGACGGCGCAGACCGCTCCACCGAGTCTGCTGGACAAGCTGACGCTGTTCTGGCAAAATCACTTCGTGACGACCCGCGAGGAGGTCGACGATTACCGGTTCGTCAACCGTTACCTGCTCCTGCTGCGCAACAACGCCTTAGGCAATTTCCGGACGTTGGTGACCGAAATCAGCAAGGACCCGGCCATGCTGCGTTACCTCGACGGCAATCAGAACGAGGTTGGCAAGCCCAACGAGAATTACGCCCGTGAGTTGCAGGAACTATTTACGGTTGGGGCAACGGATTTCGCCGGCAACAAAAACTACACCGAAGACGACGTAAAAGCCGCAGCGCGAGTGCTGACGGGCTGGAAATACACCAACTACTGGCGGGTCGGTTCAACGACCTTCGAGACAACCTTTACCGACAGCAAGCACGACAAAGCCGACAAGGTATTTTCGGCCAAATACAACAACGCGATCATCAAAACTCCGGCTGCCGGAACGCTGCCGAGCGGCACGACAGCCGGCGACGCCGAGCTGACCGAGCTGGTGACGATGCTGCTCAAGCACCCGCAAACGCCCCGCTTCGTTTGCCGCAAACT
>CAXUEB010000035.1:0-7876 GCA_964249775.1 uncultured Spirosoma sp.
AACGTCTGCTCGGCTAATGGAGCGCCCACTTTCGTGCGGGCCGGAATGGTTTCGGTGTAACCCGATTCGGTCACGAAGTTAGGCACTTGCGCGATTTTGGCATTCGTCGGATTCTTGGCCAGCCGGTAGGTAATGAATCGCCCGTCGGGGCTGCGCAGGACGTTGGATAGTTGCCGATCGTCGAGGTAAATTTCTTTCGGACGACCGGGCCGGTTGGCCCTGGTAATTCGCTCGCTCTCGGCTTTTTCGGCTTTGCGTTTGGCCAGCACCGTCGACAGGCGCAGTTGATCCGCTTGCAAGTACTTTTCTTCGTTGGTTAATTCCGCTTCAGGCCAACTCGACAATCGGTCAGTTGCGTACGTTCGCCGGTTTGCAGGTTGAGAGTGAATACGTTCAGCCCGCTCCGCCGAAACACGACGCTTTGCCCATCGCCGGAAAAGATGGGTTCCGTTTCGGGGTCGACCGTATTAGTCAGTTGACGAATTTTGCCCGAACGCACGTCCAGCAAAAACAGATCGCCCTGGCGCTCAAACAGCCGTTGGGTACGGGCGCGGTTGTAGGCCAGAACGGGCGCAGTTGGCAAGGTCCGACGCTCGGCGGGACTGACCTTCATGGGTTGCGACGCCGTCAACGCCTTGCCGGGCAACGCCTTGCCGGGCGTAAGCGTAACTTTGTACAGCGAGTCGCGTTGGGCTGGGCTGTCTGTCGCCTTAGTCGGATTCCAGTTGAAATACAGCGTCCGCGAATCGTCGGACCAGAACGGATTGGATGGCGACGTGCCGATCCAGTCTTTGGGGTCCTGCATAATGGGTTCGACGGTCACTATGGGTCGCGGCGCCGACTGAGCGGCCGGAGTTGGCGGGGACGCGGGCTTGGCCAGCGCTGACGCGCCGGTGAGAACGAACAAACAGCCGTAAAAGCGATTCATAACCGGATAAAATGGGTCAGTTCGGGCAAAAAGTCGGAAGTTAAGCAGAAGTACCGAATGGGTCAGGAATAATCAACTCATCCGCTACGTTGCCCACTGCTCCCAACCCCCGCTTTTAGCAGCCAGCTTAGGCAGACCGCGAACCTGAACTACGACGCGGCTGGGGGAAACGCTGCCTCCTGGTAGGAAGACACGCTTAGATTAGGCCGCATTTCGACGGTAAACGTTTCCAGCGGCCCTTCCTGGGGGGGTGGCTCGCCCGGAGCCAGAATCAGATAATTGCCGACGGTTTGTACCAAGCGCATCGGGGGCGTTCGGTACAGCAGGGCCACCCGGTGCGCGGCTTTGTCGGTCACGTCGGAGGCCAGCAACAGGAACTGGTAATCGGTAAACAACAGGTTGTGCAACTCCAGCGTATCCCAAAGGCCGGGGATGCGGTTTTGCAAGGCCTGCATGGACTGCCCGATGGCAAACCCCACCCGAACCGGCAGTTGCTGAGCCGCCGACGGAACCGCGGCCCGAACTTGCTGCCAGGTCGTGTATTTACCTTCGGGATTATAGGTTTGTACCTGCAACAAAAACTCCGCGTAGGTATCCTCAAAAACGTACTGCTCGAACGTAGTTTGGTGATTGGCATCAATCACCTGACGGTAGGTGAGCGTAATCAGCGGTTGATTCATTGAATACGGGTTATGAAGTAAAAAGCCGACGAACCGCTCAGCAAGGGGTTCGTCGGCCAACGATTCTACGACTGGTTAGGGCAGTAGCACCCGGTCAATTTTGTGCAGTACGCCGTTGATGGCCGTTGCATTGCGGTTTTGAATAAGGGTATTGCCGACAATGGTGTTATCCAACACCCTGGCGGCCGTTCCACCATTGCCCCGACTGGTGATCGACACCGCCGTTCCGGTGCCGACAGTTACCGTCAACGACCCGCCACTGGCGCTCGTCAGCGTTGCCCCGTTGGTCAGGCTTTGGGTGTACGTCCGGGCGTTGGTTACCACGTGGTTGGTCAGTAGGTTCGCCAAGGTAGCGGCTGGTATCACTTGAATGGCCGCCTGATTCCCGTACCCGGCCGCTCGGAGAGCCGCGTTGGTCGGCGCAAAGACCGTAAGGGCCGTCGTACCACTCAAGGGTTGGGTAACGACCGCTCCTCCCTGTTGGATGGCCGTCACCAGCAAGCTTAGACTGGTATCGGCCTGCATCAGCCGCAGAACATTGCCCAAGGGCGGAATCAGCACCTGATCGATGGTGTGCACCAGCCCGTTGCTGGTCGACGCGTCGGCGGTCAGGATTCGGGAGCCATTCACCGAGATAATGCCATCACCCGTGTTTTTATTCAGGTAAATCCGACTGTCGGAACTGGCGGTCGTCAACGACGTAACGTAAGCCGACAGGCCGGCCGGAATGGCTGAGGTCGGTAGCGACGCCCTGACCACGTGATACTGCATGAGTTGTTGCAGTCGCTCAAGGGGCACCGCGTTAATGGCGGCTGCATCGGGGTAACCAGCCGCCCGGAAGGCATCGTCCGTCGGCGCAAACAAGGTAAAAGGCCCCGCGCCCGACAGCAGCGTGGTGGCTCCGGCGCGGGTCAAAGCCGCGTTCAGTAGCGTCAGGTTGTTGGCCGAAACATACTGGTTTACGCCTTGCCCGCCGGTTATTGTTGGATTCTCCTCACCGGTGCAGGCTGCCAACAATAAGGTGCAACTTACCAGGACGGAGGTCAGCAGCCCCCGGATTTGGGCGGCTTGTATGAATACAGTCATGAATCAGGTCGTTTAACAAGTTTAACGAAAGCACCGCTGGTTACAGGAAAGCCTTAAACCCTTACCTTAAGGATGTGCGTCAACGTATAGCCGCCGGTTGCACTGTTTGCGACAACCGTCGCCAGCTCATTGCTGAGCGAATCGCGAAGGATACTGTCGTTCGCGTTCTTAAGCGAGTTTTGCCCGTGGGGACTGTAAAGCGCCGTCGTATAAACGGCCGTATTGATGTCCTCCGGGAAAGCCACCTGGGAGGTCAACTTCTGGGTGTTGTCAACGTATACCTGCACGTGCATGTGGGTCGCCCGGCCCGTGTACCAGCCCGGATAGATACCGATGAACCTGACTTGGCCGTTGGTATCGGCGTACTGGATGCCCCGCAAAAACGTCTTGCCCACGTTGTTCTGGGTGCCGAGGTAACCCTGGTTGCTGTAACCGGAGTAGTAGCCATCCTTATCGCAGTACCAGATGTCAACGCGGGCGTTGGCTAAGGCCGCGCAGTTGTTGCTGACGTTCTGCACGGTAAAGGTCATATCCAATTGCAGTCCCGTCCGGTCTTCCCGGATATCGACGCGCTGAATCGCCGAACCGCGAACCGTGTAGAGCGGATACGGACCGTCGGTTTCGGTGTCGGTAACCGTACAGGCGGTCGAACCGGTCGTGGTTGTGGTGCTGCTGCCCGTCGTCGTGGTGGTGCTACCGGTGCCGGTCGTGGTACTGCCGACGCCGGTGGTGGTGCTACCAACGCTGGTCGTCGTGCTGCTCGTACCGGTGGTATTACTGGCGGGTATATCATCGCCTTGGTTGCAAGCCATGACTGCTTTCGCGCCGATGACTCCCAAGCCCATTCGTTTCAAAAAATCCTTGCGTTCCATGCCGGTTGAGCGTAAAGAAAGATTGTTTTGGGCACAACTAAGGGCAGGAACGAATGTTTATCAATCACTACTTTATGCGGTAAATGGGCCAACTATTCTGCTAAATAGCAAAACAAAGGGCGTTTACGCAGTTGCCGGTGCAGTCGGTTGCGTGGTCGGGGCGCGGGGTAGCATCCAATCCAGCAGGCGGTACGTTCCGTAGCCGATGCCGGCGCAACCCACCAGCAAACCAACGTACAGCGCGTCGTTAGCAACCCAAATCTGCGTCGTGTTGGCGCTCATGTCGACGCGGTCGGCGAACAGAAAACCCACCGACGCCAGGGCGTTGTTGACGAAGTGCAGCGCGATGCCCGGCCACAGCGACCGCGTGCGGTAGTACAGCCAGCCCAAGGGTAAGCCCAGCACGAACCCGCCGACGGCCTGCACGGGATTTAAGTGCATAACCCCGAAAATAACCGCCGACCAAACAATGGCTTTGGTGGGCGAGTACTGCGTCAACAGGCCCCGCAAGAGGATACCCCGCAGCAGGACTTCTTCCAGGACGGGCGCGAACAAGACGGCCGTCCAGATCATGTTTTTGTTGAAGGCTTGCTCCATAATTTTTTGCAGCCAGTCGGGCATCGGAATCACGGATGTGAGCGGTTCGAGCAATAAGGCGAGGGCGACGGTGCCAACGGCGATAACCGGAAAAATGGCGGCCTTGACAGGCGTAAAGTCGAGTGGGCCGTTGGGCTGTTGACGTCCGGCGTGGACTCGCCCAGCGTGGATTCGCCCGGCGTAGCGAATGGTCAGCAAAAACGCCCCGATGTAAATCAGCGTTTCGGGCAGACCGAGCAGGTCGATGTTAAACTGGCCGGCGACGTAGCTGGTAAGGCCCATTGGGATGCCCAAGGCCAATTGCCAGCCAAACAACACGACGATGAGCCACCAAGCAGCGGCAATGGTAAACGGTCTGGTTGATTGAGGCTGGGCGGTAAGATCGCCGGCTGGGTTGGAGAATTGCGCTTCCATGAGTGGTTGGCGTTGGTTCAGGCGTTTGTTTGGTCGGCTTGATGAATCAACATTATGCCGGGCTGATTGGAGCCGCAAAAAAGTGGGATGAACCCACCGGGGTTTGGGACGAAGTTAGGGAAAGATGGTATCTTGCCCGACGAAATCCGTCCGCCCCATCATGCAGTACGTTGTTCACGCTTACGATTACACGGATGCCGACGCGCTCGACCGGCGCATGGCCGTTCGCCCGGCTCACCTCGATTACGTCCGACAACTCAAAGCCGACGGCCGGTTCGTCTTCGGGGGTGCCCTGCTCGATGCCGACGGCCGGATGATCGGCTCGATGTTGCTGCTGGAGTTAAACACCGAAACGGCGTTGGATGATTACCTTAAAACAGACCCGTACATCGTGCAGGGCGTTTGGGATAAAATTGACGTAAAACCCTTTCGCCAAGCCGCCGTTTAACAAGGCAACGGCACCGACCGATTTATCCACTGACGACTGACTTCATTTGATACAGGCCGCAATTTTTGACATGGATGGTTTGCTGGTGGACTCCGAACCCCACTGGCGATTCGTCGAACGCGAGGTGTTCGCCACGGTAGGGCTGGTACTCACCGACGAACAGTGCAAGGAAACCACGGGTATGCCTATCCCGGCCGTCATTGCGTATTGGTACGCCCGGCATCCGTGGGACGAGCGCCCCGGCCAAACCCGCGCCGAAATTGGGGCACGCATCACGGCCGGGGCGCACGAACGCATCGGGCAGCTCGCCGAACCCATGCCGGGAGCCATCGGGGCGCTCGTGTTTTTCCACCAGCGGGGCATTCCGGCGGCCATTGCATCGGCCTCGCCCATGAGTTTGATTGAGGTGGTCGTCGACCGGCTGCGCATCCGCGACTACCTCGCGCTTTGGCACTCGGCCACGCTGGAGAGCCGCAACAAACCCGCGCCCGACGTGTACCTCGGGGCGGCCCATCGGCTCGGCGTGGCCCCGACCAACTGCGTGGCGTTCGAGGATTCGGGAACGGGCTTGCAGTCGGCACGGGCGGCCGGTATGCGCACGGTAGCCGTACCGGCTGATTTTGAACTGGGCGATTCTAAATTTGTCCCTGCCGACGTGATTTTGCCCACGCTGACGGCTTTTTCACCGGCCATTTTTGAAGCCTTGCAACAAACTAACGTTCCCTTACCTGAATAGCACCGACCGCATGAAAATCTACCAACTTGACGCTTTCGCCGATCGGCTCTTTACCGGTAATCCGGCCGCCGTTGTGCCCCTGACGGACTGGATTTCCGACGAGCAAATGCAGCAGATCGCGGCCGAAAACAACCTCGCCGAAACGGCTTTCTACGTCAAAACTGACGCAGCCGCAAACTACCACATTCGCTGGTTTACGCCCACCGTCGAGGTCGATTTATGCGGGCACGCCACCTTGGCGGCTGGGTACGTTGTTTTTTTTCTCGAAGACAAACCTGAGACTGATCAAATCGTTTTTGATTCCCGCAGCGGGCCGCTGAAGGTGTGCCGGGGCGAAGACGGCTGGCTGACGCTCGATTTCCCCGCCGACGTCGTGCAGAAGGCAAATGTACAGCCGCCCGCCCTATTAGCCAGCTTAGGTCAGAAACCGCAGACAATCCACAAAGGCAAAACGGATTACCTGCTGGTCTACGAAACGCAGACTCAGATCGAAGCGCTGACCCCCGATTTTCGGGAGATGAGTACCGTCCCGGCGCGGGGCGTTATTGTGACGGCTCCCGGTGATGAAGGTACGGTTGACTTCGTATCGCGGTTTTTCGGGCCGCAGTCGGGCATTGACGAGGACCCCGTGACCGGCTCTGCCCACACGACGTTGGTGCCGTATTGGGCCGAGAAGCTCGGCAAAACCGACTTAACCGCCCGTCAGCTTTCTAAACGCGGAGGTTACCTGAAGTGCAAACTCAACGAAGACCGCGTCGACATCGCCGGGCAGGTGCAGTTGTATCTGACGGGAGAGATTTTGTAAGGGGCGAAGGGTGAATAGCGAAAGGCCGTCCGGTTCTTTACTTCACCTTTCGCCCTTCACAAATCGGTTTACGCCTTTTCTAATGGCTTTAGCCATGTTTTGTCGGAAGCGCTCATCGAGAATTAGTGCTTCATCGGCGGGATTACTCAGAAACGGGCCTTCAACCAGTACGTTTGGGTAATCGGTGGGCGCGTTGAAAAAGAAGTTGAAATGGCCGACGTTACCAAACTCAGCTACGCGCAACTTCATCAACTCGCGCAGCACCGCCTGACTCAACGGTCGGAAGCCGAGGTGCTTGTAATACGTGCTGACGCCCCGCACGGCCCGGTTGCCCGATGAGTTGAAGTGAACACTGACCAGCAGGTCGGGCAAAGTCCCGCGCATGGCCCGGATGCGGTCGGTGGGGCCGATGTTGGTGTCCGTCGTGCGGGTCATTCGCACCCGCGCGCCGGTATTGGCTCCGCCGTGACCGGCGTCGACGGCGATAAGCATGCCCCGCAGACTGCGCCGTTCGGGCGGTCGCCGGACGCGGATAATGAGCGTACTGCGTTGGTAGTAAACGGAGTAGCCCCACGATTGAGCGGGTCTCAGGTCAACGTACAGCCGGAACACTTCGTCCGCGATCTGCTCAAACCAAACGTTTTTGATGACCTGCGCCGAGCGCAACTGCGTAATCCAGTTGGTGTTGGCCGTTGCCCCGAACACATCCACCACAATCCTGGCCGGATCGGTCAGCAACTGACTGCGGTAGGGCAGGCGGGCGGGCAACCGAACCGCCACGTAATCAAAACCAGCCCGGACCGAATCGCCGTACACCGTCCAGTTGCCGGTAAGCAATCCGATTGCTCCCGTTGCCGACGAATCCGTCGTGACCGGCTCGACCGGCACGAAGGCGCTCAGCGACGGGGCCAGCCGAACCCGCCACAGCCGGCGGGTCGAATCGAAGCCCGTTACGTTCAGTACGACGCCCGAATCGAGCGTTTCCATTCGTGCCCCGCCGAGCCGGTCGGTGCCGAGGCCGTAGTACATCGGCGTCAGCGTCGAGCGCGTATAGCCCGTCAGGGCCGTGTCGCGCACGGAGGGCGTCTGGCGCGACGCAAGGGTTAAGCAGGAGGGAAGCGACCAGAAGCAGATAGCCAATGCGCCGGCGGAAACACGCCTTCGTAGAGGAAGGGTTCACCGGCAGCCAAACGTCAGACTGCCCCAGTAGCTCTGCCAGTCCGCCGGGCCGCGATCGGCTCGGGCGGTATCGGGGCAGGGAATCATCCGCACTAAGCTGACCATGTTCTGGCCCGCCCGCAGCTTAAAGT
>CAXUEB010000035.1:7886-12818 GCA_964249775.1 uncultured Spirosoma sp.
GTCTTTCTTCCGTCAGGCGGTTCGCCGGGTCGCGGTTCCAATACCGCACCAAGGCACCGGCTAAGGGTTTGTTCATGAACCGAATCCTGAACTCGGCCGTCTGACCGGGCCGTTGGGCGTAAGGATTTTGAACGGGCGCAATCTCCAGCGGCATACCCGTGTCTTTGGCGAAGGTATTGTCGGGCTTTGGGCCGACCTGCACCAGCGATTTGACGCACCGCTGATACAGTTCGCGGCTGGGTTTATCGGTTTCGCCCCGTTGCTGCCGGGCCGCAATGACGTTGTCTAAACCGTCTTCTTCCAGGTACAGCAGAAAACTGTCGGCCTTCATGCTCAGAAACTTGGGCGTATTCGCAAAGCTGAACAGGTGCGTGCCGGGCGTCGTGAGGGGCACGGACACGTCGCCGTAATTATCGCCGGTTATCGCCGGGGCCAGGTCCGTCATGCCGGTGGCCGTGTGGTGCCGGTACTGAACGATGCGGTTTTTCCTGCCCTCCGAGCGCTCACCCATGAAGCCTTCGCCAACCAGCACCTGCACGCTGATCTTGTCGCCAACCTCGGCAAAAAAGCGGCTTGGTTGCAGCCAGAACTCGTGGGCCAGGACCGAGCTAAGACCTAAACACAGGCCCGCACCGGCTAAAATTATTTTTCGTTTCATTATTTGGATTAAATCTAAACAAGGCTAACTTTGTGGAGTAATCATAGGCAACTGGCTCCATGACCGTTGAGTCCCCTATTTTTGAAACCCCAATGCCCTCCTCCGATGCCAAATTGTTGGGGCAGTTTAACCCCTTTGTTGGGCAGGAGTGCATACTGAAAAAGTGCTGCAAGAAGTACAAAAAGGGTAAGCGCTGCAAGAAGTGCCCAGATTGATTTGGTTACAGCTCCGGCACGTACCAGAACGGAATTTGCGTATACGTTTCGGGTTTATTCGCTGAATCGGGCACGGTCAGCCGGATTGTGTTTCTTCCCGTCTTCAAATTCGTCGGCAGTAGAACGGTCGTCAGGCCGCGTTGGTTGCTGCCCGGCCGCTCAGTGAACAGAAAATCCGGCTTCTGGTAAAGCGAGTCGTTGACGTAAACACCAAAATAGCGGTTTAGTGCTTTTAAACGCCAGGCGGCCTGCTGCTCGCGTCGTTCCGGTCTCTTCAGACTATCGGGCCAAACCGGTTCTTTGTATCGTTTGGTTAGTTCTTCATCCAATAATTTCGGGTAAGCCACAAACAGGCGCACGTACGGCTCGCGGATAACGTCGGCCTGAATGGTTGCCCCGTCCGTAAGCTCTGTTTCGGAACGCAGGTTGTCGTAGGCGGTCGGTTTCAACACGCTGCCGGCTGCGTTCAGACTCATAAACGAGCGACTGTTGAACAGATGAATACCCTCAATGCGGCTGATGTCGATCAACATGGTTACCATTTCAATCAATATGAACAAGCCAAAAACAGCCGCCATCCGTTGGTAAAGCGTCTTTTTAGCAATGTTGCTCAAAAACGTGTACGTAATGTATTGAGTCGCCTTACCAACGCCCGGCATCAGCCAGTACATGCCGTTCGCCACCCGGAACGCCAACGGCGCAAGACGGGGATGGTCCCGCCAGGCCGGCACCGCGCTGCCGAAGACTAAGAGCATATACAGCGCAAACAAGACCCACGCGGCATACCGGGTAAACCGCAGCACCGTGGCGTAGGTGGCGGGTGGCAACGACCATTGCAAGACCGTTACGACCAGAATGACCAATGTGTAGCTCAGGGCCACGATGATGAAGATAATGGCGATCACCGACGCCAGGGCAAAAATGACGTTGCAGCGCCGGTCGAGTCGGATGATGTAATCGGCCAGCGACCCTAATCGGCGGGCGTTCTGTTCGCGGGCGTAGCGGCTCAGCGTGGCAATCTGATCGTAGCGGATGCCCTGGGGATAAGCCGCCAGCAGCCCAACCAGCGCTACCCAGAAGGCCCGCATGATGAAGTTGACCAGAAACGCCCCGAACAGGATGTAGCAGGTTGCCTTGCACAAACTAACGATTTGCGTTGGTATCAGATCGTGAAAGCTGCTCTCATCGGGCATCAGGTTGTAGCGGTAGTACGTCAGCGCATCGTCGAGGCCGTCGGCCAGACCCAAGGTCGCGAAAAGGGCTGCGCCCGAAATCACTAACTCCAGATTCCAGCTTTGATTCGTTAATTCGCGGAGTTTGGCCCGTTCGTCAACGAAATTGAAATGGGGCACTTCGGGCGATTCGGTTGGCGTATCCAGCATAGCGATCAGAGAGATAGACAAAAATAAACGTTTACGGGCTTAGGCATGACAATACGCTACCAAATCGACACGGACGTGCCGGAACCGTTGAACCGCCAAATCATAAACCTGCTGGCCGCGATCTTTACCGACACGCCCGTCGATCGGACTGCGACTGAGTTAGCCTACCAGCACGCTCGCACGCCGATCGTGTCGGTACTGGCGTTCGCCGGCGACCGGCTGGTGGGCTGCAAACTGGGGTACGAGCGTAAACCCGGCCAGTTTTACAGTTGGCTCGGCGGGGTGCATCCTGACTACCGAGGGCAGGGTATCGCGGCCGAACTGATGCGCCAACAGCACGACTGGTCCCACCAGAACGGCTACCGTACCGTCCGGACGCAGACGTATAACCAATGGCGCGATATGCTTATTCTGAACTTACGCCACGGCTTCGACATCATCGGAACAGTGCAGGGCAACCGGGGCCTGACGATTGTGCTGGAGAAGACGCTGTGAGGAACCCAGCGCCCGGCTTTGTTGTCATACAGATGGATGCACCTGTACCTTCACATACCGTTTTGCAAGCAAGCCTGCCACTACTGCGACTTCCATTTTAGTACCAGTTTGGCCCAGAAACCGGCGTTGGTCGATGCGCTTTGCGCCGAGATTGCGTTGCAGAACGACTACTTGCTTACCAGAACGTTAGAGACGATCTACTTTGGGGGTGGCACACCGTCGCTGCTGACGGAAGCCGAGTTGAGGCAAATTTTCGAGACGATCCACGCGCACTACATTGTTGCTGGATCGGCCGAGATTACGCTCGAAGCCAACCCCGACGATCTGACCACCGATAAATTGACGATGCTGCGCCAGTACGTCAACCGGTTGAGCATTGGCATTCAAACGTTCGACGAAGTCACGCTGCGGTGGATGAACCGCGCCCACACGGCCGCCGAAGCTGAAACCTGCGTTCGGCGGGCGCGCGACGCTGGGTTTGGAAACATGAGCGTGGATTTGATTTATGGCGTTCCGAATCGTGACGCGTCGCTTTGGCAAGCTGACCTGCGGAACGTTCTCGCCCTCGACGTGCCCCATATCTCTGCCTACGCCCTGACGATTGAACCCGACACGGCCTTTGGGCGCTGGACCAAAATCGGCAAACTGCCGCCCGCCGACGAAGCGCTGGCGGCTGAACAGTTTGAGGAACTGACGCGCGCACTCACGCAGGCCGGTTATGAACATTACGAAATTTCCAACTTTGCCCGGCCCGGCCGCTACGCCCGCCACAATACGGCCTACTGGCAACGGCGGCCGTACCTCGGCGTCGGGCCAAGCGCGCATTCGTACAACGGTCATTCGCGCCAGTACAACGTTGCCAACAACGCCCGGTACATTACCAGTATCCGGCAGGATAAATTGCCCGCCACTGTCGAAGAGCTAACGACCGCCGATCAGGTAAACGAATACCTGCTGACGGGCCTGCGGACGCAGTGGGGTTGTTCGCTCACCGACCTGAACACCCTGCTCGGCCGGGATTTTACGCAAACGCAGGAGCGCGACCTCGCGGCCCTGTACGCGTCGGGCTGGCTGACCAATAACGGCGACCGGCTGCGACTGACCGAATCGGGCAAGCTCTTTGCCGACCGCGTGGCGGCTACGCTGTTTGTTTGAGTTGGCGCGTTGCTCAAAAAACACGAATAGGATGCCCGCGCTACGGTAAAAATGTTCATTTTCGCGGAATAGTCCCGTGCCCATGAATCCGCAGCGTCCTGCCAATACGTTTCGCAATAATCCGCAGCAACCCCGTCCGAAAGCGGCTCACGGTGCTACCCCGCGTTTGCAGAAGCGGGGACGCTGGCAGCGGGCGCGTGGATTCATTCGCGAGCGACCCCTGCTGGAACGGGCCTACTGGATTTTCGTGAAAACGTTTCTCGTGCTATTTTTTGGGTCGATTGGCTACGTGGTTGTCTTAAAATACGTACCCGTTTGGATAACACCGCTGGTTGTGTCGCGGTGGATGGACACGCTCGGTACCAAAGAGAGCAGCCACGTGTACAAAGATTGGGAACCCTACGACGACATCAGCAAAGAAGTCGCGCTCGCCGTCGTTGCGTCGGAGGATCAGGCGTTCCCGACGCATTGGGGCTTTGATTTTGACGAAATTCAGGACGCCATCAAGGAAAATAAGTACCGCAAACGGCCGCGCGGAGCCAGCACGATTTCGCAGCAGGTGGCCAAAAACGTATTTCTCTGGACCGGTCGCAGCTACATCCGCAAAGGCTTAGAAGTGTACTTTACGGCCCTAATCGAACTCATCTGGGGCAAGAAACGCATTCTGGAAGTTTACTTGAACGTCGCCGAAACCGGCCCCATGACGTTCGGCGTTGAAGCCGCGTCGGCGCGGTTCTACGGGCACTCGGCCGCGTCGCTGACCCGCAACGAAGCTGCCCGCATTGCGGCCGTGCTGCCTAATCCGCGTTTGTTTTCGATTAGGAACCCGTCGAACTACATTCAGCGCCGAACTGGGCAAATCGCCCGGCAAATGCGGTATTTGGGTGGTCAAAAGTATATCCGAAACTTGTAGCTCTGGCAATCCTGCCGGAGCAAGGTGCGGCAGCAATAAGCATGTAGCCTATGATTGGCTGACGCACCTTGCTCCGGCAGGATTGCCAGCGCTACTTACACTGCTAACTCGACA
>CAXUEB010000035.1:12828-25235 GCA_964249775.1 uncultured Spirosoma sp.
GTCAAAAGTATATCCGAAACTTGTAGCTCTGGCAATCCTGCCGGAGCTACTTACACTGCTAACTCGACATTAGGGTCCCACAGGCGTTTGTCAAAGTCCACAACCCGGTCGTCTTCGACGCGGACGCCTTCGGCTTCGAGCAGTTGCTGCATAGCGTCCGGGCCGCCAAAGAAGTGCTTGCCCGACAAGACGCCAATTCGGTTCACGACCCGGTGCGCGGGAACGTCCTCGCCGTGCGACGCAACCATTGCCCAGCCGACCATGCGCGCGCCTGCCCGGAGGCTCAGGTAACGGGCAATCGCCCCGTAGGTCGTTACGCGGCCCGGCGGTACTTCCCGCACCACGCGGTACACCTCCTTGAAGTAATCTTTGTCTTCGAGCATTTGGTTTGTGAACGGCGAAGAGCGAGTAGTGAAGCGTGAATAGCGAAGTTAACTCCGACTGAATTGCTTTGCTATTAACGCTTCATTATCTACCATTCGCTTTATTTTCAATCTGTTCGACCAGCCGACCGTACCATGCTTCGCCGTACGCCCGGATCAGCGCTTCGCGGACAAACTTGTAGATCGGCACGTTCAATTGTTCACCAAAGCCGCAGGCCGGGCTACAGATGGGCCAACGGTCGTAGTTGAGGGCGTGGAAGGATTCGTACTTAGTCACGCGGATGGGGTAGAGGTGGCAGGAAATGGGTTTTTTCCAATCAACTTTGCCGTCGTTATAAGCCGCTTCGATGCCGCACTTGAGAATGCCGCGCTCGTCCCAGGTGGCATAAACGCACTCGCGCCCGCCGACGGTGGTCGTTACGGAGCCACCATCGCCGTCGGATTCGTAGCCGCCCTGCTGCTCGATGGCCCGGATGCCTTCGGGCGAGAGGTACGGTTTAATGTCTTCGTAAATCCGGTCCAAAATGGCCGGTTCGTCGCCTTCGAGGGGAGCGCCCATATCGCCTTCCACGCAGCAGGCTCCTTTGCATTTATCTAAATTGCAGACAAAAAACTTTTCCGCAACGTCGTCGCTGATGCAGGTGTTATCCAATAAAATCATACGTAAAGATACGCACGAAACGGCAAACGGATAACGCTCGGTTGGGGTATCAAACGGAGAGCCGCCCCTGCGTTAGGAACGGCTCTTACCGAATCAGTCGAACTGCCGAATTACTTTACAATTTTCAGCTTCTGGCCTTCTTTAACCCCAGCGTCGGTTAGGTTATTCCACTCCTGAATCTGCTCGATGGTCACGCCGTACTGCTTCGAGATGCGGAACATCGTCTCGCCCTTCTCAACGGTGTGATACGTCGTCTCGGAAGCCGGAGCACTGCTGGTAGCAACCCGCGCGGGCTGGGCGGCCGGGGTGCCCGACGAGGCTTTCACCTTCAACGTCTGACCCGCGGCCAGGACAGCACCGGCGGTCCGGTTGTTCAGGGCGAGTAGTTCGTCTACGGTCAGGCCGTAGAGCCGGGAAATGCTGTAGTACGTCTGCCCTGGTTCGACGGTGTGGGTGGTAGCCGTTCGGTTAACGCTGGGCGTTGATGTCGGGGTTGTGGGCCGGCTGGTGCTGGGTGCGGTTGTGACAACGGCTGGCTCCGTGCGTCGGGTTACCCCCGATGGGGTTGGTTCGGTTGCTGGGAGCGTCTTCGCAACCGGCCGCGATTCAAATCGGGTACCACTCGAAGCCGTCGAGCGGGGCGCGGGTTCGTTGGTGGGTACCGTCAGTGAACCGTCGGCCTGCTGTTCGCGTGGGCCTTCGTAGCCACTGTCCCGCGCGGACGACGCGGGTCGGGTCGGCTTGCTGGTGCGGGCGTCGGCGTACGTACCGGTCGGCCGGACGGGTTTCGGTACTGGAGTGGGCGTTGCTGAGGACGAAGGTTGTGACGACGCCGACCAACCGTCGGGCCGCTCGGTTGATGGGCTTGTCGAGGTCGTTTCGGGCGTCCGAACGATCACGATGCGCTGCGTTCCGTCGGTGCTGGTCGAGCGGCTGCCGGTGGTGCTCGGCGTCGTTGCCGGGGTGTTCGTGCGGGCCGTTGGGGTGGGTTGCGAAGCCGGCGTTATCTCGTCAGCGCGCGAGGGCGTGGCGGCCGGCGCGGTGCCGTCGCTGGGCGTAATGCCGCCGGTAGCCAGTTTGGGTTGGTATAGCTTACGCTCCGATGCGTTGCGGGGCACGTTGCCCATGCCCGTTACCGACCGCGTCGGCTGGCCTGCTGCATCGTCCGGGTTGGTCTGCGCAACGGTTCGTTCGGCGGGCGACGGCGTGGGTGTTTTGTCGTAAACTGGGGGCGTCGGCGCGTTAATGATTTCAACGGGTTTGTTGCTTGGCCGGCGCTCGCGCAGCCACATCACCCGACCACTCGCCAGTTTCTGCACGCGGTCGAGCCGGTTGTAACGCATCAGTTTCTTCAGCCGGATACCGTAACGCTGCGAAATACTTCGGGCCGTTTCGCCATCGCGAACCGTGTGGAACGGCACTAAGGCTTTCTTACGCTTCTTGGCTAAGTAATACACGTCGTTCACCAAGATTGGGTCGCGCTCGCCCATGTCGTTGTAGCGCAGAAAACTCGACAGACTGATTTTCGCTTTACGAGCCAGCGACGCGGCATTGTCGCCGGCCTGCGCCTGAATGCCCGGCAAACCGTTGATTTCGTACAGCACGGGTGCGTTCTTACCGGACGCGGTTGTCACCCGGCGCAAGACCGGGAAGCCCACGTCGTTTTGTACGAATTCGGGCGTTTTGCGGGTGTTGACGTTGACGACCTTCTGCCGAACGTCGTTAATCTGATCGTTGGGCACCGGCACCGCCATGACGTAGGGTCGGTCGGTCGGTACGGTCTCGCCCAGCACCCAGCGGTTATACTTGCGCAGTTCAAATTCATCGACGTTCAACTCTTCGGCGATGGCCTTAAACGTTTTCCCAGCCGCGTCCGGGTACTCGATTAGGGCAAAGCGGTTACTGGCCTGGTGGAATTTCAGCGCGCTTTCGACGGCAACTTTGTGGGCAAAAAACCGCAGAATGTAGCGGTCGGTGCGGCCGTCGAGCGTCACCTCACGAGCGTAAGCCCAGTCGGGGGGAATCAGCTTCGCGACGCCACTCGCACCGAGGTAATAGGAGTAGAGCGAGGCCACCCAGTTGTTGTACTGCGCGTTGCTTTTCTTGAGGTACGTAGCCGCCCCGCGCGTGGAGGCCGTAATGCTTTTGCGCTCGTCAATTTCGTCGTCCACGCGCATTCCCTGATTCTGGGCCGATTCGCGCTTGAACTGCCAATAGCCCACGGCCGATGAGGACGACACGGCGTCGGGCGTGAGCGAGCTTTCCTGCACGGCGAGGTACTTGAAGTCAGCCGGGACGCCTTCGTTGAGCAAGATTGCGTCGATCATCGGAAAGTACAGCGCGACGCGGTCGAGCTTGGCGGTCCAGTACTGCCGGTTGGCCACTAAGGCGTTTACATCTTGCTGCACAATGCGCCGGGCGTCGCCGTCGAAGCGCACGGCAATATCGGCGAACTGCACTTGCTCGGGCACGAGCGGCACCGATGTCTGCGCCGAGACAACCAAGCTAATCAGGAGAAAAAGTAGGGTTAGGGAACGCGTCAGTTTGTTCATAAATCGTAAATTATAATGGGGTAAGTAATCAATCAAGGGCGTTTGCGAATCATCATCATTCCGTCGCGGACGGGCAGCAGCACATTTTCCACGCGTGGGTCCTCTTGAATCAACTGGTTAAAGGCCAGCACCGCCCGCGTATCCTCGTCGGCTGGCTTGACCGGCTCAATAACCTTGCCACTCCAGAGCATATTGTCGACCAGCACGAAGCCACCCGGCCGGAGCTGGTCGAAAATTAGTCTGTAGTATAGGGCGTTGTTGCGTTTATCGGCGTCGATAAACACCAGATCAAATACGTCGTCGAGCGTCGGGATAACGTCGGCGGCCGGGCCGATGCGCAGGTCAATCTTGTCGTTCAGGGGCGATTGTTGCCAGTAGGAGCGGGCAAAGTCTTCGAGTTCCTCGTTGTGGTCGATGGTAATCAGCCGGCCTTCGTCGGTCAGTCCTTCGGCTAAGCATAGGGCGGAATAACCGGTGTAGGTGCCAATTTCGAGAATGCGCCGGGGACGAATCATCTGCGACAGCATGGCCAGCAGCCGGCCTTGCAGGTGCCCCGACAACATACGCGGGGCCATGACGTGCGCGCGGGTGTTGCGGTTGAGCCGATAGAGCAAAGCATCCTCGGGCGAGGTGTGGGCTTCGACGTAAGCGGTAAGGTGGGCGGGCAAAAAATCCATTCGGGCGAATCCCCCGCGCGGCTTTCTAAATCAGCAACGGGCGAGGAACGGGCTGGTTTGGGTAAAAGTATTTGTTTTTAGCCAACCAACGCTTAAATCGTTAGTGTAGTACGTAAAAAAGTGGAGAACCACCGTGTTCCTTAAACACGGGACTTATTGCCCACCACCAGACCGTTGATCTGCGAAAGAGACTATCCGTTAGCAGCAAGTTTTTGAACCTGTCCGACGAACTCAGCCGAGACACCGGCCAATTGAGCGGCCTGTTCGGCAGTCAAGCCCATTTGTAACGCATTCTTCACTGTCTCAATCTTTATCTTTTTCGCGGTTTCCTCAATTTTCTTCTGCTCATTTTTGATGGCTAACGCATTGGCCGAGATAGTCATCTCATAAGCTAATCGCTGCTCCGGAGTCATGGCGCGCGTATCTAACTCTTTGATAGCGGCCTCTAACCACTCCTCTGTCCAGAACGGCGGGAACTGCGTCGGCTCGGTAACGGTGTTTATCGTTTTCATCGTGTAGAGCAGTTTGTCTAAATCGGTTTGCACTTCGCTCAATTCCTTATCAAATTTAGCCAATTCCACTGTGATGTATGTCGTTTGGTCGTCAATCAATTCGCTGTTGGCGTTCTTTAATACGGCAACGTTGTGGTAATCAGCAATGTCTGGAAAAATGTTGGTCGCCAGAATACCAATGCAATAAATCTTGGGCAGATTCTCGAACTGGTACCTGCCTTTGCGAATCAGCGTGTTCAATCGGTACAAGGCGTAAAACTTCATGCGCTGGATAAACTCTCGGTACTCGCCTACCTGCATTTCAACAATGAAGTTGTTGCCCCGCTCATCAGTGCAAAATAGATCATAAATACCACTGCGGCTGTCGCGCGTCAAGCCCTGAATCTCGTTCTGGATAAATTGCACTTCCTGAATGGCTATCGGCGAATCAATCAGCGCCTGCAACGCCCTTCGCAAAAACCGCGTGTCCGACTCGTTACCAAACGTAACTTTAAAACCGTAGTCGGAAAGAACTGAAATAAATCGCTCATCGTCGTTGTACAAGTTCATGCTGTAAAGGTATTACAAACGACAGAATTGACTACTAAGCGCCGGTTAGAGGGCGACCAACACAGGGACACAGTTAAACACTATGCCGAACGAAGAATCTGATTTGCTCACTTAAGGAACGTATCAGACAATTATTCAGACAAGGTTTTACCCCCTGTAGCAACCTGTTGAGCGTAACTTTTTTTATACTCTTCTATTTGTAGAACAGCTCTTCTAATGGAACGATAATCATTTAAAGGGACATCAGTAAATATCTCACCGTCATCTGTTTCGACAACGAAAAGGCCTTTAGGCTCGTAAGTTGTGTTAATTAGATGCACATAAGTTCCATAATCGATTGTATATACATTGTACCTTTCTCCGGGATTATCTTTGGAAGAAATGTTTTGTTTTATAAGATGAAGAATGCGATTATCAAATAAGTACTCAATAGTTGAGTCTTGAATGTCTGAACTAATCAAAAATGCTCTTGATTTCCTAACTCCTATAACCTCATCGATTATATATCTCAATAATAACTTTGCTTCAATTCTTGATATAATTGAATTTTCCTTGTCTGTATCGAACCACTTCTTCGCGGCTGCGCGTATATGGGGAATCGCTATCTTGTCATTATCTGCTTTTATTGCTGATTGAATAAGAATATTAATGGCATCACGAGGTATTCCCTCGGATGCTCTAACAATTTCCTCAAATGCACCCGTTTGAGTGAACGTAGAAGAAATGAAATTCTCTTTGCTAATGTTTTTTATACCCTCTTCTTTTAAGAATTCATTAGCATGATTGAATAACAAAGATTTAAAAAAGCTTTTTGATTTCTCAGGATCATTGTCAAATACCATAAATTCGTCCAAATTCAAGCTTGCGGATATGTCTGCTCCCGTTTCGATACCAATATAACTCTGATTGCTATCAATCTTGAAGTTTGTTCTCTTTTCAATAGCGGCAATCTTTATAGTTACTCCTCTTAAAGAAAACAATGTCCGCCGTAGAAGATCTGCTAAATAGGGCTGTAGATCTAACGGTACTTCTGCCCATTCGTCAATTAGTATCCAAATCTCCTTATCTTCAAAAAGTTTCCCTATACGACTAAAAATACTGTTAATAGTGGTGACATGCACCCTATGTCTGTTAGTGCCTTGAATTTTTCTTCTGTAAGTTTTGCCTTCAGCAGAGCTTCCTTCATCTTTAAAATGGACACCTATATCTTTAGTAGAGGCAGTAAGACCACTTTCGCTTCTTTCTAAAGTGCTGCTATTACTTGTTTGTTCCAACTCAATATCTCCTACTACTTCAATTTCAGAAATACTTGTTCCGAGTTCATCCAATAAAGGGCCGAACTTTGATAAGTCACAATCTTCATCATGCAACAGGACATAATCTAATATTTGATCGTGAATTATTGAGAAAGTATCTATTAGAAGCCTAGTGGCTCTTTCTGTAATTCTTAGAGAATAATCAGTGTACATTCCTCCGTTAGAACCAATGTTTCTCATATCAATGTATACTGATACAAAATTACTGTTCTCAATTTCAGCTTGTAAAATGCTAAGGGCATGCGTTTTGCCAGTTCCTCTTCTGCCATAAATTATTTGGTGATCGGTATTGCGCAAGAGAGCGAACAATGGACCTACGTCAACAAAAGTGTTAAGCAAATGCTGCTTCTCAAGCTTCTCTGCCCTTCTAACAATTTTATAAATTGCCTTGTTGATTACTGACGGCATAGCAATAAGTGAAAATGTTGGTTAATAATATTATTTGTGAGACAAGAGGGTCAATACAGACAACCAGTTAAGGACTTAGCTTCACAATCATAGACGGTACGAGTAACTTCTGCAAACGAAATAGTAGAAAAGTTTGGGCAAATTAACGATATATCTCCTAAACGGCCTATTCCTCAAACGCTGACTTTTGGAGCATGTCCAGCGTGACGTATTGCAACGCCCGCTCGTGGGTGCAGGCCAGCAGCACGGGCGGGGCGACGCCGGCGTTGTAGGCTTCTTTCCAACGGAGGGCGCATAAGCACCACCGGTCACCGGGTTTGAGACCGGGGAAGTGGAAACCGGGGCGGGGTGTGGTCAGGTCGTTGCCCCGGCTGCGGGTAAATTTCAGAAAAGCTTCGGTCATGATGGCGCAAACCACGTGGCGGCCCTGATCCTGCTGATCGGTGCGGCAGAAACCGTCGCGGTAAAAGCCGGTCATGGGTTTGGTGCAGCAACTGCCGAGAGTGCCGCCCAGGACGTTACGGGGTGCTTTGGTCGTCGTCATCAGATTCGGTTCTTCGTGTCAATCACAATCGTTACCGGGCCGTCGTTGAGCAGCGCCACTTTCATGTCCGCGCCGAACGCACCAGTTTGGATGGGCCGGCCGAGGTCGGTGGATAGCTGCGCAATCATGGTTTCGTAGAGCGGCACGGCCACTTCCGGGCGGGCGGCTTCGATGAAGCTGGGCCGGTTGCCCTTTTTCGTGCTGGCGTGCAGCGTAAACTGGCTGATGAGGAGAATGTTCCCGCCGACGGCCGCCAGATCGAGATTCATCTTTCCTTCGCTATCTCCGAAGATACGCATCCCGACGATCTTGCGGCTGAGCCAGTCTACGTCTTCGCGCGTGTCGGTATGCGTAATGCCCAGCAATACCAGAAAACCGGTGCTGATCTGGCCTTTTACCTGTCCGTCGATGGTAACAGAAGCTTGAGCGACGCGCTGAATAATGGAAATCATGAATGGGTATCACTAATTCAGCCGCAAAGTAATGGGTTTGGCAATTATGAACAGTAGCCTGCCCGCGCTCAGCCTTCGGCCACGGCTGGTACGTTTGTGGACGAATTGACAACAGGTTTCGGGTAGTGAGTTGACCGCTGATGGCGCACCACGTCGTTAAGCACGCGCCAGACAATGCCGGGTCGCAGCAACGCCGAGGGCGGACGCATCAGGTTCAGCACCTCCAGAAAGGCTTTGTAAACAACCGTGTCGCGGTGCGTGGCGTGGTGGACCGCTTCGGTGTACCGATTCAGAATGGCGATGCCCGGTGGCCGCTGACCCTGCACATCCGGGTAGCGAAAATCTTCGCTCGTTGCCGCCAGCCACGGAATATCGACCACCCTGGCGATGGCTTTAAAGTACGGTTTCCACAGGCCATCCAGAGTCTTGCGCTTTTGTAGGCAGTGATCCAGCGTCTGCGCCTGCAAAACGGCGGAGGTCATGCCCTGCCCAAAGACAGGGTTGAAGCTGCAAATGGCATCACCCAATACTAAATACCGCTCTGGAAACGCCGTGAGTTGTTCGTAATGTCGGCGCAGGCCAGCCGGAAACTTATAGAGCATTACCTCGGAGAGCGGCTCACATCCCTGAATCAGGTTGTAAACGTCGGGCGCGCACAGGCTGCGGGCGTATTCGACAAAGCCGGCTTCGTCTTTCGGGCAACTGTCGCCCAAAAGACCCGATAGGGTAACGATCCAGCGTCCGCCTTCGATGGCAAAGGCCGCACCCGACCGCTTATCGTGCGGAGGCTGGGGTATTGTCGCGACGATTTCGATTTTGCCCGTTGGGTCCTCGTTCCGGCGGTAGATACGGGTGGCATACGTAAGGTTCATTGTGACCGCTTCCTGCCGGGGTTTGGCGTAACCTAAGGCGGTTAGCCAGCGCTCGGACGCGGAGCCTCGTCCACCGGCGTCGACTACCAGATCGGCCGCCATGGATTCGCTCCGGTCGGCCTGCCCCACCGGCTCCACGCGAACGCCGGTCACGCACCGTCCGCCGTCGGTCAGCAGTTCGCGCACGACGGTGTTGGTACGCACGGTAACGTTGGGAAGTTGCCGGGTGCGCCGACGGACGTGCGTTTCCAGCAGCGGACGGCTCATGGTAAGACCCGTTAAGCCGCTGGTAAAGCGCTTTTTATAGGCCCCCAGATGATACCAGCGGACATCGCCCATATCGCCGGATATGGCCCCATCGGCAATCAGTTCGGCGCTGATGCCGGGGTAATAGGCTTCGAGCACCGTTCGTCCTTGCGCCAGCAAACCGTGCAGATGATGCCCCTGGGGAACGCCTTTGCGTGGCTTGGGGTCGTCAGTCAATTCGTCTTTCTCGATCAGAATGACCCGGTCGAAATAATCGGCCAGAACGCGGGCCGTGGCTAAACCGGCCAGGCTGCCACCGATGACGATGGCGCGCTCGCCTTTGCGTGTTCTAAACATGGCGCGAAAAGAGGTAAGGTGTTGACCATAAAGGTACTGATTTTCTCCAGACCAGGTAAATGCATCAGTTTAAGGTCTGATAGATACGTAGTTTATCGAAGCGAACGTATTGAAATGGGTGGTGTAGGATTGGGTGAATGTGGTTGCAATGCCAGCGCAAACCAGCCTACGCTGTGCCACTCGCCAAACTTACAACCTACGTTGTCATAAACCCCGATCGGCGCAAAGCCCATCGACTGGTGGAACGCTTCGCTGCCGGGATTAGGCAGGGTAATGCCTGCGTAAGCGTTGTAATACCCCAGCCGACGTAAGAGGTCGAACAACCGAGTGTACAGCCTGCGGGCGATGCCCTGCCGGTGCCCGTCGGGATGCACGTACACCGCCGTATCCACCGACCATTGATAAGCCGCCCGGTCGCGGTGCCGCGACGCGTACGCGTAGCCCAAAATGCGCCCGTTCGTCTCGGCGATTAAGTACGGCAACTGCCCCGAAATAATCTCAACGCGCTGCGCGAACTCGGCGACGGTCGGTACGTCGTATTCAAAGCTGACCGACGTATCGGTGACGTAAGGCGCGTAAATGGCCAGCAGGTCGGGCGCGTCGGCGGGTTGAGCGAAACGGATGGTCATAGGACATGGCTAATAGCCAGAGGTTCTTACGATTCGTGCTTGTATAAAGTAAAATTGCCCAATATTTGCTCAACATGAATGACCTCGTCGCTGTCATCAAACGAGAACCCATTCCCGTATTTGTACCAATGCTGACGTTGCTCGGGCGTCAGTTGCTGAATGCTGGGAAACTGGTCTAAAGGCATGAGAATAACACGGCCGTCATCTAAATCAACCTGCAATTGGCCGGGGTTCGGAAAATTAACCGACCGCACACTTGGAATGATGTCCCAATAGCCCTCAATTGGTTTTGTCTGGACTGTAGTCATGTTAGTTGATTCGTAAAATTTCTATTTTTTGCCCCGTTAAAAACTGTTGCCATTGGTGTAGCAAATCATCCCTATACAGTTCGGTGATTCGTAACACTTCGTTCTGTTCGCTGACGGATAATTCACCCAGTTTGGCGATCTCAACAAACGGCTCCAACTAAATTTTACAAAGCTTCACGGTGCCTTTGCGGCCAACGTGTGTGTGCTTTCGATTCTCAAAAATGTCGGTTTCGAAGATAGTAAATATCCAGCCAGCTTGGTAGATCAATAGTTTAGGCATAGAGCCTGAGAAAACAGCGTCAAACCTCCGCCAGCAGCATCTGCGCGATCAAAAAATACACGCCGATGCCAATCAAGTCGTTGGCGGTGGTGATGAACGGCCCCGACGCTACGGCCGGGTTAATGCCGATGCGGTTGAGGACCAACGGCGTGATGGTGCCCATGAACGACGCCAGCAGCACCACCGACAGCAGCGACGTGGCCACCACGAAAAACAGCCGCGGCTCGCCGATGATGAACGTGTAGACGCCCGCAATCAGCCCAACGACCAAGCCGTTTAGAATAGCCACCAGCAACGTTCGCAGCAGGCGTTTCGCCAGGGTCGTTGTCAGGCCAGTGGTGTCGGACAGGCTTTGGAGAATCAACGACGACGTTTGGATACCGACGTTGCCGCCCGTCGAGCCGATAATGGGAATAAAAGCCGCCAGGGCCGCAATCTTAGCCAGTTCGGTTTGGAAGCCATTAATGACCGTCGCGGCCATTAAGCTGCCCACCGCTCCGGCCACTAACCACGGCAACTGCACCTTCGAGCGCTGCCAGACGCTGTCGTCTTCTTCGACCTCACCCGACAAACCCGAAATAACCTGAATGTCTTCTTCGGCTTGCTCAGTAATGACGTCGACCACGTCATCAATTGTGATCCGGCCCAACAGCCGCTGCTGCACGTTGACAACCGGAATCGCGTCTAAGTCGTATTTCTGCATTACCTCGGCTACCTCATCGACCGGTCGGTAGGTCTCGACAAACACCACGTCCTCGTCGTAGATGTCGGCGATGCGGGCGGTTTTGGGTGCCAGCACGATCTTTTTCAGCGATACCAAGCCGAGCAGCTTGCCCACGTCGTCGACGACGTACACCGCATACACATTTTCGACGGCCTCGGCTTGCTGACGGATTTCTTCGATGCAGGCGTTGACGGTTAGGTTGACGTTGATTTTAATCAACTCTTTCTGCATCAAACTACCCGCGACGCCGTCTTCGTAGTGGAGCAAATCTAAGATGAAGCGGGCCTGTTCGCGGTCTTCGAGCAGGCCAATGACTTCCTCGCGCACCTGAATCGGTTGCTCGTTGAGCACGTCCACGGCGTCGTCGGAATCCATCTGGTTGATAAACGGCGCAATCTCGGCCGACGTAAACGTTTTGAGCAGATTCGTCCGGTCGCCAGGGTCGAGGTTGGCCAGGATTTCGGCTCCGACGGTTTTATCTAACAGGTTCAGCAGGTAATGCGCTGGTTCGGGGTCGAGTTCGTAGAGAATACCCGAAATATCGGCCGGAAACAGTTCGTCCATTTCGGCCCGCAGCCGGGCGTCGTCGCCCGCTTCGATGGCCGTTTGGAGGTGTTCAAGATAATCTTTGGTGAGTTCAAAGGTCACGTTTTTGGTGATGAGTGATGAGCGATAAGTTATAAGCACAGGCTGGATATCACTTATCACTCATCGCTAACGTTAGTTTAACGAATTCCGCCACGCTCAGTTGTTCGGCGCGTTTGTCCATAAACGGGCTGGCCAGCGCGGCTTCGGGCGGGTTGAGGGGTTTGAGGGCGTTACGCAGCGTTTTCCGGCGCTGACCGAAGCCGTGCTTGACGACCTGCGTAAATTTGCGTTCGTCGCTGCCAAGTTCGGTGATGGCGTTGCGCCGGAGCGAAAGCACACCCGAATGCAC
>CAXUEB010000036.1:0-24479 GCA_964249775.1 uncultured Spirosoma sp.
TGAGGGGCTGCGGGGTCCGCGAGTCTCACGGTTTTGTACTTACGAATACTCTAACTACCGGATAGTGAACTCGCCTTCGCCAATGCGGAAGCCTTCCGAATAAATCTCGACAGCGTGACGACCGGGGTTGAACCGCTGACCGCCCCGACCATACATAAAATTGACTTGCTGGCGGGTATTGTCGAAGTTAATACGCTGCATGGCCGTATAAATCATGCCTTCGCCGGCGTAGGTAAACTCCCCCGAACCCGTTGCCAAGTCCGACAGAACGGCTCCACTGGGGTCCAGAATACGCATGTAAACTTCTTTTTCGTTGTGCTGCGCCAGGCCGTTCGGGGCCAGCCGGAACGATACTTTTACCTTGTCGATTCGGCGCGCTTTGTAGGTGCCGCCGTCGCGTTCTTTGCCGCGGGCGTTGAGGGCGTTGACCGTAAGGGGTTCGGCCCGGAGCGCGGAAGCAACGGTCACTTTCTCGGCCAAGTCCCGGTTCTGCGACGATACCGCCACGACGGAATCACTCAGCGTTTGCCGTTCTACTTTCAGGTTGGCGTTTTCCTGGGCCAGCGTTTCGTTCTGCTGGGTCAGAACGCCGTTTTCTTCCCGCAACTGGGCAATCTCACGGTCTTTTTCGACCAGCAGCGCTTCGTACCGGCGAATCTTCTGATCGTATTTCTTGCTGTCGAAGGTCGTGGCGTTGCGTAAGCTGCGCTTGTCAACTTCCAACTGTTCGCGCACTTTCAGCAAGGAATCAACGCTGCCGCCGAGCCGCTGAATTTCGGCGATCTTCTCGTCTAACTGCGCCGAGATCGAATCCAGCTTCGCCCGAGTTCTCAGAACTTCCTCGGTTTTGGCCGCAATAACGGTCTCTTGCGTTTTAACGGTCTGTCGCTCCTGATAATAGAAGTACAGTTGAAGCAAATTCAGGGCGGCCAGAATCAACAAGGCAACTACCAAGAAGCTGCGGCTGTTGTTGCGGGGTTGGGGACGCGGTTCGACTGGTGTCATTGGTCAGGCAAACGGGTTAGTGGTTAGAATCGTTAGCAGAACTAAACTTGGCGTTGGTTTATTGTCTTGTAAACCAGGTTTTGGCCGTTGAGGGCTAAAAACTACGCACAAACGCCAAGTTCTCAACGCTATCTTTGCACAATACGAACGAACGGCCCGTTCCGTGGGTCATTAGTCAACATGATTGCCGCCAGTATTCATCAGATTGAATCGCAGTTAGCGGGTCGCGCTCGCCTGATTGCCGTTACCAAAACGAAGCCCATTTCCTTGCTGCGCGAGGCCTACGACGCGGGCTGCCGGCTGTTTGGCGAAAACAAAGTGCAGGAAATGGCCGACAAACAACCGCAACTGCCCACCGACGTGCAGTGGCATTTGATTGGTCATCTGCAAACCAACAAAGTGAAATACATCGCGCCGTTCGTCACGCTCATTCATTCGGTAGACAGCTTGAAGTTGGTGTTGGAAATTAACAAACAAGCCGCTAAGCACGGTCGCGTGATTGATTGTTTGCTGCAAATCTATATTGCCGATGAGGAAACGAAGTTCGGTCTGCTGCCCGACGAAGCCGAAGCGCTCCTAAGCGCCCCGGCGTTGGACGAACTGGCCAACGTTTGCATCATCGGTTTGATGGGTTTAGCGACCAATACCGACGACGAAGCCCAGATTCGAGGGGAGTTTCGAGGCTTGAAACAGTTGTACGATAAGCTCGCAACCATCGACCGTCTGAACGTTCGTTTCCGGGAACTGTCGATGGGGATGAGTGGCGATTACCGCATCGCCGTTGAAGAAGGCAGCACGTTGGTTCGGGTAGGGAGTGCTATTTTTGGGGCGCGTTGAAGCAGCCCGGACGGCCACGTCTGGGCGTAATCTAACAAGTTCACTCGTCCGGACGTGGCCGTCCAGGCTACGTATATCCATGAAATTTTTCATTCAATCCGGGGCCGTGCTCGGTCTGTTGGGCGTGGCGCTTGGCGCGTTCGGAGCGCACGCACTACGAGCGTCGCTGACGGCTTCCGGGCGGCTCGACACGTTCGAGACGGCCGTTAAGTACCAATTTTATCACGCCTTGGCGCTCGTGCTGGTGGGTGTGCTGATTGAGCAATTCGGCAGCAACCCGGCAATAGTTAAACTACTGGGCTGGGCCGGTTACTCGTTTTTGGGCGGGGTGCTTATTTTTTCGGGGTCGCTTTACGTGCTGTGTCTAACGGGCGTAACGTGGCTGGGGGCCATCACGCCCCTTGGGGGCGTTGCCCTGATTGTGGGCTGGGCGCTGTTGCTGTGGGCGTTTGTTTGAAAGGGCTGGTTCGACCGTTACGTTTCGGCAACGGATTCGTCAGAATGGAAACCGATCACAGCAATCATGGAAAGTGCCCTGCATCCGTATACCTACCACTTAATCGTTTGGTTCGTAACGTTATTTTTAGCCGTATTTTTTGGCTTCTTAGTCGGCGTCATTGTCAGCGAACGCCGGTTGGCCAATCCCAAACGAACGCCGTTTATAAGTCAACGGAGGGCGTGAGCGCCCCGGCAGCACCGCGTTGGGTTGCCGGGGCGTTGCGCTACTAAGCCGTCGAACTTTTGTAATTTTGCCGGTGTACTATAGCTAAAGTACAATAGCTGGCTTTAAACCGTAATGAACACCCATCAGGAAACCGCCCGTCGGCGGACGTTTGCCATCATCAGCCACCCCGACGCTGGCAAAACGACGTTAACCGAAAAACTTTTGTTGTTCGGTGGGGCGATTCAAACCGCCGGGGCTGTCAAATCCAACAAGATCAAGAAGTCAGCGACCTCCGACTTCATGGAGATCGAGAAACAACGGGGTATTTCGGTCGCTACGTCGGTGATGACGTTTGAGTACGACGATCTTAAGATTAATATTCTCGATACACCCGGCCACAAAGACTTTGCGGAAGACACGTACCGGACGCTGACCGCCGTCGACAGCGTTATTCTGGTCATTGATTGCGTGAAAGGCGTTGAGGAACAGACCGAACGGCTTATGGAAGTGTGCCGGATGCGCGACACGCCGGTCATTATTTTCATTAACAAGCTCGACCGCGAAGGTCGCAACCCGTTCGACCTGTTGGACGAACTGGAAGAAAAGTTGAACATCCGCGTCCGGCCGATGACGTGGCCCGTTAACATGGGGTCGGACTTCAAGGGCGTCTATAGCCTGATCGAGAAAAAATTATATTTCTTCAAAGTTAACAAGACAAAGGTTGAGGACGACGTACTGCCGATTGAACTGGCCGACGATCTGCTCGACCAGAAAGTCGGCGCGCGCGACGCGGCCCAACTCCGCGAGGATGTCGAACTGATCGAGGGCGTGTACGACGCATTCGACCGGCAGGCGTACTTAGCCGGCAAACTGGCCCCGGTATTCTTCGGCTCGGCGGTCAACAACTTCGGCGTTAAGGAATTGCTCGAAGGCTTCTGTGGCATTTCGCCCGAACCCATCGCCCGCCCGACCGACAAGCGCGAGGTCTTGCCCGACGAGAAGGCGTTCAGCGGCTTCGTGTTTAAAATTCACGCCAACCTCGACCCGCGTCACCGCGACCGGATTGCGTTTCTGCGCATCTGCTCGGGCGTTTTTGAGCGGGGCAAGTTTTACCACCACACGCGTTTGGATAAGAACGTGCGCTTTGCCTCGCCATTCAGTTTCATGGCCGACAGCAAAAGCGTGGTGGAAGAAGGCTTTCCCGGCGACGTGGTAGGCTTGTACGACACGGGTACGTTCAAGATTGGTGATACGCTGACCGAAGGCGAGGAGTTGCAGTTTCAGGGAATTCCAAGCTTTTCGCCGGAAATCTTTAAGGAACTCGTCAACCTCGACCCGATGAAGTCCAAGCAGTTGGACAAAGGCATTCAGCAGTTGACCGACGAAGGCGTGGCGCAATTGTTTACGCTTGAACTGGGTAACCGAAAGCTCGTCGGTACGGTTGGTGAACTGCAATTCGACGTAATTCAGTACCGGCTTGAGCACGAGTACGGGGCCAAGTGCCGCTGGGTGCCGCTCAATTACACGAAAGCCACTTGGATTACGGCCGAGAATGCGGCTAAGCTCGCCGAGTTTATCCGGTTGAAAGGTAACCAGATTGCTTACGACAAAGACGGAAATCCGGTGTTTCTGGCCGAGTCGGACTGGATGCTGCGCATGAACCAGCAAAATAATCCCGATATTCAATTTCACCTGACCTCGGAGTTCAAGGTAGCTGCTTGATAGAACCGTATCCGCCCAATCCGTGTGCTCTTTTTTTTAAACCACTGCCGTTGAGTGGAGTTATAGCAGGAACATAATCCTTCAACGCACATGAAAACGCTACTAACCACCTTTGCTGCCGTTTTGCTCCTAACTGGCTCGGCTGCGGCCCAGCAAACCAACAATAGAACAACGACAACCAGCCGACCCGAGGCAGCAACCATGACTACCGCAACCAACGCCAACGTAGGCACCGGCAACACGTTGGAACAAAACAGCAACGGCTCCGTCACGACGGGTACGGCCAACAACGCGGGCAGCACGGTCCAGCCCAGCTCAACGAGCGCTAATCCAAACAACGGCACCAATGCCCAAACCGGTTTGAACGGAACTCTGGAGCAAAATAGCGCCGGAACGGTGACGGCCAATGCACCGACGACAACCACGACGGACGCCCGCAGCAGCACCATCACCGGCGGCACGTCGACCAAAGCCCGCAAGAAGCGGGGTGAGTTAGTGAACCTGAAAAAGAATCAGTAAAGCAACCGGCTTCCGATGGTAATTATCCAGTAAACTCAACGGACATGAAAATTTTTGTTTGTGCGGCCTTGTTGGCCCTACTACCTGCGCTGAGCTTTGCCCAGCGCGAAAGCTACAAGAGCAGCAGCAAGTACAACAGCGCGGCTGCCCGCGTTCCGGACAAGGAAAAAGAGAAAATAATGGCCGAGAAATTTAACGGCCAACGGGCTGAAACGCCCCAAAAGCCGAAGCCTAAAACCAGCAAGCAGGTGCCCATGCAGGGACCGGTCGAGACTGGTAACCGCAACAAACGGGCGTCTACTGATAAAGATAAGTCGTAAGTAATTCGCTCAGTCAGTACTAAACGCGCCCGGCTAACTCCGGGCGCGTTTGGGTTTAGCGTAAGTTTAATAACCTTTTTCGATTTCATCCGTTTACTTGCTGAAAACCATTAGATCACTAAACCAAGAAAAGCAATGAAAACGGTAATGATGGCGGCTTTGGCCGTAGTGCTGATGTCGGGCGCAGCCTTCGCGCAGGACGACGTGAAAAAGGCCAACAAGGCCATGAAAAAGGAAGCCAAGCAAATGAAGAAAGACGCCAAGAAAGTAGGCGACGACACGAAGATTAAGGCAACTTCAACCAGTCGATAAACGAAACAAGGGCTTCCCAGTGGGAGACCCTTGTTTCGTTTACGGAACGAATTGATTACGCTTTCGAACTGGCAACTTCTTCGAGCGACTCCGCCCCGATCAGCTTTTTATACAAGGTTAGCGCTTGTGCCACCACCTGATCCATGTTGTAGTAGCGGTAGGTGCCCAACCGCCCCACGAAATGCACGTTTTCCTGCTCGTCGGCCAACTGCTTGTACTGCCGATACAAGGTTGCATTTTCGGGCCGCGGCACCGGGTAGTACGGGTCGCCTTCGCTCTGCGGATACTCAAACGTCAGGCTGGATTTGGCGTGCTCCTGACCCGTTAGCTTTTTGTATTCCGTAATCCGAGTGTACTCGTTGTCGTTGGGGTAGTTTACGACCGACACGGGCTGGTAGTCAGTTTCATCCACCGTTTTGTGCTCAAACCGCAGCGACCGGTAGGGTAGCTTACCGTAGCAGTGATCAAAGTATTCGTCGACCGGACCCGTATAAATGAGCTGATCGTAGGACAGTTGATCGTTTACTTCTTTGAAGTCCGTGCTGAGCATCAGGTGAATGTTTGGATGATTCAGCATCTTTTCAAACATCTTTGTGTAGCCGTGCAAGGGCATGTACTGAAACTCGTCGGTGAAGTACCGGTCGTCTTGGTTGGTGCGCGTTGGAATGCGCGAGGTCACCATTTTGTCGAGTTCGGACGGGTCAACGCCCCACTGCTTGCGGGTGTAGCCCCGAAAAAACTTCTCGTATAAATCACGGCCCACCTGACTAACCACAACATCTTCGGAGGTGCGAATCTCGGCGACCGGCTCACCAACGGTCTTAAAGTATTCAGTCAATTCATCCGACGTAAAGTTGTAGCCGTACAATTTGTTAACCGTATCGAGGTTGATGGGAATGGGCAACAGTTGGCCGTCGACGGAAGCAAGAACGCGGTGTTCGTAAGGACGCCACTCGGTGAACTGCGAGAGATACGCAAAAACGTCGGGCGAGTTTGTATGAAAAATGTGCGGCCCGTACAAGTGAATCAGAATGCCATTTTCGTTGTAGTAATCGTACGCGTTGCCGGCGATATGAGGTCGTTTATCAATCACTAAAACGGTTTTATCGGATTGCGTGGCTAACCGTTCGGCCAATACACTACCGGCATAACCGGCACCAACAATAACAAAGTCGTAATGCATAAGAAGTGAAACAGGTTTTTTACTATGCTAATAAGCAAAAAAAACGGATACGAGTTTAAAGATATTATCTCACGGTCTGCGCAGGGGTTTGATCGGCGGTTAAGAACGGCCCGGTGACGCGTCAACGCATCAAAACCCACCCCCAAAACCCGCATTAATTTGGAAGGATAAATAATTTTGGCCCGCTCGTTTGCGTTATGTTATCAGAATGTCACGAAATTTGTGACCCTGGTCGGAGACAAACCAACATTTGTTGTTCTTGACAAAGAAATTGCTTACTTTAGCATAACAATCCTTTACAAAGGGAAGGTTGAACATCAAGGCCCGGTGACCTCTCCGGTTGCCGACCTTGAAATGGTGTGGATAGAAGCGGAAAGCCGTTCTGAGATTCAGGACGGCTTTTTTGTTGCGGATTATACCGATGTGGTCCGGTTGTTTGTTGCCCCCGGATTGGTCAAATACCGGCGCAAAAACGCCGATTCGGCGGGTCGCTCGGCAGGCGTAAGCGTGCGAATAGGGTTCCGGCGCTTTTAAAGAATCAGACGGATGTGTATGTTGCCGTATGAAAATCCTGGTGGTTGAAGACGAGCCAAAACTGGCATCATTCGTAAAGAAAGGCTTGGAAGAGCAATCCTGCGAAGTTGATCTTGCGTTCGACGGGCAAGCGGGGCGCACGATGGCGCTCAGCAGCACCTACGACGTCATTGTCTTAGACGTAAACCTGCCCAAGATGAATGGCTTCGAGGTGGTGCAGGCCCTGCGGCTGGCGCGGGTGCATACGCCCGTCTTGATGCTGACGGCCTTGGGAACGGTCGAAGACAAAGTGATGGGCTTCGACGCCGGGGCCGACGATTACTTGGTCAAGCCTTTCGAGTTTCGCGAACTAATGGCCCGGCTGCGTGCCCTAACCAAACGCAGCAGCGAGGCTTTGCCGGCCAACGTCCTTAAAGTAGCCGACCTGGAGCTGGATTTGAACGAACGAATTGCCCGCCGGGGAACCAAACGCATTGAATTAACAGCCAAGGAGTTTGGACTGCTCGAATATTTTATGCGCAACCGCGGGCGGGTGGTTTCGCGGGCTGATATTGCCGAAAAAGTTTGGGACGTTCACTTCGACACGGGTACGAACGTCATCGACGTTTACGTAAATTTCCTGCGTAAAAAGGTTGACAAAGATTTTCCGAAGAAGCTGATCCATACCGTCATTGGTATGGGCTATATGTTAAAGGAGGAGGAAAGGGAGTGACGAAGAAGTCAGAAGAACTGCCGACGCGCAACTCGCTCTTTGTTTTCTTTTCCTCCCCTCCGGTCTATGAACATCCGTACGCGCCTGACGATTCTGTTTGTGTTGCTGGTGGGTTCCATCATGCTGCTCTTTTCGGTGTCGGTTTATTACCTCTACGATCAGTTTCGCCAGCAGGAGTTCGAGCAACGACTGGCCGAGAAAGTCATGACGACGATGCGGCTCCGCGAAGACGTTGGGGAGGTGCCCCGGGCCGACCTGCCCGTTATGTACGATGAGCAGGTAACAATTTACAACGACCGGGGTCGGGTGCTTTACGACCAAGGGCATCAGCGGCTTCGCTTCCCGGTTTCGCCGGCTATACTCCAACAGTTGGCAACCGGCAAAACAAGCCTGTATTTTCGGCAGGGTAATCTGGAAGCCGTGGGCGTTCGGTTTCAGACGCCCCGTGGCGAACGGTTGGTTGGCGTGGCGTCGGCGCACGATCGGTACGGATTTTCTAAGCTGGAGCGGCTACGCGACATTCTGCTGTTTGGCTGGTTGCTGTGTTTGGTGATCGTTGGTCTCGCCGGCTACTGGTTTGCTACCGATGCCCTGCGGCCGGTGGCTGAACTAATTACGCAGGTGAACGCAATTTCGGCGACCAACATCCACGAGCGGCTGCGCGTGGGCCGTCAGCGCGACGAACTGGCCAACCTGGCCCGCACGTTCAACGCCTTGCTGAGCCGGCTCGAAGAAGCGTTTGTGTCGCAAAAAAGCTTTGTGTCGCACGCGTCGCACGAGCTGCGGACGCCCCTAACGGTTATGTTGGGTCAGATTGAAGTGACGCGGCTTCACAACCGCTCATCGGCCGAGTACGAAACGGCGATCGACGCGCTGCTCGACGAAGTAAAGGGCATGATTCGGCTCGTTAATGGGTTGCTTGACCTGGCCCGCGTTAATGCCGGTGCCGCCATGCGCAACGATCAGCCCGTGCGCATTGACGAACTGCTTTGGCAGGCCCAAAGTCAGATTGTGCACAAAACGCCAACCTACGCGGTCGACATTGATTTTGAAACCTTGCCCGATCAGGAAGAAGACATGATCGTGGTTGGCGAAGCGTCGCTGCTGCAAACGGCGTTTCAGAATTTAATGGAAAATGGGTGTAAGTACTCGGCCGACAGCCGCGTCGGCGTGCGGATGGGATTTGAGCCGGGCTGGGTCCAACTCACCGTCAGCGATCGGGGTTACGGCATTCCGGCCCCTGATCTGCCGCACATTTTTGAGCCGTTCTACCGCTCGGAAAACGCCATGACCACTAAAGGCCACGGCATCGGGCTGGCGCTAACGGCCCGCATCATTACGCTGCACCGGGGACACATTACGGTTGAGTCTGCGTTGGGGCAAGGCACCGTTTTTCGGGTAACACTGCCAACCCGGAACAGCGACCGGTCGGTTCTCACCGGCTTGGTAACGGCACCGGCTTACGCGGTTGACGAGGGCATAAGGACGGCCTTGCCGGTCGATTCCGTCGGTAAGCCTTAACAAGCGGCCTTTAATGCGCGTTTAGGTAAAGAAGTCGCTAATTCAAACTGCACAAATCATGGCACTCTACGATGAGGTTTTCGCGTACAACAAAAAATGGGTAAACGAACAAACCACCCACGACCCGGCTTACTTCGCCGACATGGCCAAAAGTCAGTCGCCGGACTTTTTGTACATTGGTTGCTCCGATAGCCGTGTATCGCCCGACGCGTTTATGGGCGTCAAACCCGGCGAAGTGTTTATTCACCGCAACATTGCCAATCTGGTGCCTAATAACGACATCAGCTCACTGGCGGTGCTGCAATACGCCGTCGAAGAACTAAAAGTAAAGCACATTATCGTCTGCGGTCACTACGGTTGCGGGGGCGTCAAAGCGGCCGTGTCGCACAAGGACTTTGGCTATCTAAACACCTGGCTGCGGAATATTCAGGACGTGTACCGCATCCATAAAGATGAACTCGACACCATCGACGATCAGGAAAAGCGTCACCGCAAGCTGGTCGAACTGAACGTGCGGGAGCAGTGCCTGAACGTCATGAAGTTGTCGTTCGTGCAGAAGCGTCTGTACGAAGATAAGGACCTTCAGGTGCACGGTTGGGTGTATGGCTTAGCGAATGGCGAACTCAACGATATGCAGATCGGCCCCGAAGACCTCGAACCAAATCTGGAGATTTACCGAATTAAGGTAGAAGATTAAAAAGAGGGGTAAGGGGTAAAAGGGAGTAGGGTGTAAGCAGACTCGCCGGAGGCACTTACACCCTACTCCCTTTTACCCCTTTTATTTCACCCACCGCAGCGCCCGGCCGCGGAGTTGGACTTCGGCCTTGGGCGACAGCTCCGGCGTAAAGGACTCGGTTTGCACGTCGTTGAGTTGCACCCCGCTCGAATCCTTAACCAAGGCCCGCAGCGATGGATAGCGGTCCGCGTTTAGCACGGCGAAGCTGTTCTGGCGGCTGGTGAGCGCGAACGGTCCGGCAACCGTTAGTTTGTCCGTGCGTAGTCGACTGTTTTGCAGATCGACCGTTAGCTGGGTGGGCGTTAGGTTGCGTAGCGTAAGCCCGCCGTTGGTAAACCTGACGCTTTGCAGCGTGGTCACGCGAATGACTAATCCAGTTCCCAACTCGTCGTTGTAATCGCGTGGGCTGCGTTTGCCTTCTTTGTAGTTCATCGTAAAATTGATAAACACCGTGTCGCCCCGTTGTTGAGCACGGTACGAATCGGCCATCGACGGTAAGAGCAACGCCTGCGGCTTACCCGTGCCGCGCTCTACAACGACCTCGGCAATGGGTGCACTCTTAATCACGAAGTGCCTTGCCGACGGCAACGCCCGGCGCTCAAAATCCTGGTACTTGTCGTTCCAGTCGATCTGATCGTACTGCTGCTTCAACAACACGTCCGTAGCGACCATGCCCGTTAAGGTCACGATGGCAACGATAGCAAGAAGAATATGGCTTGTTTTCACGTCGGTTTAAGGTCTACGTAGTTTGAGCGGCTGCGATGTACTGTTCGTAGCGCGTTTCGATGTCGCGCAAGTCGATACCCAGCAGCGTTAGGTTCTTGAAGAACTGGGGTAGGTCGTTCTGCAAAAACTGTTCGCGCCGAAAGGTCCGAATCTTGTCGGTTGCGTCGTCGGTCGGGAAGTAGCCGATGCCGCGCTTGTTGGCAATGACGCCTTTCTGGTTGAGAAATTCGTAAGTACGCATGACCGTATTGGGGTTTACTTCCAGTTCGGCCGCTAACTCGCGCACCGACGGAATCCGCTCGCCCGTGGCCCAGCGGCCCAGCAAGACCTGTTCGCTGACGTACTCGGCGATTTGCAGGTAAATGGCTTGTTTATCACGAAAGTCCATCGTTATACCTCCCGTTCTTTGAGCCTGAAGTAGGCGGTTAAATACAATAGTACGACGGCTGTAATACCTACTAAATACCGAATCTGATTGCCGATCGGTTGGGGCAGGTCGACAGCCCGGTAATCAAACGGGTCGTTTGGTCGATGGAAGAACACTTTGGAAAAAGGAAACAGATTGCCTACAGCGTAGGACCCAGTTAGTGTATTCAGTAACAGGCGATTAGTCAGAACTCCGAACGTGATCAAACCGATGACGACGACGACAATCAACGCCAGGCTGTAACGCCGGATGAAGAGCGCAAACGTTAGAGAAACCGCGTGCAACAAACCCGTAAACACCCATAATTCGGTGGGTAAGCTTTCGGCTGAGCGTTCATCGTAGAAGGGGTATACCTGCGATGGCTCCCCCATGCGACGCATCTCAGCTAAATCGTTTGGAGACCACTCGCGGTTGTTGACCACCGATACCCCAATGGCGTCGATCAGCGTAAAAACAGGTAAGTAGACGACCAGAAAGCCTACGCCTGACACGACTACGATAAGCAGGTATTTTTCAAAAAGCGACGCGGGTCGTAGCAAGTACGTAATGGCTCGTTCCTTTTCGTTCAACGCGGCTACCTGTTGTACGATGAAAACGTACCAGGATGCCCAGCCAATGAAGTATAAAACCACGTAGCGCTTCTGATCCACGGTTGCGAGGGTTGAGGTGTTGGAAAACAGTTCGTTGATGCGCCCTGGCTCGGCCTGCACGGCGTTATAGAGCCGCTCTAAATCCAGCCGACTTGGTTGGCCGGTCGGGTTCTCGGCCACGACGGCGTAACCGCCCACGGCCCGCTCCGAGTATAGAATTCGGCGGCCGGTTTCCAATTCCGGAATCAGCCCAAACCACAGCCGCGCCGTAATCTCTTCCACGCTCGCCTTCAAAGCAACGGTCATGTGCGACCGCGACCGCTCGGCCAAAATCACCACCGGATCAATGAGGGCTTCGAGGTCGCGCACCTGATGGGTCGAAATCACAACCGTCCGGCGTTCATCGACCGCGCCGGCTACTAATCGCCGAAACTGGCTTTTCGACGGAATGTCTAAGCCGTTGGTCGGCTCGTCCATCAAGAGCACGGCCGTGTTAGTCGCCAAACCGAAGCCAATCAAAACCTTCTTTTTCTGACCGTAGGAAAGTTCACTTAGCTTCTGGTCGTCGGTCAAACCAAACTCGTGGAGATAGCCGGCCATCTGCGCCCGGTCGAAGCGTGGGTAGAAAGGAGCGTTGCTGGCTACGAACTGACGAATACGCACAGGTGGCAGATAAAACTCTTCCGGCACTAAAAACAAATCTTCCAGAAAAGCCGGCTTGCGATCACTGGGGTCATGGTCGCCTACCTGAATTCGGCCGGCTTTCGGGTACAGTAAGCCGGATAGAAGCCGGAGTAAGGTTGATTTGCCAGCCCCGTTCGGCCCCAGCAAGCCGTACACGGACCCCGGCGACAGCGTTAGGCGCAGACCCGCGTAAAGCGTTTGGCCACGCCGGTAGCCAAAGTGGACATCGTCGAAGACAATCATTGTTATTGTTTTAGTGTTTTAGATATATAGTACACCACAATAGTAAGTATTTTGGCTGAAATAAGTCAAGTGGTTAGTAGCTTATTTTTTCACCAATAAAAAATCTCACCCTAAGCTTGTAGCCCCGAGTGAGATTGGTAACGAACGTTAAGCGAATGCGTTAGGTATTTTTCTTGGCCTGTCTCTTTGCTTCCTTGGCGGCCTTTCTCGACGTTTCCGCCCCTTCAGCCGCAGCTTCGTTGCCGGTCTTCTTAGCTTCTTTCTTTAACTCTTTGGCGTTTGCTTTCGCAATTTTCGTCGTCTTGACGGCTTCCTTCTTGGTCACATCATCCTGCGCCGTGGCCGTGCCTAACAAGAGCAGCGCGAAGGCTGCCGTACACATTATCTGTTTCATGATTCGTACTAATTTAGAACGCGAATGTCTTTGCAACCTGTAAACTCATCATCGCCGAAAAAGTTACGAAACGCTCTACAAGCGAAAAGCCCTGACTTACATTAGGTCAGGGCTTTTCTTTCAAAACGTTGAGTAAATCAGAGTGTCTCGGCTCTGCTTCGTTAAACCTTGAATGCGTCCTTGTTTTCTTCGATGCCTTCCTGCGCCTGATCAGCCAGTTGGTCAACTTTGTCGTTGTACTGCGACTTAGCGTCACCTTGATTGGTCTGCGCCTGATTCTTATACGACTCGTACTGCGTCTTGGCTTGTTCGGCGTACTGGTTGACCTGCGTTTTGGCCTGGTCAACGTACTGGTTGGCCTGCGTTTTTACCTGCTCAAACGTATCTTTCGCCTGGCTAACCCCTTTTTCCCACTGATCTTTCAGGTCACCCGAACGTTTGTTGGCTTCTTCAACCAATTTGTCGCGGGTTTCTTTACCACTGCGGGGAGCGGTCAGGATACCGATGACTACACCCGTAATTATGCCTGTTAGAAAATCTCTTGTGCTTCTCATTGTGTTGGTTGTTTTAAAAGTTGGTAATGTACTTATGATTTCGCCCGGCGTTTGGTTTCATCAACTACATCCTGCGTTTTGGCAGAAGCCGAATCAACGTAGTCGTTGTACTGGTTGCGAATGCTTTCCAGGCCGGATTGTAGCTGATCCTGTAAGTCCTTGAAAAACGAATCAGACTCCGACGACAGCCGCTTCCGGGTTTGTTTGCCGCTATCGGGAGCGAGGAGGACGCCGACAACGGCTCCCACGGCTAAACCCACCAAAATTCCGGGTAACGATTTCATGTTTACTTGACGTTAGTGTGTGACTTGGTACGCCAATCCCTTTAGAAAATACTGTACCAGTTTGCTATATTTTTAATAAATCATTGTGAATCAGTAGGCTGTGTAAAATCAACGTGCCTTAACGTGATAAGAAGTGTGAGGAGTTAATTCCACAAGGCCGTCCAATAGTTACCCACTCCAAACCCAACAAAATTCAAGCTGCCAAACCGGCGTCCGGCACACTACCCGGACGCTTGTCACCATCGGCGGAATGATTGGCTCGTTAACAAACCATGGGACAGCCCGGTTAAGTGTTTTCTCAACCATTCACGATCTTAACTTTGATGGCTACCTTAGACGCAGTCTTACTTGGCTACGCCGGTTTCATCAGTACGGCTTCTTTTATTCACTTAATCCGATCCGACTACTGGTGGATTCGCATCTGGGATTTTCCACACTTGCAGCTATTTATTTTAGCTGCCGGCGGCCTGATAGCGTGGCTGGTGCTAAATCCTAATCCGGCGGGGGGACTTTGGTTAATTCCGTTGGGTCTGCTCGGCGCTTTGGTTTATCAAGCGTGGCTGATCTACCCGTACACACCACTGCACCGTCGGCAGGTAAGTCGACAGATCATCCGAACGTCGGCGAGCGGCCAAACTGACAACCTTCGTCTGCTGGTCGCTAATGTGTATATGGAAAACACGCGCATGCCCGATGTGTACCAATTAATCAGCAAGCACCGGCCCGACGTTGTGCTGCTGCTGGAAACTAACGAAGCTTGGCGTCAGGCCATGACGCCCATTGAAGCCGATTATCCCTACCGAGTGCTGTGTCCGCTCGAAAACACGTACGGGATGCTGTTGTATACCCGCCTGCCGATTCTGCACCACAAACTCCGGTTCTTAATTCAAGACGACATTCCGTCGATATACGCGCAACTACAATTACCGTCGGGGCAACGCTTGCATTTTTACGGTGTTCATCCCATGCCGCCCAGCCCGACGGAACATTACCGCTCGACGGAGCGCGACGCCGAACTATTGGTGGTGGGCAAGGAAGCCCGGCAGCAGACCGAGCCGGTTGTGGTGGCCGGCGATTTGAACGACGTGGCTTGGTCGCACACGACGCGGTTGTTTCAACGCATCAGCGGTTTACTTGACCCGCGGATCGGGCGTGGGCTGTACAGTACATTTCACGCCCAATATTTTTTTCTGCGGTGGCCCCTCGACCACGTTTTCGTGTCTACCCATTTCCGACTACGTAGCCTGAAGCGGCTACCCAACTGCGGTTCCGATCACTTTCCAATCTTGGTTGAGCTAACCGCCAATGCCAAAAATCCTCGTTTAGGGGAACAACCCCAACCCGAGGATGACGATCTGGAAGAAGTCGAAGATACCATTCGTCGAGCAACCCAAACGTAGCCCGGTGGCATATGCCAGACACAAGCCTGAGCAGGCGACCGCGATAAGCAAACAAAAAATCCCTGCGCTCAAACTGGCGCAGGGATTCCGTACCCACCGTAACTTGTACTTAACCTAAAATGAAACCACCTAAACCTATCGTATCGCTCAACGGAGCGTACTATATGCAAAGCCGAACGCATTGCTGTCAGATCGGCCAGTGTTCGTCAATCAAACCCCTCTTCCCTGGATCAACCGCAAAATAACGGCAACAACGGCGATAACCAAAAGAACGTGAATTAAACTACTGCTTCCAATACCCGTACCCAGAACACCGAAAAAGCCGAGCAGCCAGATGATGACTAAGATAACGGCGATTGTATACAGCAAGTTTCCCATTGTGATATTGAGTAAATCAGAATGCCACTCCAACTGTTACTTACTAAACAGAAAATTTTGTGCCAACCCGGTACTAATCAACGTGGGTTGGGTGAAAGTTATGAGTAGACAGTTGATAATGAGCTAAAATGATTCATTAACGATTGGTTAGTTGATTTCACTTCAATTCATAGTAGTCAAAGAAAAGTGTAGAATTTAATCTACAAGTGTAGAATAAATGGGGAAAAAAGACGCAACTCGTTAAGTATACATTAAGCCATAAACCAACCGATCAAAACTATTCAGATCGCAAACCAATCTTATAACGCCTTAACAATTGACCAGTTAACAAGCCGTTTCACAAAATGACGTCGTGCCGCTCGAATTCGGCACAGAATTATATACGCTACTCTTATCGCGTAGGAACGCATTCAGTAATCCGTAAACGAAAGTACCACAATGACGACCACAAGCACGCGGCCTGTTTATCAACCGACTGTAACGAATGGACCAATGAGCGCCAAGCGTGTTTTGATAATTGATGATGAAGCAGATATCTGCCTGCTTTTATCGGGTTTGCTCCGGCGGTTGGGCTACCAACCGACCTGTGCTCACTTTATTGAAGAAGGCCGTCAATGCTTAACCTCCCAGCGGTTCGACGCTGTCTTTCTGGATTTGAATCTGCCCGATGGATTGGGTTTTGACCTGTTGCCGTTTATTCGGGAAGGACAGCAGGAAGCTAAAATAATTATGATCAGCGCGTTCGACGGGCAGGCCGAACGGCGCAAAGCTACCGAGCAGGGAGCCGACGATTTTATTGGTAAACCGTTCACCCGACGTTCAGTTGAGGTTGCTTTGAATAAGCTGTAGGTTTGAGTATCTTTGTCAAGATAGCCTTCTTATTTTTACGAATGAGTAGCTGAGCTTATTCGGCAGCGCTGTCTGATGAATTCGCCGGAGCGACAGGCTACTCTCATCTATGGAAAAGATACTCATTGTTGACGACAATAACGATATATGCCTGCTGTTGGAGCGGTTCCTGAGCAAGCAAGGCTATAAAACATCGTCGGTCCAACGGGGCGAAGACGGCCTGGTCCTGCTGCGCAAAGAATCGTTTGAGTTGGTTATCTGCGATTTTAAGTTGCCTGACATTGACGGTCTGGAAATGCTGCGCCGGATCAAAATTCTTAATCCAACGACGGCCGTTATCATTATCACGGGGTACTCCGACGTACGGATGGCAGTGCAAACAGTGAAGCATGGTGCGTACGATTACGTAACCAAGCCACTGCTGCCGGACGAGACGCTATTCAAGATCAAGGATGCTCTCGAAAAGCGACTGCAAGCCATTAATCAGTCGGCTACCGCTTCGGATACATCGTCGGCAACGGGCAAAGCCGCCCGGACGTCGGCGAACAAGGTCATAACCGCCCCCGATGGCAAGCGCTTTATTTTCGGCAAAAGCCGCGTGTCCGAACAACTTCAGAAGCACATCGAACTCATTGCCCCGACGGATATGTCGGTCGTTATCACCGGCGAGACCGGAACGGGTAAAGAGTTTGTCGCCAATGCTATTCATCTCAAAAGCAAACGCGCCGACAAGCCCTTCGTGGCCATCGATTGCGGGGCATTGAGCAAAGAACTGGCCGGCAGTGAATTGTTTGGTCACGTGAAAGGAGCGTTCACGGGGGCGCTGTCCGATAAAGCCGGCAGCTTTGAGTTTGCCAACGGAGGCACGCTTTTCTTAGACGAGATTGGCAACCTTTCCTACGACAATCAAATTAAGCTGCTGCGGGTCTTGCAAGAACGGAAGATTCGGCGGATTGGCAGTAATCAGGACGTTCCGGTGGATGTCCGCATCATTGTAGCCACCAACGAAGATTTACGCGAGGCCGTACGGCAGGGTAGATTTCGGGAAGATATTTACCACCGCATCAATGAGTTTGAACTGCACTTGGCTCCCCTGCGCGAACGAAAAAGCGACATCATGATTTTTGCTGAGCATTTTCTGGAACTGGCCAACCGGCAGTTGTCGAAGGATGTGTTGGGATTTACGGATGAAGCCAAGGAAAAGCTAAAAGATTATTTCTGGCACGGCAACCTGCGCGAGTTGAACAACGTCGTGAAGCGGTCGGTTTTGCTGACCCAAGGTGAGTTTATCGAAGCTGACGTGCTGCCAAACGAGATTACGTCTCCGCAGTATTTCACGACCGAGAACACGACGGTGGCTGGTGCGCAAGTCAGTTACGACCCTGGTCGGCCCGGTATTCCCGTCATTAGTCAATCGGCGGCTAACCTGAAATCCGTCTCTGAAAACGCCGAACGGGCCGCTATTCTAAAAGTGCTCGAAAAAACCGGTTATAACAAAACAAAAGCGGCCGAAGTGCTAAACATCGACCGCAAAACGCTGTACAACAAGCTCAAGGCTTACGATATTCATTTGTAAGTGAGGGATAAGGTATAAAAGGGAGTAGGGTGTGAGTGTCTCCGGCGAGCTTACTTACACTCTACTCCCTTTTATACCTTATCCCTCTAATTAAAACTGAACCCAACCGAAATCATACCAACGCCATTGCGGGCGTTGCCCAGCAGGGTGCGGGCGGCACCGCTGTTAGCGATCCGTTGTAAACCCTGCTCATAACGAGCACCGATCAGGGCTTTGCCAAAAAATAGGTTTAAACCGCCCGCTACGCCGTAATCAACCTTATTGAAGTTGGCGCGGTTAAAGTTAGTCGTGCCGGTTAAATCACCATTTGAGTTTAGATCGGACTGGAGCAGATACGAAACGTACGGACCAGCCTGTAGTTCCACCGCTTGGCCTAACTTAAACGTGGCTAACACGGGCAATTCTACGTAGTTCAGGCGGAACGTACCCCGACCATTGATACCAAGCACATTATACTCGGCCGACGAGCCTTTCGTTGTGTACAGCAATTCGGGTTGCACGGCAAAAAAATTTCCGGCCGGAACCTGCGCGTAGACCCCGCCGTGAAAACCAATGCGTTCTTTTTTATTGCTGACGCCCTGACTATCGTAAAAAAGTGAACTGGCGTTTAAGCCGCCCTTAAGACCGGCCCGTACTCGATTCTGAGCCACTAAATCCGTTGTCGTGAAAAGCTGAGCGCCTGCGGCCAATAAAGCCACCGTTACCCAAACATTAACTGCTTTTTTCATAATGGTTATCGAATTTGTTTGCAACGATTGTATGACCGTTTAGACCAAGCTCTGGTTTAATTCCGTGCCAAAATGAGTCCTGCCCGCGTTGGTTTCGTATTGACCACTGTTGTTAACCCATTTACGGTACATAGGTCAATCGTCTTGGGTAGGCCGTCAGCAAACGAAATGCGAAAATTTCTCTACGAATTGTAGAACCGATGGACCTTTTCGGGTCAGTAAGAAACGGAGCAGCAACCATCATTGCAAGGAATAAGCGTAACTTGCCTGACCTTTGTAATTCTTCAGCGACAAAGCGGTTAACGAGCTTTTGATCCGTTCGGGCAGGCAACTCAGTTGATGGCCTGGTAAGCAATCAAGAAAAGATTCGGTGATAAGGCTATCACAACTGTACAAAAGTAAATTCGTCACACAGAGAGTTTTTATTTATAAGTGGCGGCTCGGAAAAAAGTGTTACGAGTTTTTATTATTTTTGACTGAACCAACCAAGTTCAGCCAGCAAGAAACATGGCTTTAAGCGGTGTCAATCCGTTATTTGCTACGCAGATGACGTACTTACAAACTTGTAAGTATAATTACCGTAACCGCCTTATTTGTTTACATTATGCACCGTACTCTTACCTCAATGACCATCTTGATTGCTGACGACGACGCTGATGACCGGATCTTTCTGGAGCAGGCTATGCGGCAGAATGGCTATACGCAAAACATTCGGTTCGTTGAAGACGGTGAGGAATTGATGGATTACTTAAGCCGCGAAGGGCGTTATACGGAACTGAATGCACCCTGGCCGAATTTGTTGATTCTGGATCTGAATATGCCCCGGAAAAACGGTTTTCAAGCATTGCAGGAAATTAAAGATAGCCCACGGCTACGCCGGTTGCCGGTTGTGGTCATGACCACGTCATCGGCCGACGAAGACGTTGTAAAAACCTATAATCTGGGCGTTAATTCGTTTGTTACGAAGCCCTTCAATTTTAACCGCTTGGTAGAAATCGTGGGTGCCCTGAAAACTTACTGGATGGATACCGTTAAACTTCCGTAGTCGGGTTGATGAACAGGGGCAGTCCGACAATTGTTGATTGCTTGCCCTTATTTACGCACAGTTATGATTCCCGTTGCCACTTCCGCCGACGTTCCACTTAAACAGTCAACCATTCGCGTGCTGCTCGTCGAAGACGACGAAGACGATTACATGCTGACGCGGGCCTTGGTTTCGGCCCGTGAGAACGCCAACATTCGGCTCGACTGGGTTGATAGCTACGAGCAGGCGCTAAAGGCCGTTGAAGCGAATGAGCACGACGTATTTTTGGTTGATTATCGCTTAGGGCCACACACGGGCATTGACTTAATTCAAGAAGCCTTTCGGAGCGGTTGCCGCGCACCCATGATTTTGCTGACGGGGCAGGACGACCTAACGGTCGATCAATCGGCGCTCGAACTGGGCGCGGCCGATTATTTAGTGAAAGGCCGCATCGACGCGCAATTGCTGGGCCGCAGCATTCGCTACGCCCTCAAGCAGGCCGCGGTGCTGGCCGAGATTGCCCAGCAGGAAACCAAATACCGTTCGTTGTTTGAGCGTTCGATCGACGCCATTTTTGTGGCCGACAACCAACTGCGTTTCCAGGATGCCAATCCGTCGGTTGAACGGCTGCTGGGTTACAGCCGCGATGCGCTGCGGCAGTTGAACCCGGCCCGGCTGTTCGTTAACCTGAATCACCTGCGCGAGTTGCGGTTCAACGTTCGTGAGCACGGTCAGATTAAAGATTTTGAAACAACGTTGGTCAGCCAGAACGGTCGCAAGCGGATCTGCTTAGTGTCGGTTTGGGCCGTTGAAGACGTTGGCGGCCGGCCAGAATGGTATCAGGGCATCGTGCGCGACGTTACGGAGCAGAAAAAGTCGCAGCAGGATTTGATTCTGGCCGAGAAACTGACCATGACCGGTAAGATTGCCCGTAGCATTGCCCACGAGGTTCGCAATCCGCTGACGAACTTGTCGCTCGCCCTGGAACAACTCAAGGACGAACTACCCACCGACGACGAGTACATCACGATGTTTACCGATATTATCGGCCGCAACGTCGACCGCATCGGGCAACTCATCACGGAAATGCTGAACTCCTCCAAGCCGCGCGAACTCGAACGGCAGCGGCAGGATTTCAACGCCATCGTTAAGGGTACGTTACAACTCGTCAGCGACCGCATCAAGCTGAAACGAATGCGGCTCATTACGTCGTTCTCGACCGACGACTGCCGCGCCCTGCTCGACAGCGATCAGGTCAAAACGGCGCTGCTCAACATTCTCGTCAACGCCGTTGAAGCCATGCAGGAAGAGAAAGGCGTGCTGCACGTTCGGACCAGTTGTGTGGAAGATAAGCGGGTGTGCGTTGAAGTAAGCGACAACGGAGGAGGCATCAGCGAAGCCGATCGACAGCGACTTTTTGACCCATTTTTTACGGGTAAGTCAGGCGGGATGGGTTTAGGTCTGACCGCTACCCAAAACATCGTCAACAGCCACAAAGGCTCTATTGAGGTAGACAGTGGCGTTGGGCAGGGAACTACGTTCCGGTTGTACTTTCCGAAAGCTTAGTCAGTTATCAGCACCTATTCCACACCAAAACGGGCAGCTTTCGCGAAAGCTGCCCGTTTTGGTGTGGAATAGGTGTAGAGATTTTTACTCAATATCCCATTTTACCATCCATACGATTGCCGTAAGACTGAATCTACGAACGCCGGTAACACAATTGTGTTACCGGCGTTTGCGCTGTTAGTCAGCACGTTGGAGGTTGTCAAAGTAGCCGGCGAGTACGCGCCCGTAAACTGGCACAAAAAACGCATAGGGATTAGGCAAAGAAGCTACGAATGATGTGGACCACTACTCACTTTCCCGCGGCAATGCGGTCGCTAAACCCAAGCACCCGCGCCAAAGCCATTGAAATTGCCAACGGGTTGCTGGAACAAGGACAATTAGACAAATCAGCCTTAATCACCTTCAGCGTTGAAGAAGCCCGCCGTTGGGCGCGTCGTTCGTCAACCGACCGGGTGTCGGCCGTTGTTTATCCGTTTGTTTCCTGTTAACACGTTTAAAATTGGTTGGCCCCATGATTTGGCGAAAAAATATTTACGATACCTTGACGAGCTGCGCAACCCTATGCGACGAATTTGCTACGGAATGTTCGCGTTCGGCGGACATCGATAGCTGGTACCGAAGCATCTTTCTTAATCTGGACTGCGCCGACCTGTGCCGTCAGTTAGCCATGCTGTACGTGCGGGGGTCCGAAAACACCCGTCTGCTGGCCAAAACCTGCATTGAAGTGTGCGAGAAGTGCGCCCACGAGGTTAAGCAGATGAATACGCAACGGGCACAGCAAGTGTACAGCATGTGTCAGCAGACAATCCAAAGCTGCGTTGGTATCCTGGCAATGGCCCACCAATCGGATGTGGAATCAGACAACCCGACCAGTACGCCTGCTTCGCTCTTTTACGGCATCGACCTGCGCGAAACGCTGCATAATTAAACACAACTTAGGCCAAAGTCGTTAGTTCATTAAGCGCGTTTACGTTGTTCGTGTTTGCGTAGTTGCCCGACGATTTGTACGGCGAAATGCAACCAATTAACGACGTAAATACCCTTGATGGACTAACGATTTTTTAACGTCATGGAAACGAAACCCCAGAAAAACGAACAATTAGAAAAGGGCCGTAAGCAGATTGGCGACATTCGGATTGCGATGATGACGACGGTCGATGACGACGGTCAGTTGGTAAGCCGCCCAATGGCGACTCTGCAAATGGACGAAGACGCCACCCTCTGGTTTTTTACCAATAAATCGGCCCCCAAGGTTGAGCAAATTGAGCAGCACGAACGGCAGGTGAACTTAGCGTTTGTTGACGTGAGTAACTCCGAGTACGTATCCATTTCAGGAACGGCCGAGGAATTCGACGACCGGGCCAAGATCGACGAACTTTGGAATCCGCAGGCCAAAGCCTGGTTTCCGAAGGGCAAAGACGACCCGGACCTGACGCTGCTGAAAGTGCACACCCGCATGGCTGAATACTGGAACTCCAACGACAGCACGATGGTGCGGTTCTTCCAGCAGGCCAGCGCCGTCTTGACCGGCACGACGCCGAAAATGGGCGAGAACGAAAAAATTTATAATTAGAGAGAAAAGGAAGTAAGGGGAAGAAAGGGAGAAAAGGAAGTTGCTGACACGCATCTCCTTACTCCCTTTCTTCCCCTTACTTCCTTTTCTCCTTTCTCCTCTTTATGATTGTTACGCAAACCGATCAGGGCTGGCAGCTCATTAACCAGCAAGCACATGGGTTGTTGGCGATGCAGGCGGCCCTGCACTGGCATGCCGACAAACGCCCGAAGCAGTGGGTCGAAACGCTGGTAGCCTTGACCGAACACGACGACGGGCAAGAGCCGTGGGAAGGACGCAATCACCTGACGGCGGCCGGCGCTCCGCTGCACTTCCGCATTACAGAATACTCCGTGGAGCAATGCCGCAACTTAATTCAGATTGGTTTAGATAAGAGCCGCTGGAATGCCCTGATGGTGTCGATGCACACGACGTTTTTGTACGACCCAAAACGGGGCGAAGACCCGGCGTTAGACGAATTTCTCGATCAGCAGCGGGACAACCAAACGAAGTGGCGCAAGCAGTACGGCGCTACGAAGACCGAAGCGCAATACGCTTACGATTTTTTGCAGTGGTTTGATGCACTGTCGCTGATTCTGTGTTTAGACCAACTCCCAATGAACGAACGGCGGCTTGAAATCAGTCTTGGCCCGGACGGTATACCGTACTTCATCAACCAACGCAACACCGACCGCGACGGCGAACCGGGGTCGCTGTACGTGGACCCGTGGCCGTTTGATACGGACGAGTTTTCGGTGCACGTCGAAGCCGCTCAGATTGACCAATTGATTTTCAACGACGACGCAGAACTGTACAACGCTGTTCAGGATGCCGCCATTGAGATAAAAGAGTGGACGTTCAGAAAATAAGGAAGAAGTCTGACCTCTTCCTTATTGAGAACGCTCTATTTCAACCGCACTAACACCGACGAGCGGGCCGGAACGGTGAACTCGTGACCGCCCCGCAGCGGAGCCACATCCGGGTTAACTTGCCCAGTCACCGTATCGACTAAGACTTCCCACAACTCATTCTTGCGGCCGATGCTGGGTAACATAAACGGCAGGTCTTCCCAGTACGCGTTCAGCACCCAGATCAATTGCTCGTCGCCGATGGCGCTGCCGTCTTCAGTTTGCTCTTCCACCCGCTTGCCGTCGAGGAACAAACCAAAGCAGTGCGTAACGGGGTTATTTAGATCCTCGTGGGTCATTTCGCCCCCATCGGGTCGTAGGTACGCGACCTGCTCGCTGCCGAAGAATCGGCGTCGGCTCAGTAGGGGAATCGACTGGCGCAGGGCCGTCAGTTGGCTGGTGAAATCAAACAAGGCCTGCTGTTTGTCCGTCCAGTCCCAGTTCATCCAGCTAATTGCGTTATCTTGGTTGTAGCCGTTGTTGTTGCCCTGCTGCGTCCGCCCGCATTCGTCGCCCATAACCAGCATCGGC
>CAXUEB010000037.1:0-6942 GCA_964249775.1 uncultured Spirosoma sp.
TTTCATGACCTCGCCCACAAACATGCCTACTAAGTTTTTTTTGCCTTTTTGGTACTGCGCCACCTTGTCGGGCCAGGCCGATAGTACCTCTTCTACCAACGTTTGCAAGGCGTCGGTATTGCGATTCTGCACCAGTCCGTGCGCCTGCGCCAGGTCGGCGGGCTGCGCATCAGGTTGTTCAGGCATGAGGGCAAACACCTGCTGCGCGGCCGTTTGACTCACCGTGCCGTTGTCGATTAGGTTAATCAAAGCCGCCAACCGTTCCGCCGAAACCGGAAACTGCCGGTCGCGCAGTTGCTTTTCAGTAAGCTGCCCCTTCACCGGACCCATAATCCAGTTCGACGCGGCTTTGTAATTGGTCGTGTACTGGCAAACGTCTTCGTAATAATCCGCCAGTTCCTTCGCGTCGGTCAGCAGGGCCGCGTCGTAGTCGGGCAGACCGTAATGGGTGATAAACTTTTCGTAGAGCGCGGCCGGCAGCATGGGCATGTTGGTCTGAATGTCGGCCAACCACGCGTCCGAAATCACGACCGGCGTCAAGTCCGGGTCGGGAAAGTAGCGGTAATCATTCATTGTTTCCTTTTCGCGCATGGCATGGCTCAGGCCAGTCTGTGCGTCGAACGTCCGGGTTTCCTGCGTAATCCGTCCGCCTGACTCCAACAGTTCAACTTGCCGATAAAATTCGCCATCTACTGCCCGCATCACGTTCCGGATCGAATTCAAGTTTTTTACTTCAACCTTCGTGCCTAAGTGCGTTGCGCCCTTCGGCCGGATCGATACGTTCACGTCGCAGCGCAGCGAACCTTCTTCCATGTTGCCGTCGCAGATGCCCAAGTAGCGCACCAACCGCCGAACTTCGGTCAGGTACTGCCCGGCTTCGTCGGCGGTGCGGATGCATGGTTCGGTCACCATTTCAATGAGGGGCGTTCCGGCGCGGTTGTAATCCAAACAGGTCGCCGTCGGATCAGCATCGTGGATGGACCCGGAGTGGATGCTCTTACCGGCGTCTTCTTCGAGGTGAATGTGGTGCAGTTGGATTGTTGTCTCGTAGGTTTCGCCGGTCTGCGGGTCCCTCGCCTTGACCAACACGCCACCGCCGACGCAGATCGGTCCTTTGTCCTGCGATAGCTGGTACCCCTTTGGTAAGTCAGGATAAAAATAATTTTTGCGGGCAAAGACGTTGTAGCGCGTGATTTCACTGCCGCAGGCCAACCCCATCCGAACGGCATACTCAACGGCTTTCCGGTTTAGTTTGGGCAGCGTACCGGGGTGCGCCAGCGTAATGACGCTGACGTTTGTGTTGGGGTCCGCCCCGAACGCGTTGGCGTCGGCCGCGAAAATTTTGCTGTCCGTCAGCAACTGGCAGTGGACTTCCAGACCAACAACAACTTCGTAGCGGGACCGTATTTCGGGTGAACGAATTGCTTCGGCTACCATTGGCAACAAAACATTGATTTGGGGCAAAGGTAGCGAATAAGGCATCAAGGGGAGAGAAACACAAATGCCCTATCTTAACGACAGGGCATTTAGGGTAGGGGCTACGCGTAAACGCTCAAAGAACGTTCAGCCGGTATTTTAAATATGTCTGGGCCAGCAGGGCAATCTTCTGCGGATTCGGCACCCGGATGCGCTCATTCTGAATGCGCGTGGCGGGTAGCTGTTTGATCTTGTTGAATAAAGTTTGGTAATACGTGTAGGCCAGATAAACGCCCATCCGGGCACCGTTCGGCAAGTTCATGATACCGATATACGCTTCGTTAAAATCGCGTTGAATGTCAACCTCAATAAGCTGCTTGGCGTCGCGACCAAAATCTTTGAAGTCCACGCCGGGAAAATAAGTGCGGCCACGATCAACGAAATCGCTTTTCAGATCGCGCAAAAAGTTTACCTTCTGGAAGGCTGCCCCGAGCTTACGAGCCGGTTCGCGCAGGCGGTCAAACCCGTCGCAATCACCTTCGCAGAACACCCGTAAACACATCAGCCCGACTACTTCGGCCGAACCGTAGATGTATTCGTTGTAGCCGTCGGCGTCGTAATCCTGATTATGGAGGTCCATTTCCATACTTTTCAGGAACGCGCTGATCAGAGCATGGTCGATGCTGTACTCGCGAACCACCATTTGAAACGAGTGCAGCACTGGATTTAGGCTAATGCCTTCCTCAATGGCCTGGTAGGTGTCGTGCTTGAACCGCTCCAACAGGGTTTTTTTGTCGTAGTCGTGGAAGGTGTCGACAATCTCGTCGGCGTAGCGAACGAACCCGTAGATGGCGTAGATGGGCAGGTGAAATTTACGGTCGAGCGTTTTGATGCCTAACGTAAACGACGTACTGTAATGCTCTGTAATCAGTTTACTACATTCCAGTGCAGTCTTGTGAAACAACGCCATCATAGCCAAATGTAGGGAGGGTTAGAGGTTGTAAGTTAAACAAATTCCTTGGCAACCTCGTCGGCTACGACCAGCCCGGAGATGAGCGACGGCGGTACGCCCGGTCCGGGCACCGTTAGTTGACCCGTGTAAAACAGGTTGTTTACCCGTTTGTTCTTTAAGGATGGTTTCAACAGGGCCGTTTGCCGCAGGGTGTTTGCCAATCCATACGCATTGCCCCGAAAGGCGTTGTAGTCGGCTTTGAAGTCGCTGTGGGCATAACTGCGTTTAAAAAGCAGATGATTGCGCACATCCTCGCCCACGTAGGCTTCGAGCCGATCCATGATTAACCCAAAGTACCGCTCACGGGTCGCTTCATCGTCGGTTAAGTCGGGCGCAACGGGAATTAAGAGAAACAAATTCTCACAACCTTCCGGCGCAACACTGGGATCAGTCTTTGACGGAACCGACGCGTAGAACAAGGGCTTGGTTGGCCACTGGGGCGTTTCATAGATTTCCTTGGCGTGCCGCTTAAAATCTTCGTCGAAGAACAGGTTGTGGTGTCGCAGCCGCGGTATGCGCTTGTTTACGCCCAAATAGAACAACAACGACGAGGGAGCCATTACGCGCGATTGCCAGTAGGCGTCGTCGTAATTGCGGTTCGGCGAATCAACCAAGGCAGTTTCAACGTGGTGGTAATCGGCTCCGGCTACTACCACGTCTATCTCAAAAATGCCTTCGTCTGTAATCACGCGCTGGGCTTTACCCCGCTTTACGTCGATCTTACGAACGGACTGATTGAACAGAATTTTAACGCCTTTTTCTTCGGCCAAGCTGACCATTGCCTCAACAATCTTGTGCATACCGCCCATTGGGTACCACGTACCCCCGGCCATTTCAGCGTAGTTCATCATGCTGTACATGGCGGGTGTGTTCTCGGGCGTCGCGCCTAAAAACAGTACGGGAAATTCCACAATTTCGAGCAGACGAGGGTGTTTGAAAAATTTGCGGGCGTGGGTCGCGAACGATTGCAATACGTCAAGCCGCGTTACGTCGTAGAGCAGCTTTAAGCTAAGGAACTCGCTCACCGACCGGCTCGGTTTCCAAACGAACCGGTTCATACCTACGTCGTATTTGTAGGCGGCCTGTTTCAAAAAGGCCCGCAAACGGGGACCGCTGCCCGGCTCAAAGCGCTCAAACAAGGCTTCGAGGTTGTCGACACCGGCCGGCAGGTCAACGGCTTCGTTGGGACTAAAAACTACGGAATAAGACGGGTCGAGCCGGACAAGGTTGTAGTAATCCTGGGGCTTTTTGCCGAAGCGGGCAAAGTAGTTCTCGAATACGTCGGGCATCCAGTACCAACTGGGACCCATATCAAACGTAAAACCTTCGGCTTGGAAAACGCGCGCCCGGCCACCGGGCATACTGTTTTTTTCGAGAATCGTAACGTCGTAGCCTTTGTCGGCCAAACTGGTCGCAACGGCCAGTCCGGCAAAGCCGGCTCCAATCACAAGAACGCGCTGGGGCATTGAAGAAGGTGAGTTGACAGGAAGGTTCTCCTTTCATCTTAACCCATTGATACAAAAAAAAGTTGGACGGAATTCCATCCAACTTTTTTGAACCTTCCTCTTTTTTAACCAAAAACTACTCAATCAATAGTACTTAGACGAATAAACGTCCAAAAAGTCTCACTTAGCTGTTGAAATGTGCATAAACTTTCAACTGATCTTTCAATTCTTTGCGGGCAATGTGGATGCGGTTTTTTACCGTACCGATGGGGATGTCGAGCTTAGAAGCAATTTCGTGGTATTTGAAACCCCGGAAGTGCATCATAAACGGCGTCCGGTAGGTATCGTCTAATCCGTTAACGGCCCGGTTAATATCGTCTTGCGCGAACGAAGAGTACGCCAGGTTGTCGGTGCTGCTCTCGGTCGAGTTAATATAATGCAAATTGTCGGTTGTATCGATGAAGGTGTTCTTCCGAACCATACGCTGATAGTTGGTGATGAACGTGTTCTTCATAATTGTATACAGCCAGGCTTTCAGGTTCGTACCATCCGTGTACTTATCGCGGTTGGTGAAGGCTTTCAGCAACGTGTCCTGCAATAGGTCATTGGCATCCTCAACATCTTTGGTGAGCCGAAGAGCAAACGGACGCAACGACTTAGACACTTTGCCAATATGGTTAGTAAATTCTATAGCGGTCATAGCTGTTTAAGGTTTTCTTTGTTGAATCGAATCCGAATAGCCATTAGACAAAAAAACAACCAGCCTTCTACGAACAATCCTAATCAACCCCTTAACGAGTACTAACAAGCTATAAAACAGATCGTTAAATTTAATTAATACGCCCAGAAGAGAAGCGTGCAACGGTGTGGAAAATATGTGGATTGTGGAAATTTTCCCCCAAAGTGGGGAATATGGGGTGTGGAGTTGTTTAAACTTGGTGACTTTTCAGTTAAACAAACTAATGTGTGTTAGCTTAAACATCGTTAAACCAGTCCTTCCTTCAGCAAATCGTGCAGGTGAATAAACCCCTTCACTAACTTGTTTTCGGCAACGATGAGCTGCGTGATGTTCCGTTCCTGCATGAGTTGCAACGCAGCAACGGCGAATTCATCGGGTGCGACGCAAACGGGCGAGGTCGTCATTACGTCGCCGGCGCGCAGTTCTAAAAACGAATCATGTACGTAAGCCATGCGCCGTATATCGCCGTCGGTGACGATGCCTACCAACTGCCCGGCCTGGTCGACGACGGCCGTAGCGCCAAGCCGGTTTGCAGAGATGTTAAAAATAACGTCCTTCACCGCCGTATTGAGTTCAACCCTTGGGCATTGGTTGTGGGGAAAAATATCCGCGACTTTCAGGTACAGCTTTTTGCCGAGTGAGCCACCCGGATGGTAACGCGCGAAGTCCTGGCGCGTGAAGCCGCGGGCTTCGAGCAGACTAACCGCTAAGGCATCACCCAGTGCCAGCGCCACGGTTGTGCTGGTGGTGGGAGCCAAGTTCATGGGGTCAGCTTCCCGCTCCGCATACGCGTGTAGCACGTGGTCAGCGTGACGGGCTAAGTACGAATGGCGATCGCTGACTAAAGCAATCAGACGAACGCCCGTGCGCCGGAGCAGGGGCAGCAGCACGCGGATCTCGGCCGTATTCCCACTTTTAGAAACTACTAACACGACATCGGCCCCTTGAATCATCCCTAAATCACCGTGAATGGCGTCGGCCGCGTGCATAAACAGGGCGGGCGTGCCCGTAGAGTTCATGGTTGCCACAATTTTTTGACCGATCAACGCACTCTTGCCTACACCCGTTACGACCAGCCGTCCCGTCGTTTGGAGCAACGTTTCGACGGCCGCGTCGAACTGTTCGTCCAGCCGGTCCACCGCGTTGCGGATGGCGTCGGCTTCGGTTAAGAGGACCGAACGCGCAATGTTTTTATGATTTTTTTGGACTTTCAACGGCAGTTGTGGTAATCAGGACCGGTTTGGTCTGTATATTCGCTAACTTTATAGAGCAAAGATAGGACAAGCACGGCGAGTAAAGTAGTTTTTGTACGATTTGAAGAATGATGCAGGTTGATCAAACGGTCTACACGACCCTCAGAGAGCGATTAAAAGAGATTTTTGGGTACAGTCAATTCCGGGGTGACCAAGAAGCCATCATCCACAGCATTCTGGCGGGCCGCAACACGTTCGTTATCATGCCCACGGGAGCGGGCAAGTCATTATGCTATCAATTGCCCGCTATTGTTAGCGAAGGCACGGCCGTTGTCATTTCGCCCTTGATTGCCCTGATGAAGAACCAAGTTGATCAGCTCAACGCCTTTGGTATCAACGCCCAGTTTCTGAACTCGACGTTGTCTAAAGCTGAGATGAACAAAGTAAAAAAGGATACACTGAACGGTACGCTTAAGCTCCTGTATATCGCGCCAGAATCGTTAACCAAAGAAGAGAATTTGGACTTTTTGAAGAAAGCCCGCATCTCATTTGTGGCTATTGACGAAGCGCACTGCATCTCCGAATGGGGCCACGACTTCCGGCCGGAGTACCGGAAAATCCGGGGTATTGTCGACAATATTGGTAATCTGCCCGTTATTGCCTTAACCGCTACGGCCACGCCCAAGGTGCAGCAGGACATTCAGAAAAACCTGCAAATGGAAGACGCTAATCTGTATAAAACGTCTTTCAACCGGAAAAATCTGTACTACGAGATCAAGCCGAAGATTGACGCCAAAAAGCAACTCATTAAGTACGTTAAGCAAAACAAAGGTAAATCGGGTATCGTGTATTGCCTGAGCCGTAAAACGGTGGAAGAGATTGCCGGGCTGCTCAACGTCAACGACGTGAAAGCCTTGCCTTACCACGCCGGGCTGGACCCGCTGACGCGGATGAACAATCAGGATGCGTTTCTCAACGAAGACGTTGACGTCATCTGCGCAACCATTGCGTTTGGCATGGGCATCGACAAACCCGACGTTCGCTTCGTCATTCACTACGACGCGCCCAAGTCGCTCGAAGGCTACTATCAGGAAACGGGCCGGTCGGGTCGCGACGGATTGGAAGGTAACTGCGTCA
>CAXUEB010000037.1:6952-8332 GCA_964249775.1 uncultured Spirosoma sp.
CATCTGCTGACCGAGATGGTATCGTACTCGAACCTCGGCGTTTGCCGGCGTCGGCAGTTACTGGGCTATTTTGGGGAGTTCTTGGATAAAGACTGCGGCTTCTGCGACAATTGCTTGAAGCCAACCGAAAAATACAAAGTGCAGCACGAAGTCGTGCTGGCCTTGCAAACGGTGCTGCAAACCGATCAGCGCTTCGACGCTGGTCACCTAAGCGATGTGCTGACGGCAACCAGTAATCAGTACGTAACCAGCTACGAGCACAACCGGCTCGACGTGTTCGGCAAAGGCCGCGAGTTCAACGAAACAGCCGAGTTCTGGTGTTCGCTCATCAAGCAGATTACCATCTACGGTTATCTCGAAAAAGACGTTGATAACTACGGTATTCTGAAGCTCACGCAGCGGGGCATGAACTACATCGAGGATCCGTATCCGATTACGCTGAACAAGGACCATGATTACGATCAGCAGGTGACGGATCAGCAGACCGATGAAGACAAGGATTCGACCCTGTCGACGGGTGGGGTAGCCTACGACGAAGAATTGCTTGGCTTGCTGAAGGCGCTGCGGAAAAAGGTTGCCAAAGAAAAGAACCTGCCGCCTTACGTCATTTTCCAGGACCCGTCGATGGAAGAAATGGCGACAACTTACCCCACCACCCGCGAGGAAATGGCGCAGATCAACGGCGTCGGGATGGGCAAGGTGCAGAAGTTCGGCCGGCCGTTCATTGATTTAATCGCGAAGTACGTCGAAGACAACGAGATCGAAACGGCGAAGGATGTTGTCATTAAATCGACGGTCAACAAGTCAAAAGTTAAAATTTTCATTATCCAGCAGATTGACCGCAAAATTGACTTAGAAGAAATCGCCGAGTCAAAAGCGTTGTCGATGGAAGACCTGATGGAAGAAATTGAGCACATTTGCTACTCCGGCACCCGGCTCAATCTCGATTATTACATCGACCAAGTAATGGACGAAGACCGGCAGGATGAAATTTACGAGTACTTCATGCGGGCCGAGACCGACAACATTGCCGTTGCCATGCGGGAATTCGGGGGCGACGATTTTACCGAACAGGATTTGCGCCTAATGCGCATCAAGTTCCTGTCGGAAGTAGCTAATTAACGGGTATATGATGTAGGATGTAAGCTGTATGTCGTAGCGATTGCCGTCGTACAGCCTGTATCCTACATCCTATGTCATACATCAGTAAATGAATATACTTGTACTGGGTTCGGGTGGGCGCGAACACGCGTTTGCGTGGAAGTTGTCACAAAGCCCGTTGTGTGATCGGTTGTTTGCGGCTCCGGGTAATGCCGGAACCGCGCAGGTTGCGACCAACCTACCAATCAGCGTTACTGATTTTGGCCGTATTGCCGATGC
>CAXUEB010000037.1:8342-15626 GCA_964249775.1 uncultured Spirosoma sp.
GATTGTAGGGCCAGAAGAACCCTTAGTGAAGGGCATTGTTGATTTTCTTCGTCAACAATCCGATCTAACTAACCTGCGCATTGTCGGTCCTGACGCGCAAGGTGCGCAGTTAGAAGGTAGCAAAGATTTCTCAAAGCAGTTTATGGTTCGTCACGGCATTCCAGCGGCCGTGTCGCGAACATTTACGGCCGAAACGTTGACCGACGGCTTGACTTACCTCGAAACGCACGCGTTGCCCATCGTGCTGAAAGCCGACGGCTTGGCGGCCGGTAAAGGCGTGATTATTGCGGAAACGTTGGCGGATGCGCAGGCAACGTTACGAGATATGTTGACCGGGCAAACGTTTGGCGAAGCTGGCAGCAAAGTCGTCGTTGAGCAATTCCTGCGTGGCATTGAACTGTCGGTGTTTGTTTTGACCGACGGCGTCAACTACAAGATTTTGCCGGAGGCTAAAGATTACAAGCGCATCGGCGAGGCTGATACGGGTCCCAACACGGGCGGTATGGGAGCCGTTTCGCCGGTGGTGTTTGCTAACCAGAACTTTCTGCGTAAAGTAGCCGATAAGGTCGTTAAGCCGACGCTTGATGGGTTGCAGCGGGACGGAATTCCGTATCAGGGGTTTATTTTTATCGGCCTGATGAAGGTTAACACCGAACCGTACGTGATTGAATACAACGTTCGCATGGGCGACCCGGAAACGGAGGTTGTCTTGCCGCGTATTCAAACCGACTTCGTCGAATTGATGATGGCAACGGCCGAAGGCGAGTTGGACAAGATTCAGTTGCAGGTGTCGGCGCAAACGGCGGTAACGACGGTGCTGGTCGCGGGTGGTTACCCCAACGCTTACGAGCGGGGTAAAATCATTTCGGAGTTAGAGCGTTTAGACGATGTAACGGCGTTCCACGCGGGAACGCTGGCTCAGAGCGGTCATGTTCTGACCAACGGGGGGCGGGTGCTGGCCTTGACGGCCCAAGCGAACTCGCTCGAAAACGCCGTCCGCAAGTCGCAAGAAGCGGCCCGGATGGTGCAGTTTGACGGCAAACAGTACCGAAAAGACATTGGACTTGACCTAATTCGGTACTCGGACTAATCAGTTAAGGGCGAATAGCGAATGGTGAATAACGAGGTATTGATTAGCCCTTACTTCGTTATTCACCATTCGCTATTCATTATTCGCTATTTTTTATGTCTTGCAAATCTTGTGCAACCGGTGGGTGCGGAACCCAACGCGGGGCGGCCGACGGCGAGAAAACGAACGCGGTAGGCTGCGGCAGCGGGGGGTGTAGCACCGGAGGTTGCAATAAATTGAATACGTTCGACTGGCTGAGCGACATTGCCATGCCGGGCATGAAAGGGTACGACGTAGTCGAGGTAAAGTTCAAAGGTGGGCGGAAAGAGTATCACCGCAACGTACACCAGCTCGACTTAACAACGGGTGATTACGTCGTGGTTGAGATGCAGTCGGGTTTTCACTTAGGCGCGGTTTCGTTGCAGGGCGAACTGGTGCGGCTGCAAGTCAAGAAGCGGGGTGTCAAAATCAACGACGACACGAAAGTCATTCACCGCCTGGCAACGCCGAAGGACCTCGAACGGCACGAACAGGCTGTACTGCGCGATCTGCCGGCGCTTTACCGCTCCCGCGAGATTGTCCGAGAACTGAAGCTAAACATGAAACTATCCGACGTGGAGTTCCAGTCGGACAATACGAAGGCGACGTTCTACTATTCGTCGGAGGAGCGGGTTGATTTTCGGGAGTTGATCAAGATGCTCGCCAGCGAGTTTAAAGCCCGGATCGAGATGCGGCAAATTAGCCTGCGGCAGGAGGCCGGGCGGCTGGGCGGCATTGGTTCCTGCGGGCGCGAACTGTGCTGTTCAACCTGGTTGACCGACTTCAAAAACATCGCTACGTCGGCAGCCCGGTATCAAAACCTGTCGTTGAATCCGGCGAAACTGTCGGGGCAGTGCGGGCGGCTGAAGTGCTGCCTGAACTACGAACTGGACACGTACATGGACGCCCTGCGCGACATTCCGACGATCGAAAAACCGCTGGAAACGCAGAAGGGTCGCGCTTGGCTGCAAAAGACCGATATTTTTCGGAAGCTGATGTGGTTTGGTTACAGCTCCGAAAACACGTGGCACCCCTTGCCCATTGCCCGCGTGCTGGAAATCGTTGAGTTGAACAAGCGCGGTATTGTTCCTGAATCGTTTGAGGTGCTAACGCCGGTGGGCGACAAAGAACCCGTTACGTTGGCCGCCCTAAACAGCGATCTGCAAAAATTAGACGCTAAGTACGCCACGCGGAGCAGCGCCAAGAAAAAGAAAAAGAAGTCGAAAGGATCGGGCAACAGCGCCGGTGGTACCGCGCCGAAGCCGGCGGTGAACGGCAAATCTGAGTAAGCAAACCGCCCCGGCCTGCGCCGGCCGGGGCTGTTTGCTTACTCAGATAAGTTTGATAAAGTTGGTCAGTTTAATCCTTTGGCTCCAAGCCTGCTTTGGTGGTAATAATGACCATGCCGTTGCGTGCGTTTTGGCCGTAAAGTTTAGCGGCTCTGGTGCCGTCCAGCACGTTGACGGATACAACCTGTTTTTGTTGCAACCGGCGTAACTCCGCGGCCGTCGCTCCGTGCCCATTAAGCATGTACATGGGCGTTCCCTTCGCTTTAATTCGTAGCCAAGCCGGGGCCGCTTTGGCCACGGCGGGGTCCTGCGCCGGAATGGTGCGAAAGCGGGGGTCCAGTCGGGTACCGGGCAAAATGATGGGCTTGGTTGCCTGCCGGGACGCTGGATCGGTTTGGGGCGTCATCTTCGGACGGGGCAGCGTAGTATCGGAGAACGCGGTTTGACACCACGCGGAATGCACATGATTGGCGGTCACGCTGCCGAACGTATGAGCGTAAGCAATGAAGGTTAAGGCAAGACTCAAATAGAATCGGCGTAATGGGTGCATGTCGTTTTCGGTAGATTGGAAACCGACCGTTAGACACCAAACGTCCGGGTTTGTTTAACCAAACGTGCTTTGCTTAAAAATCGCCGGTGTAAAACGGACTGAACACGTAGTAACTGCTGTCGCGCTTGGCGCGTTTGGGCGCTGTTTGAATGTACAACACAAAGCGCTGCTTGCGGTTCGGACCGTCAACCCACTCCTCGAACGACCGTTCGTTGGCGTACAGCTTATCCACTTCCCGAACGTGTACCTTGGCAATGTCGTCCGCGCTTACCGGCAAACCATTTATGTATAAATCAATGTCTTGTTTATACGCATCGTAAAGCATGAGGTAATCGGTTTTCGTGCGTTCAACGAAGGCAAGTTTGTTCTTGAAAAAGGTCGCTTCGAGCAGCTTGTTCATGGTGAATGTACTCGACTGCCCAAGGGGATGGTCGGATACGGCGGCTGCCTGTAAATACTGCTTCCACCGAATCCGAACCGGACTCTCGGCGGGCTTGGCGTGGGTCGTGCTGACCAGAACTCGGTGCGACTCGGGGTACGCTTCGGCCCCGGCTACATCATCCCATTTCTTGTAAACAAACAGGTCGTCGACTTCGTCAAACGTCAGCGAAGCCAACGCTTCTTCGGTTGATGGCCGTCCGTTGATAAACACCCGCACTTGCTGGCCGGGTTGTTGCCTGAGCGCTAAGCGGTTATTGCGCAAACAAACAACTTCGGGGTAAGCCGAGTAGGAGGAAAGAACTACTCGCCTACCTTTGAAGATGCCTGTCCGTTCCTTATTGGACAACGCCGACTGTCGATACCAAGGCATACCATGAGCATCCAACTTGGTGACCAAAGCCCGCGTTGCGTTCGTTACCGGAAGCTCCGGGTCCACATATGCGTGGCCGGGTTTTGCGTTACTGTCTTCTTTGTGCCGACACGCCATCGCCATCGCGCCCAGTATGCCCGCCCAAAGTACGTAACGGCCCCAGGTGCGGTGGTCCGAACGTTGGCGGTTCATCATGCCGATGCGTTGGCGCAGGGCCGAGCCGTTAAACTGGTTGGTAAAGGCGTACATGACTCAATAACTGGCAAATAGTTTTGGATACGCTTCTCTCAGTAACGGCGTAATGGCGTAGTGCGTCTTGAGGTATTCGTTCGGCCAACTCGTCAGCAACACCAGCCCCGGTTGGGCGCGTTGGTTGCCATACCGCAGTTCGGCCGCGTCGCCTTGGTAAACAACGACTTTGCGGATGTCGAGCGCCCCTACTTGCCGTAGTTGTTGGCGACTAATTTCATGACCGTCTAAGAGCACGATTGCATGGGCAAATTCCGGGTACAAATCAAGCTGATAGTCAGGCGTGACATGAACGAGCGTGGTCCGCAAACCAAAGTAGCTGCTTTCCATGAAGTCGTTGCGGTAGAACGTCCGGTAAAAGCCAAGCACGGTATTGGCGTCCCGAATTAACTTGACCTGACCAAAGTTAGCTAAGTAGTGGTTGTCTTCCCGAGCGGCTACCGCTCTTAGTCGGGTTGGAAAACCATCGCTAACCGAGCTTACGCGCAAGGTGCCCCGCTTCAAATGCAGTCCGATGGCAGGCATCAGCGCGCGGCCATACGGCGAGCCAACCGCTGTGTGGATGGCGTGACCCGGTCGGGGGACGGCGGCCGATAAGGCAATCTGTTGGATACGGCCGTCCGGCAACGTTTTGACGTTATCATACCTAAGCCTGACGCCGTGCTGACTCAACACTTGCCGGAGCGTATCCAAGTCGGCCGCCGTTGAGCGCGCCGTAATCAGCGCGAACAGTTCGTTGCCTGTCTGTTGAATGTATTTGTGGTCCGTTTTTGCCGAAATAAGCTGACAGGCGAAAGCCACGCTGAGGGTCAACGTAAACGCAAAAACGTAGCGGCCCCAGGTCAAATAACCCGAACGCCGACGATTGATCATCCCGACGCGCTGACGCAGGAATGAGCCGCTGAAGTGGTTGGCAAAGGCGTACATGGCGTTTAAGGTTCGTTGGTATAAAACAGGAGTGCTTTCACTTTTCCAGGTTGGCCGTTCTGGCCGCACATCTCGCTCAGGATGACCCAGTTGAACATTTTGACGTTAATACGTTTCAATAGCTCATTCGTAACCGGCTTGTTGTCAATGAACAGGGCAAGCCGCGTGTCGGCAATAGCCAGTGTGCCGTCCGCGCTTAACGTAAGGTTGTATGTTTGCGCGACGTCGGGCCGTGCCAACAGACCATCTACGGTGGTTACGTTACTGCACCTGCCGTATTGAGTGCTTACTTTTTGCCCGGCTGTCAGTAAGTACTTACTCCGGTTGGTACGAATGAACGTAGCCACGGACGCTTCTTCTTCGCGAAGCGTTTGCAAAAGCCCCGACGGAAGTTTTACGCCTAAAGCTGCCTCATTATTAATGTCACGTAGCCCGTTGTAACCGCCGTGTGAGCTTATCGGGTTACCGTCGACGCCCGTTTCCTCAAAGTCACTAACGCCTACCACTGGTCTGATGATGGTTATCTTGATGTCGGTAATGTACTGATCAAGCGGGTCGTACGCCAATCGTTGTATTTTCATCGTGTAACCATCCTGCGCAAACTCCTGCTTCATGATTGCTAAGTCATCGAAACTTGTCTTTGGCGTAATTATCCAATACAGCCGGTCACCTACATACTGCATGTAGCGCGACGGACTAACCCGCAGTAGATTAGGTGCAGGGGCTTGTTTCCGTATGGAGTCTGCTGTAACCCTCACGTCATCAACCCGTCTTTCAGAAGGCATCGGCCTTGTTTCGCGTGAATCCGTAGAAGTGATCATACGCGCAACGGCCGGTTGGGGCTTGGTTGCTTGGGTACCAATTACGGTTGCCACTGCGTGAGCGGCTGGCTTGGGCATGAACTTGGCCAGCGTTTGGGTTCCAGGGTGGGCAAACAACGTAGCGACGGTCAGCGTAGCCAGCAACAAAACGGGGTACTTCAACCACGTAGCCTGCGTAGAGTTTGGGTGGTTCAGCATGACGATTCGGGATTTGAGTTGCGAGCCGCTGAAGTGGTTGGTGAAGGCGTACATGACCTTAGTTGTCTTCGTTGACGTAAATCAGCAAAGCCGTAGTAAACTGTTCTCTTGTGGCCGGGTTGTGGGCTATCATAGAAACAACGCTGTAAAGTTGCTCTACCTTCAGTTTGCGAACGGCATCACGTGACGCCGGCTCATTGTTGATAAAGACTTGAACGGCTCCTAATTTTTCAACTACTGAGAGTGTTCCGTCCGGTTGAATCGTCAAGCCGCTGTTTTCATGTATTTCCTTGCCAAAATTGCCTTTAGTAAATGTGGTTGACGCCCCGCCCAGATAACCAAACTTTTTGTCACCGGCGTGCATAAGATAGGCCATCGAGTTCTTCTGAATATGTTTAACAATGGCCAAACTATCATCAACCGCAATCTTTCGTAACGCGTCAGGGAACTCCCTTTGATAATACCGAAGCGAACCCGTACCCGATTCTCCTGTGTTAGCGCTAATGCCCACGTAGCCGGCGACCGCAGGTATTGGTTTCGTATCATCGTCAATTTCGTCTACCTGCGTCATGCCACCGGTTGGCCGAACGACTTTAAAGTTGATCTGATCGATGTAGGCATATAATGGGTCATACTTTACTTCCATTAATTGCATCTGATGGCCATGCTTAGCGAACTCCTGCTTCATGACGGCAAAATCATCGAACGTCGTTTTGGGGGTTACGACCCAATACAAATAACCACCTTTATAGAGCATGTAACGCGACGAACTTGTCCGGGCGGAGTCTAAATTTGGCTCAGCACGGACCGAATCGACCGCGGCCACCAACGGCGCGTTGACTTGCGGTTTGCTATCCTGAGCTGGCGTTTTGCGAACCGTATCCTTTAAAGCGGGCGTTTGGACGAGAATAGCCGATTCAACGCCGGGTTCGTCGGCAGCGACCATTAACGCGACCGTTTCAGCGACGGGTGCCGGTACGAATTTCTTTAGCGTCTGGGCGCTCGGCTGAGCAAAGACCGTGGCTACGGTCAGGGCGGCCAGGCACAGAACCGGGTAGCGGAGCCAGGTCGTTTTGGCCGATTCGGGGCGGTTGAGCATAACAATTCGGGATTTAAGCTGTGATTGACTGAAGTGATTGGTAACCGCCGACTGCCCCGCTGACAAACTTACTTTGACCAGATTGTACTGGTACGACCGTGCGTCGACGCCTTCGGCCAGCACGGCCCGGTCGGCGGCAAACTCAAGCGTTTGATGGAGTAGATGCCGAATAAGGTAAGCCGCAAGTTAAAAAAATAATTACATTCATAAAAAATAATATAATATAATTTCG
>CAXUEB010000037.1:15636-17166 GCA_964249775.1 uncultured Spirosoma sp.
ACATGAACCCGCTCGTGCCGCAGAATCTGTTCCAACTCGTCCGGCGCGTGATCGGCGGGATTGAGTACGACCCATCCGAAAAACGAAAATGGCGATTGAACCTCTTCGCTGCGAACCAGCGTGAAGTCGTTGTACTTGTCATGCTCCGACCGGCGAATTAACCTTCGTAGCGACAGTAGTTGAAGGCCTAAGCGAATCAGCAGGAGCAAAACGCCGATACCGTACAGTGCAATTAGTCCTTTCTGCCACGTCCAGACAAAGGTGGTAGTAGGTTTGAGCGCCGACATCGGGTACGCTCGTCCGTTGGGAAACGTAATCGTTACCTCCGGTGGAGAAGAAGGCCGACTGGGCAGCACTCGCGGAACGATTACCTGCGCCGTTCGTTGCATAACCGCCCGCACGGGCTGCGGTCGCCAATCGGGTAGTTTCAGCAGGGGCAGCACCAGCGACGCGGTCAGGCCCAGCCATAGCGCCAGCCGATTCGCGCCGAAAAAGGTTTCGCGCCGGAGCAGAACGTAGAACGCAATGGTCACAACGGCCAGTAAACCGTTGGTCAACAAGACGTAGCGCAGGGTTTCCATCGCGGTAGTAACTACTTTTTCTCAATCATTGCCAGTATCTCCCGTAGTTCGTCCGCCGAGATTTTCTCGTTCTGCGCAAAGTAACTGACCAAATTCTTGTATGAATTATCGAAGTAATCGCCGACCACCTTTTTCAGAACGAACCGGTTCTGATAATCCTCTTTACTGACAAGGGCGTAGTACTCATGGGTGTTTCCGTACGCCCGGTGGCCAACGTAACCTTTCTCTTCGAGGTTACGAACAATGGTCGAAACGGTGTTATAGTGCAGCGGTGGGCTTGTGAACTGAGGGACCATGTCTTTCACGTAGCACGGCTCCATCTTCCACAGCACCTGCATGACTTCTTCTTCCTTAGCGGTTAATTTTTCCATACGACAAACGTATAACTATTTTTATCGTTTACAAACGATTTATGTAGTTTTTTAGCGTTTGAAAAGCGCAGTTGTCCGTTGTAGCTTTGTGGTGTATCTGAAACAAGTATGAAACGTTTAGGATTTTTGGCGTTGGTTTGGCTGACTCTCGGCTGCGACACCGATGCAGTTTATAAAGAATATGCGGATATCGAGGATGGCAAGTGGTACATCAAAGACGCGCCGTCGTTTACGTTTGAAATCACGGATGCGTCGGTACCCTACAACATCTACTACAATCTGCGCAACAGTTTGTCGTATGGGTATTATAACCTGTACTTAACGCGCTACCTCCGCGATGCCAGCGGCAAAGAACTCGAATCGCGCTTGGACGAACTGCTGTTGATGGACTCAAAAACGGGTAAACCCAACGGCGATGGCCTCGGCGACCTCTTCGATCACAAAGTTCTAATGAAGCGGAATTACCGGTTTCCCAGGCCGGGCAAGTACACAATGCAAATCCGGCAGTACATGCGGCAAGACCCGTTGCTCAACATCCTGAGCGTGGGCATTACAGTCGAGAAGGCTCAGCGTGCCAA
>CAXUEB010000037.1:17176-18276 GCA_964249775.1 uncultured Spirosoma sp.
AACTAAGCTCGTGTATTCAATGCTGCCGGATATTGTGCGACGAAATTCGTCTTTCTTTTTGCCTTATGCGCTTGCCTTAACCGTCGTTGGCTTTTTGCAGGCGGTTTACACGCAGGAGCAATTGATGCAGTGGGTCAACGTTCGCAATGGACCACTCGCCGACGTTTTCTTTACTTACGCGACATACTTAGGTGATGGCGCTTTCTTCGTTGTCATTTGCGCTATTCTGCTCATCTACAACCAGCGCGTGGGTGTGATGGCTTTCGCCAGTTTCGTTCTCTCGGCCCTCACATCGGTAGTTTTAAAGACAATCGTTTTCCCGGATCGGCTGCGTCCGCTCAAATTCTTTGAGCATTCAACCTACCAGTACCACATCATTAAAGGTTTGGACATCTATAGCTACAACAGCTTTCCGTCGGGTCACACAATTTCGGCCTTTGCGGTGTTTAGTTTGCTGGCGTTTATCGACGAACGAAAGGGGCGGGGCTGGTTCTTTTTTCTCTTAGCCGCGCTAACTGGTTATTCGCGGGTGTATTTGTTTCAGCACTTCGTAGAAGATGCCTTCGTTGGCTCGCTTATCGGTACGGGCGCATCGGTTTTCGTCTACCTCGGTCTGCGTCGCTGGGTTATGGCCCAAAACCAAGAGCCGGCCTGAAGAAAGCAACAAATGCGCTTTCTTCAGGCCGGTTCGGCGCTAACAGGGTTTACCGCAACCGGTCGGAACCGCGCACTAATTTCTCGTCCCGGCGGATAAATCGGTTGGCCAAGAAATTAAACACCAACGCAGCGATAATGGCGTAGAAGCCAAGTAGGAAATCGCCCTGGTCACTCGGACTGCCGTACTGTTTACCGGCATAAAGCGTTCGGTACACGGTGATGCCCATAATCGCCGTCAGCATCAGAGCGTTCAGGGCGCACAGCGCCGTTTGGCGCAGGCGATTTCGGTACTGAAAAATGGCGAAAAGCGAAGACAAGCCAACAACACCAATCAGCAAAGCTAAGTACCACACGGACGTAACGATCGTCAAAGGGGCAGTCATGGCCGGAACGCCGGGCTGCTCGGCCGGCGTTGATTGTTCCCCGTATTCTAAAGCGGTCAG
>CAXUEB010000037.1:18300-21133 GCA_964249775.1 uncultured Spirosoma sp.
ATTTCGGAAGCGGTTGTTCCGGCTTTCTGCCAGATTGGGTTCAGTAAGGCAACCCCCATCGCCACCGCAATTAAAAACAAAAATAGGGTTTGAACGCGTTGAATCATCAGTGAAACAGGTGATTTGGAGCGCAAAAGTAGCCGAAAAGCCCTACATTATGAAAGCAAAGGTCAGCCTGATGCGGACGAAAGACGGGTCGCATACGGCCGTTAGTCAAACGTTCGGCGTGCCGTATCATTCGGTATACGGCGCGCTTCAGGAAGCACAACGGGTATACGTTGAGTTAGGGCTACTGACGGCGCTGGCGCGGTTTTCGGGCGAGCCGCTGCGTGTTTTCGAGATGGGCTTTGGTACCGGCTTAAACGCCTTGCTGACCGCCCGTGAGGCTGAACGTCGCGAGCGCCCGGTAGACTACACCGCCGTTGAGGCCTACCCAATGGCCTTGGCCGATGCCCGCCCGCTGAACTACGATAGTCTGCTTGGCACGTCGTACCTGCAAACGCTACACGAGTCGCCCTGGAACGAGCCGGTTGCGGTTCATTCGTTTTTTACCTTAACCAAACGCGAAGCAGAGTTGCGAGACCTACCACCCGACGACCAGTTTCATCTGATTTATTACGATGCGTTTGCGCCCTCCGCCCAGCCCGAGCTTTGGGAACCCGACGTGTTTGCCCAACTGGCCGAATTTTTGCTGCCGGGTGGTCTACTAACCACGTATTGCTCGAAGAGCTACATCCAGCGCCACATGCGAGCAGCGGGGTTAACGGTCGAAAAGCACGCCGGTCCGCTTTACAAACGAGAAGTGTTGCGCGCGGTGAAGACCGCGTAAACAAGGCCCTTGGTCATCATCCGCTTTGTACCGGAACGAATGTATGGCGTCCGACTAATTTTCCTGACGCTTCGGCGTTACAAACCTAAAAGGTCCCCAAAGACTTTTCGAGCTAAGCCGACTTAGCTGAAAACAACCCTACGTATGAACCGTATCCTCTTATTTTTCGCAGCCTTCGTGCTGATTACCATCAGCGCTTTCCGCACTTCGCTGCCAACTGAGCCGTCGACGAAGCCACCGGGCGAGCGCAAACGCATCAACTGGTTAACCGTTCAAGAGGCCTACGCCCTGACGCAGAAAAAACCCAAGAAGTTTGTGGTCGACGTATATACTGACTGGTGCGGCTGGTGCAAAGTGATGGACCGCGAAACCTTCTCGAAACCCGCCATTGTGGATTACGTTAACGAAAATTATTACGCCGTAAAGTTGAACGCCGAGCAGCCGGGCGACATCACGCTGGGCCAACAAACGTTCAAGTACGTCAGCACCGGTGGTGGTCGGGGCGTTCAGGAACTGGCGGCTGCGTTGATGAAAAACCAGATGAGTTATCCCACGACGGTATTTTTAGACGAAAAATTCCAGTTGATTCAGCCCATTCCAGGGTATCTGGAACCGCGGACGTTTCACCAGGTGATTACGTATTTTGGCAACAACTACCACCAGAAAGAACCGTTTGACCAGTACAAAGCCGGCACGTACGCCAAAAACTTCCAGGCATCGCTAACGGCTGGTAAGTAATTTCACTTAACAGTAGGAACGCGGATTAAACGGATGCAATAGATTAGAACAGATAGAGAAATCTGTTTTTAATCCGTTGCATCCGTTTAATCCACGTTCCTATTTTATTTTTGTCTTTTCAATTAACCCAACTGCTTAGTCACATGAATCAACGACTAACGTTTCTTTCGGCAATCGCCGTTGCCGTTTGCTTAACGGCCGCAACCCCACCGAAGAAAATAACGAAAGCGCGTTCGGTAGCCCAAATGCCGGCCTCTGCTGCCCCGCGTAAGTTCATCGACCCGCAAAACATGGACATGGCCACCAAACCGGGCGACAATTTTTACCAGTACGCCAACGGCAACTGGTTGCGCCAGAACGCCATCCCAGCGTCTAAAACGTCGTGGGGTAGTTTTAACGAACTACGCGAGAAAAGCCTTGACGCCATGAAGGCGTTGCTCGAAGACGCGTCGAAATCAACCACAAAAGGACGACTGTACCAGATGGTGGGCGATTACTACGTCAGCGGCATGGACAGCGTAACCATTGAGAAACGCGGTTTTGATCCCATCAAGCCCGACCTTGCCCGCATTGATAAGATTAACAATAAGAACGCCTTCTTCGACGAACTCGCTTACCAGCGGACGCAAAGCAACGGTATGCTGTTTGGCTTCTTCGTGGCACAGGACCGCAAAAACGTCCAAAAGTACCTGCCGCAATTCGGCCAGGGCGGTACGACGCTGCCCGACCGCGATTATTACCTGAAAAACGATGCCCGCAGCGTCAAAATCCGTGACGCGTACCGCGACAACCTGACCAAGATGTTTGCCTTAATCGGCGAAGAACCGACGCAGGCTTCGCAGGATGCCGACGTGGTTATGCGGATTGAAACGGCCTTGGCCAAAGCGCAGATGCCCCGCGTTGAGATGCGCGATCCGTACAAGACGTACAACAAACTAACCGTCGCCAACTTTGCCAAGCAAACGCCCGGCATCAATTGGGCTGACCAACTAACCAAGTACGGCGTGAAGGGTCAGGACACGGTGCTGGTGCAAAACCCGGCATTCTTCCGCTCGCTGGACAGCTTAGTGACCACGACGCCCGTCGAGGACCTGCGAACGTACATGCGCTGGAATATTCTGAAGGGGGCGGCCCCCTACCTGAGCGACGCGTTCGTGAAGCAAAACTTTGCGTTCTCAAGGGTACTAACCGGACAGAAAGAGCAAACGCCCCGTTGGCAGCGTGTTAGCGGCTTAATTGATGGCTCGCTCGGCGATTTGCTGGGTC
>CAXUEB010000037.1:21143-24407 GCA_964249775.1 uncultured Spirosoma sp.
TACGTGCAGAATTACTTCAAGCCCGAAGCAAAGCAACGAATGCTGACGTTGGTCGACAACCTCGAAGCGTCGTACAAAGAGCACATCAAGAACCTCGATTGGATGAGCGAGGAAACCAAGAAGCGGGCGCTAACGAAACTGACCTCGTTCAAGCGCAAGATTGGCTATCCCGACAAGTGGAAGAATTACGACGGTGTCACCATTGCCCGCAACGATTTCTACGGTAACGTAAAATCGGCCAGTAAGTGGCAGTACAACTACATGATTGGGCGTCTGGGTAAACCCGTTGATCGGACCGAGTGGGGCATGACGCCACCGACCGTAAACGCGTACTACAATCCCGTCAACAACGAGATTGCCTTTCCAGCGGCTATTCTGCAATTCCCATTCTTTGACTTCGACGCCGACGATGCCATCAACTACGGTGGGATTGGAGCCGTAATTGGTCACGAAATGACGCACGGCTTCGACGACTCCGGCCGTCAGTACGACGCCGACGGCACCTTGCGCGATTGGTGGAGTAAAGCCGACGCCGACAACTTCAAGAAACGCGCCGATCTGGTGAAGGAGCAATTCTTCGGCTACAAGGTACTCGATTCCATCAAGGTAAACGGGCAACTGACGCTCGGCGAAAACTTAGCGGACCTCGGCGGTCTGGCCATTGCCTATGACGCGTTCAAGAAAACGGCGCAGGGTCGGGCCACGCTTGGTAAAGCCACTGGTAAAAAAGCCCTGATCGACGGCTTCACCCCTGATCAGCGATTTTTCCTATCGTGGGCGCAGGTGTGGCGCATCAACGTCCTGCCCGAAACGCAGGCGCAGCTCATTATGACCGATCCGCACGCGCCGGGACTGTACCGCTGCAACGGGCCATTGTCGAACATCAATGCCTGGTATCAGGCGTTCAATGTTCAGCCGGGCGATAAGATGTACAAGAAGCCCGAAGACCGCATTAAGGTTTGGTAGATTGAAGAGTTGTTACGCAGCGATGCACGGAGTAAGGCGAGATACGCAGCGAAATTATAAGAACAACTTTGCGCATCTCACTCACTCCGTGCATCGCTGCATTATAGTGTGTTTTGAATTGACCTAAACGCTATAATATGAACATTACGCAGTACTTGCTAACCATCGCTCTGTTTGTCTTCGTCCAAGCGTGCCAGACCAAACCCAAGCAGGGAGATCAAGCTACGACTACGTCCGCTGTCGTGACGGAAGACAGCGCTACGGCGTTGACTAAGCGCCCCGGCCCCGACGCGCCCCGCTCGGCCGCCGATCGACTGGTTCGGGCGCTCTACTTTGAGCACCAGAAAGAAGAAAATCCGTTTCGCGAAACCAAAGACCGGGCGGTAGTAGACCAGTTCTTCGTTAAACCCGTCGCCGATCAAATCTGGAAGGGTAAAAAAGCACAAAAAACCAATCTGCTTTTCAACGCGCCGGACGCCGTAGTTACCAAGAAGTGGGTTGAGCCGGCCGCCGTGGGTGGTTCGCGGGCAGTGGTGTACGTCACGTTTCAGAACAAGGCTAAACCCCAAGAAATTAAAATTGATTTGCGGCAGGTCGCCGGTCGGTGGCGCATCACTGACATGCTTTATCCGGACGGAAAACAACTAACCCAGGTGTTGTAGATCATCCTTCTGATTGTTTCCAACCTACCTAAATTATTTTCAACGCACGTGTTGACAACCTGATAAAACCGTGTAATTTTGCAACTCCAAACCGGAAACGGGCTGGAAATCGTTCTTTAACAGTGTTTTGGGGAGTTTCCAGAGTGGCCAAATGGATCAGACTGTAAATCTGCTGGCGTACGCCTTCGGAGGTTCGAATCCTCCACTCCCCACCACGGATGTTGTTTGATTGTTCGTTTGTTTAGTCGTTTTCAACAGACAAACACTACAGTAGACAAACAATTTTCTTGCGGAAGTAGCTCAATTGGTAGAGCGATAGCCTTCCAAGCTATAGGTTGCGGGTTCGAGACCCGTCTTCCGCTCAATTGGTAAAGCAAGGGCTTGCCAAGGACAAAGACTGTTAAAAACAAGCCGTTATAGCTCAGCGGTAGAGCACTTCCTTGGTAAGGAAGAGGTCCGGGGTTCAAGTCCCCGTAACGGCTCAAGACTTCCTCGTGAAGTCTTTTTGCGTATTAAAGCCGTATCGTGATTGCGTACAGAACACGCAGTTTCGGGCGGCTTGACTGACGTTCAGCGAGTTTATCCAAAACAAACAACAGTTCACAATAGCGTTTTAAAGACATGGCAAAAGAGAATTTTGACCGCTCGAAACCGCACGTCAACATCGGTACGATTGGTCACGTTGACCACGGTAAAACGACGCTGACGGCTGCCATTACGAAAGTGCTGGCCGGAAAGGGTCTGGCCGCAATTCGGGACTTCTCCTCGATTGACAACGCTCCCGAAGAAAAAGAGCGCGGTATCACCATCAATACATCGCACGTTGAGTACGCTACGGCTTCGCGCCACTACGCGCACGTCGACTGTCCCGGCCACGCTGACTATGTAAAGAACATGGTAACGGGTGCTGCCCAAATGGACGGTGCTATCCTGGTGGTAGCCGCAACGGATGGACCGATGCCCCAAACGCGGGAGCACATCCTGCTCGCCCGCCAGGTAGGCGTACCCCAGCTCGTCGTGTTCATGAACAAAGTGGACATGGTCGACGACCCCGAGCTGCTCGAACTCGTCGAAATGGAAATCCGCGAACTGCTGAGCTTCTACCAGTTCGACGGTGACAACATTCCCGTAATTCAAGGTTCGGCCTTAGGTGGTTTGAACGGCGATGCCCAGTGGGTAAAGACCATCGAAGAATTAATGGATAGCGTTGACAGCTTTATTCCGCTGCCTCCGCGTCAAACGGATCTGCCGTTCTTGATGCCGGTCGAAGACGTGTTCTCGATCACGGGTCGGGGTACGGTAGCAACGGGCCGCATCGAGCGGGGCGTTATCAACTCGGGCGAACAGGTTGAGATCCTCGGTATGGGGGCTGAGAACCTGAAGTCGGTGGTAACGGGGGTTGAAATGTTCCGCAAGATTCTGGACCGTGGCGAAGCCGGCGACAACGTAGGCCTGCTGCTCCGGGGTATTGAAAAAACTGACATCCGTCGCGGCATGGTAATCTGCAAGCCGGGTTCGGTAACCCCGCATATGAAGTTTAAGGCTGAGGTTTACGTTCTGTCGAAAGAAGAAGGTGGCCGTCACACGCCGTTCTTCACCAACTACCGGCCGCAGTTCTACTTCCGCACCACCGACG
>CAXUEB010000038.1:0-1960 GCA_964249775.1 uncultured Spirosoma sp.
GCTGGTGGGGGGTGGCCGGGTCCTGCGCCTGCGCCAGGTGCAACCAAACAAGGCAGCAAGATAAAATTGCGTATTTCATGTACGTAGGGATTGGCTTATTTCCATAATTCCTGCACAGCTACTTCGACGTAATACCGCCCCGACGGGTCGAGCTTAGACAGGTTTTCGATGAGGTTGATTTGCTGAATTTTGCCGGCCAGCGTCGCGTAGCGATCCATCAGCTCCGACAGGGGCAGCACATCTACCGGCGTGTCCCGGACAAACACCTTCACGCGGGCGTTGTGGACGAAGTACGAACTCGCGCCTTTCTGCCATTGCTTCCGGGCCGCGTAGGATTTAGACGGGTCGACCAACGCGTTCAGAAACTCGTTTACCTGGTTAAAGGCCGGCCGGTTAGGCGTGGTCTGACCAGGCGCGTCGGCAACGACCGGGGGGGGGGGGTCGCCTGGTACGCTGCCGGTGGTTGCCGCCGGAGTTTCGGTACGGATGGTTGGTTGAGAAGCGGTCTGGTTGACCGGCTCTACGGGTCCGGGTGTTACGGTCGGGATGGGTAGCGTATCGGCACGGGTAGCCAGTTGTCCGATCAGAGCGGGTTCCTGCCCCGGATCGGTAAACGCATAAATGGACTGCTGGCCCGTTACCTTAGCCATCGTGATGTGCTGCATCCGGTTCTGCGAATCGTCGAGGATCTGCTTCCAGTTGGCCTGTTGATTGTAAAAGCAGGCATATTCGAGCGATTGCAGCAAGGACCACGTAAAATGACTGCCGTTAACGGAAGCCCCGGACACCTGGCCGCGTTTACTACTGGCCACCAGCACTCCCCCCCGCTGATTCAGAAAAAGCTGACGGAATATAGCCGCGTCGCAACTGGTACCACGCGCCGTCGACCGGTCAACGGGTAGCTTCTCGTCAACCAGTTTGTTGCAGCAATCACCGATGGTCAGACAAAACCGGGGATTTTTGCGCATAATCTGATCGTGGATAATGTCTAAAGGCGGCATCTTAGCGGCATCGGCCGTATCGAGCCGAAGCATGGGGAAATCGCTGGTATTCTTAGTCAGGTTCAGACCATGGCCGGTGTAGTAGAAGACGACGACATCGTTGGGGGCACAGTGGAGTCTGTCCAGCGTCTGGGCAAGCTTATCAAAACCAAAGTCGTTGGCTTTGATGACGATGGGCGAATAGCGGTACCCCAGCTTCTGGGCAACACCGTTGAACTTAGTGGTTGATGCCAAGAGGTCGATTTGGCAGGCCACCCCAATCCGGGAATCATTGGTGGCCGCCATCAGAATGGCATAAAATGTGGGCTGGGCCAGGGCAGTTTGGACAAGACCGATGCATAGTCCCCAAAACAGGCAAAGCGCGTGCATGGTAATAAAGAAAAGGGATGTGGATAATCGGTCACAAACAGAAAATAAAAGTAGGGGACCTGTTCAGCAAGGGCAATACCAGAAAGTGAGTAATCAGTATCACGATTTAAGCAAGCCGCGGTTACTTCCGGCGTCGGGCGGGGCTTTAACCGCAGCCCGGTTCTTTCTTAGCCGGGCTGCGGTTCGGGCATAGAGCCTTACTTAATCATCTCCTGAACGAAGAGGTCCCACGTACCGTCGCTAAACTGCCCGACGTCCACGCAGCCGTTGGTTGTCGGGCGGTCTACGGAAAACGACGATCCGTCGCGGGCCACCCGGTACACCAGCGATAGCTCCGACACGCACTCGTCGGCAAACATATTCGGTTTGCCGGACCAGATGGCGGTCATATCAATGGCGTACATAGCCGTGGATGGGTCATAATTCCAAGTATTGACCCGGTAATACGGATCATGGCCGGTCTGTGGGTTGAAGTGGCGCATGAGGGCGTGGGCATACGTGCTGGCAAAGGTTTTCACCTCAGATTCGCTACCCTGAAACACATAGGTCGGTTCGGTGTCAACCCGGCTTCCGGACTGGCAACCCGCAAC
>CAXUEB010000038.1:1970-24263 GCA_964249775.1 uncultured Spirosoma sp.
ACCGATACAAGCGCAACGATGTTAAGGAGTTTGACGAGCGTGATTGTGGACATGATTAATGGGAGTTTGCGTTGAACTTCATCCATTAATGACTGCTGCAAGCCAAGGTTACAATCGCCCCTACACTTTTTTTATGCATGCGGCAATACAACGCCTGCCGCATGCATAAAAAAAGCCGGTGTCACGCTGTTGGCACCGGCCTCACTCGGGTGTGGATAGTTGGGAAAGCCCTATCGTTTATGTCGTTTCTCTTAGAAGGTTACGCGGATGTCCCCAATAATTAATTTTCATCCGTACGAGCCGACGATGATTATTTGCCTAAACGCTGTCGGGGGGCGTACCGCTCGAGCGCATAAGCAGTGCGACCCACGGTTAATCTATACGTCTCAGTACGAGCTTGATAGTGAAGAGAAAGCTGACCGGATGGGAAGTTCCCGTACAACCGTAGCGTATCGCCAAACTGGTAGTGGTACGAGACCGAATCCGAAGGCGGGTAAATTAATACGGGATACGTTTCGCCCGCATCAACCGTACCCGCCAGGCCCTGTCCGTTGTCGGGCTGTTCGGTCGTATAAGGAATATTGGTCGATACGGGGCTAACCGATACCGGCTGATTGAATCGTTGGTAGAACATCCACCCGATGCCAAGCGTGAGCACGACCACGGCGGCAGCCGCCCACTGCCAGGGGCGCATTGTTGACCACCGTAACCTAACCGTTTGGTTGGGTAGCGTCTCGGGTCTGATCTCGGCCGGGGTCATATCCAGCGGAATGCCTTTTAGTCGACCGCGCAACTCGTCGCGGCCGACCCGCCGGATGTGCTGCACCAGCAAACGTTGCAGATCAACCTCCGTGCGCAGTTGCTGGTCTTGTTGCATTTGTGCCTCAAAGGCAATCTGTTCTGGTTGGGTTAGTTGGCCCAGCAGGTAGCTTTCAATCTGCTCCGTGCGCGTTGTTTCGTTCATGGCTGTTTACTTTTTCTGGCCAAACCGTTTCTTTAGCTGTTCCATGCAGCGAAACCGCTTTACCTTGGCGCTGTTGGCATCCGCCAAGTTCGTCATCGCGGCAATGTCAGCCATCGGTGTTTGGTGATAATAATATTGGATAAGCACGGTGCGGCAGGGGTCGCCGAGTTGTTCGATTGCCGCCCGAATCGCCGGTTCGTCGGGCAGCGGGTCCAGCGGCTCGTCAAAATCCGGGTGGGTTTCGTTAAGGGCGGCCATCTCTCGCATGAGCGCCGGATCATCGATGTCTTTCACCAGTCCAGCCCGTTTACTGCTTCGCAGCGATTCCAGCCACTTGTGCCGGAACATGGCGTACAGAAACGTCTCGATGGCGCAGGTGAGCGTGAACGCCGGGTCTATTACTTTCTTTTCGTAGAACGCAATGGCTACCTCCTGGTATAGTTCAAGGCCCGCTTCGGGTTCAATCCGATTCTGGTACATAAAGGGCTTGACATATTGCCAGCCCCTCTGGTAAACGGTATCCCAGGCGGCCGGATCGTTCCGACGCAGGGCGGCTAGCAAGGTAGCGGCAGAATGGAGAGAGTCGGTGTTCATCGGGTAGGGTTGGGAGAATGCACTGGTCTACGAACAACGGTTCATGGTTTGTTGAATCGCCCCCACCCCTTTACCTGCCCGGACCGGTCAAATTCAAACACCAGATTCCGTTCCGAGTAAACCCAGAACCTACCCATGGTGGTGATGTGCTGCTTGTTGGGTATACCCATCTGCCGGCGTATGTCGGACTTGGACAAGCCCGCCGGCGAAAAACCAGCCTCGCTGATGGGGGTTGGCCGCGCCCGACCGGGCAGGGGCAGCCAGACGAACGTTCCGACGGCCGTTTTGATCGACAGCCCGTGCGGGGCCGTCGTGTCGGCCCGCACGTAAACGTAAGGCAGGTTACTTACCCGCGCGCCGAAACCGGCGGGTTTGTGCGGCGGGGGCAGACGCCAGTCGCGACGGGTCAGGGCTTCCGGTGGCGGATTCGTGCGGAACCACTGCTCAATCCATTCGGTAAAAGCTGCCCGCATGGGTCTTTGCTGCCGCTCAAACAGGGCCTGATTGTAGGCGGCAAAGTAGCCCTGTCCCTGTACAGCCGCCTGAAATTCGTCGGCCGCGCGTTCGATGCGGTTTTGTTTGAGGTAAGCAATCGCCCGGACCGTATGCGCGTCGGCCGGTAGGTTAGCCGAGTCGTTCAGCAGCCCGGTCACAGCGTCCGGATTATTGCGCAGCAGATGAACGCAGGCCAAGTTGATGCGAGCCGGCAAATACGTTTCGTCGAGTCGAAGTGCGTTCTGAAGCGCGGTTTCGGCTTTTTTCAGCAAAATCAGGTCGGGCATCGCCGGCGCGTTCCCGCGTTCTTTCGGCGGCACCGGTAGTCGCAGCCGCGAATACGCGTCAAACTCCACCGGGTAAACAAACGCCTGCTCGTCGGGAGGTAACTTGTGCAGACACGTTTGTAGATAAGCGCAGGCCATGTTGTTGAATATTTCGCGGCTCCGAAAGGAACGGCTGACGTAATCAAAACTTGCAGCGGCTTCGGCAAACTGTCCGGTGGCATACAGCAGCTGTCCGGCTTGAGAGATATAACCCAGAGAGCGAGTCTCATCTTGAAATAGCGCCCCCGTACGAATGCGTTCGGACAGGGAAGGGTAGCCTGGTAATTTGGGCGGTAAATGGTAGCGGCTGTAAATCCGCTTTATGATGGCCGTTACAACAACGGTTGGCTGATAACCCGCGATTTGCGCGTAATAACAGCCAAGACGGTCGGCTTCAGCCTCGGCGAATCTAAGTTGGGTTTCGGCCGCAATGCCAACCTCTTTTGAATTCTGGGCGGTATAAGTGCCATAAATTGAGTGGCGTTGGAAGTGATGGGCTAACTCATGGCCAAGCAGGTAGGCCAACGCATTTAAAGAGTCCGGACCCAATTCTTTACATAAGCTAATCAGGTCTTCGCTAATGCGTATCGTTGGTTCCGGCTCGCGTCTATAATCGGCGATAATGGGTTTTTGTCTTGAAGTGTGAGTCACCACCTTCAGAACGGGTAGGGTTTGTCCTGTACCAAATGACTGACCCACATCCTCAAACACCCGCAACGCCAATTGGTACGTCGGGTGTTCGAGTGATAGTTGTTCCTGCCCAAAGCTGTCAAAGTTCAGCACGAGCATGAAATACCATGCAATAGAAAATTTACCGAGTGTAGTCATATTCGTACATTACTTAATGGTAGCTAATTTGGATGGTTACTAATTCAATGACAAATTTCTATCAATAATGAGGTGATTGTGGTAGCACAATAATTAGCAACAAGAAGTCACGTCAGTAGGGTCTGAACGTGGCTTCTTGTTGCTATGATCTTATCGATACACCTTGTCCATCAATAACCTATTATTAAGCAACAGACACGCCTTAGCCGCTGGTGCGGTCGAAAATTCGTCAGCAGCGGCTTACCGCCTATTTGTTTAATTATGTTCATAATTTCCTCATCTGGGTAGCACACTCAAGCTAAAAGCCTAACGAGCAGCGTTCGTCAGGCTTTTAGCTTGAGTAGACTGATTGAATTAACACCATGACCCACTCTTCGAGCTGTCCACCATCTTCCAGAAATACCGGTCAAGTGAGGAGCGATGGTTTATCATTCCTAAGAATGAAACGACTCCATCGCTTAACTCAGCGTCCTTCTTTCTACGGAGGCTAATGTCCATAGCATTCTTGATACCACGAATCACCGTGTACGGTTCATAGTACTGGTATCGCAAGTCGTACTTGCGGCAAAAATCCTCTATTTCCCTCAAAATTATGCTGGCCCGCGTAACACAACTTTTCAGTTCTGACCACTCACATTCCTCATCCTCATTAAACCAAAGTAAAAAAGCCAAAGCTTCCTCTCCCACGAAGTTGTTGAACTGCTCGAACATCCGCTCGTCGGCCGCCTTTTTAGCAGCCGCTTTACGTTCTTGTTGATTAGCTTCCTCCTGCTTGCGGACTCTCACCACCCGGTTCTCATACGCATCAACCACTTGGTGAATGACTTCTAAACTTATGAATTCGATTGGGTACTTACGTGTATAGCAAGCTTTGATCTGGCTTGGCCCGTTGCCGGCAATATGATGTTCAATGATAAAGTCGGCATCCGAGCGCGTAACACCTTTGTACCACTCCGACGGTAGGTCTCCAAAAGACCTACCCTTCGCCGAAGACAACAAAGCAAATTCACCAGAAACTGGCATCTGATCGTCTTGATCGTCCGGACAGTCGTCCGATTCGTCATTAAAACTGTCTGATTCATCGTCCAGACGGTCGTCCGAATAACTGTCCAGACGGCTGTCTGGACGCTGTCCGAAGGCTTTTAGTTGTTGAAAAGCCTTTTCGACCTCATACTTGGTGATCGAAAGTTGCACCGCGACTTCGCGAATGCTCATCCCCTGCTCCTTGAGTTGGCGGATGGTGTCTAACTGGTTTGACATGTTTTTTAAAAAAAGAGGATTGTTGATTAATTGCACTCGAAACCCCCTAACGGGCGTAACACCTATTACTACGTTACCCTGTTACGAGGTTTCTTGCCTTTGTTTGTGGCGCTCTAAGGCGCGCCCAACTTTCATTTTGTTGGTTCCAAGCTGCCGAGCGATTTCGGCGTTCGACAATTCCGGCTTTCCTTGTTTCAGCGTTACGATGTGAGCGTCCAACTCCTCATGCTGATTATCGGTCAACGCTTTTAGGTGTTCCCGTTCGTAGCCGTACCCTTCAATTTCGAACATCAAAAAGTTGCTTGGCTTGGTCACGCGGCAGACGATGACGCTGTCCGAGTCATAGAGTTTAGCCGTTGCTCAAGCTTTGATCTGCTTGATGTACCGCAACCCAGAGTCCTTTTCGCTTTGGCCAATGGCGAAGATGGCATCGGCAAAGTTTGACAGGTGCTTGCTGCCTGCCAGGTCGTTTACCGTCAACGGCCTTGTGCTGTCACGTTTCGGGGTATGAGCCAGCGCCAGAATGCTTAGATCATGCCGGTTTTTGAAAAAACTCAAAAACCGGCATGAGTGGTAAGGCTTCCTTGGCCGTGTCGGTGAATTGTGTTTTCAAGTAGGTAGGTTATCCACGATCAACACCTTTGCTCCAGTCTGCGCAACGACCGCTTCTATTTCTGCCTTCAGCGCTTCCTCAAACCGTCCGAAATCCGAAAACTCCGGACTAATCTCGACGCGATAAAAGGTGTTGGAAAAATGGTATTTTCGTTCAAAACCCATTGAGTATCGTTGCTGAAACTGCTTATCAGATAGCTCGAAGTCCAGGTATAGAACCGGTTGCCCTCCTGCTTGCATGGGTAGTTCTGGTGGGCTGCGGCCGTGACTGATGTTATCGCCGATCTGAACCGCCAGGATGCTTTTTCCAACGTTCGTATCGGCAAACAAGATGGCCAGTTCGCCTTCGTGCCAAAATTCCGCAAACAGCATCCGTGGAATTGGTTTCAGCTTAGCGTCCTGAATACATTGGTTGGCGGTACGAACCTTCAATACAGGCTCGCTTTTCTCCGTTGGCCCACGGGTAAAGGAAACGACCTTTCCCTTGCCGAATTCTTGGTCGAGTTCGGCCCACATGCTACTGTGCTTTTCCATCGCGCAAGTATGTTTGGGCCAGTTCTATCCAAAACAATACGTCCGTTTTCTCTCGCATACATTCGGCGTGTTCACCTTCGTAACGCGATTTCCAATACTGCACCTGGTTAAGCAAGTCCAAACGTTCCTGGTATATGGCCTCACCAATGTCCGCCGTAGCCCTCATGTACAACTCCCGTAGCCGCACTACCATATTCCTGGTGGCGTACAAAATAGCGACTTCTTTTTCGAGCGAGATCGTTCGTTGATGGATGCGCTCAGCCTCATCGTCCGGCAACGAGAGTAGGTCTGTGCCGCGGCATTTCTGGTAGTAGCCGTACCTGCGTCGAATCAAGTAGAGGTTTCAACTCTCGGTCGGCACAAAAATCCCAGATAGCAATTTCAAGAAACATAGGGTCCGAAGTCATCCCCGCTTCCCCCTTTCCGGCTGATGCCTGCTTCTTCAGCGATCTCGTCGCAAGTTTTTTTCCGTCCTTCGTCGAGCCAAACCAATAAATCTGACTTCTTGAAGTGCAGCCGACGACCCCGTTTGATAAAAGGCACGCGACGCTGGCTGGTGTGCGTGTAGAGTGAGGATTCACTCATGCGTAGAAACTTGGCGGCCTGTCCAATGTCCAGATACTCCGTCGAAAATTCTTCTGGGATTCCTCTCTGATTAAGAACTTGACGGACCACCCGGTCAAGCAGCGATTCTACGTCTGCTTCTGACATGACAACTACTCTGTTCATCTCATAATTCATTTGATTATGGGACGAAATTGGCCTGTGACAGAGCCGAACTACGACGTTTTGTTAGCTAACAACTATTTCTTGTAGCCCTTTTTTGACTCTAAGTCGATGTCTATCAGCGTACATATCCTATTTATTAACTTTCTCAAGTTTTTTAGCTCTTCCCTGCTTATACTTGCTGTAATTTCTGCTTTGCGCATGTTAGTATCATTATAGCCTGTTAATACCTGTATAGCTTTATGAACGTTTGATTCTCTTAGATAGCTGGTATCTTTTAGTATAGCTCCGGTCTGACGCAAATAGTCAAATAACCGTAAGGTTTCTTTCAGAGAAAGTGTAGTCTTATCGTCATCCTTTCGCCGTGGCGGAACTTTAGGCAGTTTTATCTTTATGCTTTTAAGACCGGCAACCGTTTCAGCCGCCACTTGGTCCGGTTCTGTTAGCTTTGTGTAGCCTTCGAGTAGTTCGCTGAATTCGGGTGAGGGTAAGAAGTCTCGATGTTTAATAGTTAGTTTCCGCAAGTAGCGAACAAAATTTGCCTTGTCTTCCCAATGACCCTGTTGCTGATGAAAGCTCAAAAAAGCATCGGTTTGGATTACGTCAATACTTCGCCATTTAAGAGTGAAAAAGGTATCAAATCGTTCGTCGGTTGACGTTAGCACTACCTCTGGTGCCCATACGTACACGTTGCCCCCGTATTCAAACCGGTCATAACGAAGTAACCATGTATCAGTTGACCAACGAGTGTTGTCATTCGTGCGGATTGGGCTGCCGGAGCCGGGATGTTCACGAATGTAGTCTTCCAGCGGCTGATACAGACCACGACTATAGCTGACGGCTTGTGTAGCTTCCAAAAGCACCGAGCGGAGGTTGGGACCTTCCTGCGGCTGCGTTAACGGATTGATGTTCTCCCATATAGCGCGATACCCTTCGTTAATGCGGCCAACGAGGATGTCAAAATCGTTCATTGCTTACAGGGCAAATGAAGTCATACACTGATCAACCAACTCACCCGTCCGAGCTTGGATGTCTGCCACTGTCCACTCTTCTTTTTGAGACAATTCCTGATTTAAATACAAGCCGTTTTTATAGCCAACATAATGACCTTTGTAATCTTTTCGGTCGCGTTTTTGGTCAAACGGCTTATTCCCAAGTTCCGTATTATAACCGGATAGAGTCAGGTTTCCGAGTCTATGAACGTACTGTTCCTGCACTTGTTTAGCCCGTTCTACATCTCCGTCTGCAATCATTTTTACCCAAGCAGACGGTGTATTTTTACCCTGGGGAAAGATGTGCTCGATAGTCCAAACATACTGCCCACTTTGATAACGCTCCCAGAGGTTCGTATGCGTTTCATTGGTTTGATGCTGCACTTCTAAACTACATAACACGAAGCGAGCCGCATCCGTGTTTTCGTAATACAGATTGCCTTCCAACTTGGCCCGAAACACTTCGTCAGCGACATACCAAATTCGCTGTCTAAGAACGGCTTTGATTGAATCAGCCGTAGGTTTTTCAGCGGTTTGCTGGCAATGCTCAATTAAGTCAATAAAGAGTTTGTCCAAGTCACGAGTGGGTGGCGTATCGGTGATGTTGCGTCGAACGAAGAAGACAATCAACAGCCGAATAATAGCAGTTAATTCGGGACTGCTCATTCCAGTATGTTCAGCCAAGAGATACAGCAAGAACCCAAGAGACGTTACCCCGCCGATGCGATTCAAGTCAAGTAATGCCTCAGTGACCGCAGCGCTATTATGATCATTCTCTGGCTTAGCCAACCGGCTGTACAATTTTGACTTGCTATATAAATCCGTAAACACCCGTTGAACGTCACTATCAATCAATTTTCCGTAAATATCAATCAAGTTAGAACGAGTCGCCTTGGAAATACTTTGAACACGAACTTCCGGCTTGTACTTAAACGAATTATAATAATGGCGCAGATACCGTTGCTGCGTCCGGGGATCATCGGTCAGATTGTCAAGCAGTTTAGTCCAAGTATCAAAATTTTGTTCAATGCTGTTAAACTGCCTTTGATCCAGTACATCCAAAAATTTATTCTTAATGAGGTCTAAGGCTGATAGTGGTTCCCCGCGGTTGTTGAGAGTTTCAAAGAGAGTAAACGCGTCGGAATGGCTGTTTACTTCAATTTTAACCATTGACGCGCTGTTCAGCCGGTCCAGAAAAGCAGTGACCTTATGAATAGTAAATAAAGATTGCCCATCTGAATCAGTTTGACGCAGGCGGTACAAAAAATATTGAAAAGCCCGCTCAATTCGTCGTTTTCCCGAATTTAACGGCTTACTTACTTCTTTACTCAGTAGCTTAGCATTCGCCAGCACCCACTGATAATCTTCGTAGTTCTTGCCTTGCAATGACGGTTCGAGACGCATTGCCGTCCGATCCTGCTTCTGCACAAGGCGGTTGCGAATGTTAACCAGCTCGACTCGTATGTCATCATCATCGTCGCTTGTATTCTCCTTCAACCAAACATAGATAGCAGCGTATAACAACGAGGTAGTAGTTGTTCGCTGCTGTCCATCAACTAATTCCAAACGCAAGGTTTGGTGTAAATCAGTGCTCTGGCTGATAGAGATAATCGAACCAAGGAAGTGGCCTTTTTCATTCTCGTTGATATCGTCGAACAGTGCTTCCCAGTTCCGCTGCTGCCAGACGTATTCCCGCTGGTATTTTGGAATCGTGTATTTAAGATTTTGATCCGGGTTAAAAAGAACGGATAAAGGGTAGTTATTGGCCGATTGAATCATTGCTTAGACATTAATTTGTTCCTACTACAAACGCTTCAAACTCTTGCATGACTTTGTGCACGTCATCCACATGAATGTGAGCCGGTTGAGATACATCCACGTTATGGCCTATCTCTGATGAGTACTGCATAACCATTGAGAAGACTTTCGCTGGATAATCCCGCTTAGGTCCCCACTGTACCAGCGCATCAACGAACAAGTAAAATACGTCACTGCCATGACTCGAAGGAACCAGATGCCACCGGTTAATGTACCGGTAAACGTTGCCTGGTTTATCTTTCCCAAGTTCAAGCGTAATCGAGTTGTGCTTTTTCATAATGTGAAATTCAGATACGATCTGACAGTTTAGTTGGTATCTTAAATCCTACCTTCTTTAGCTCCCGTACCAGTTTGGGCTTCCATTTCTCAGCCTTGTCGTAAGTTTGATAAATAACTCCTATAAAATCGCTGGGCTGTTCAATAGCTTCTTCTGAGTGTAGAACAAACAGATTTCCACGCCCGATCTTTGCCAGGAAGTACCCTAATTCAAGCACTACGTTTTGCCGGGCACGGGGCTTCAACGGTATCTCCTTTGTACGACTTTTTGTGCGTAACCGGCCTTCGTCATCGGCCGAGCAAAGCACTAAGGCGTACTCGCAACGGGCAGCTTCTACCTCGAATTTCTCGATGATGGTCTGTCCGTTGTCATCTTCCCGCTCTAACACAACGGTTGCTACTCCTAATCCTCGTAGTACACTTTGGACTGCATCGCGCATCTGATGATCGCGGCCATGTACGATGAACACAGACTTGTTTTCTTTGTCGATTGCTCTTAGCAGGGCCAATAGCTTCGTGCGCAGATCCTCAGCGTCTTTATCAGAAAGATACGTTGTCTGAAAGTTGCGCTCGGTTGATGGCAGCTTAGCTTTTAATTCAGCCAGTTTCTTGCCGTATGCAGGTCCGTTCACCAAATGGGTATGCTTGGCTAACCAGCCCGACGTACCAGACATGATAGCGCTCAACTGCTCGGCTGCCGACGGCTGTTTTTTCCCGACGACGTAATGGTTCGGCGTTTTTACGGTTAGTTCTTCTGTTTTCTTTATTAGCGGTTTGAGTTTCGTTTTGTCAAGGTGCATAAGTGAAGTGCATTTAAACAATCAAGACCGCAAACCCCGTATTCGGCCATCGTACAGCGAGTTGAACCAGACGCGTTTCAGGGTCGCGTTGGCTTTATCTTCCGAGAGTTTGTTGTAGAGTTCCAGCTTGGTGTCGATGAAGTCGACCAGTGCCTGATCCAGCACGTCGTTGAATTTGTCGCGGATGTTGTCTTTCGAGTTGCGCTCGTTGAAGATGTTCATCAAGTCCGGGTCGGCTTCGATGCGCTGGCGGATGAGGTCGAAGTCCACCTTATCTTCATCGGTTAGGTCGAGGCCGTAAGCATCGTTGAGGGTTTTGATGATGGTCGATAACAGTTCGTACACATCGTCCCGACCACCGGCCGCTCCGCCCCGACTTAAGCCGTAAAGCTCAGCCCCACTTTCCTCCAATGCTAAAGACAATGTGCCCTGATTCTGCACTTTGTAGCTATCCAATTGAATCTCGTTCAGCACCTCGCGCGGCAGCGTACTGCCCGGCTGTGGCAGCTTTTGCAGCAGCGCACTCAGCAGAACGTACTGTTTTTCCAATTCTACATCTTGGAACGTAATAACCTGACTCATGAACCGGTACAGCCGCCCAAAGTCGGTGGCGCAGGCTTTGAACGCGGCCTGCTCGTCTTCGTCCAAATCATTTGTGAAGCGCCGGACGCAACGGTCTAAAATCGGTTGCAGCAATTGCAGATTATCACCTCGTCGGAAGAAGATTTCCGCGAAGTCCGTTGTGTCGTCGGGCTGCACAACTGCCCAGCCGCTCAACTCCGTTAGGGCGTCGTAGAGCGTATTGGGGTCGGTCTGCTTGTCTTCGGGCATGAAGTTGGCATCGTAGTACTGCTGAAAGTCGGCCTGTATCTGCTCCGGGTCGTTCACGAAATCGAGTACCATCGTGCTGGTCTTACCCGGCGCGGTGCGGTTCAGGCGGCTTAGCGTCTGAACGGTGTTGACGCCCCCCAGCTTCTTATCGACATACATCGTGTGCAACAACGGCTCATCGAAACCGGTCTGGTACTTGTTAGCCACGATCAGAATCCGGTGGTGTGGCAGTTTCAGCGCCATCGGAATATCTAACTGACCGCCCAGATCATTCATGTTGCTTTCCGTGAAGTCGGCATCCACCTCGGCGTCATAAACGGTGCCCGAAAACGCTACCAGTGCGGTGTAGGGCAGATTCATATCGCGCATCAGTTCATCGAACTTGCGTTTGTAACGCACGGCGTGGAGCCGTGAGCGCGTTACGAGCATAGCCCGCGCCTTGCCGTTGATCTGCCCGGCCGTGTGCGCAACGAAGTGCTCCAGCATGATGCGCGACTTAAGTTCGATAGCATGATCGGTGAGGTCGACGTAGCTGGTCAGTAGCCGCACGGTTTTGGCCGTTTCGTATTCTTTGTCGGCGACGTTGGCGCGGCTGGCTAATTTGTAGAAGCGCCGAAAGGAGGTGTAATTATCCAGTACATTCAGAATAAACCCTTCGGCGATGGCCTGCCGCATGGTGTACTCGTCAAACGGCTCTTTTTTACCCTTGCGTACTGTACCAAACAGTTCTATCGTCTTAGGTTTGGGTGTGGCCGTGAACGCGAAAAACGAGACGTTGGGTTGATGGCCGCGGCTTTTCAGGTCAGCCAGCACCAAATCGTCCAGATCGGCGGGCGTGTCTTCGTCGTCTTCCTTCTCGGCTTCGCTTAGACTCAGCGCCCGGCGCAGGTGCCGCGCGGCCTCGCCCGACTGCGAACTGTGGGCCTCGTCAATAATGACGGCGTAGCGCCTGTCTTTGAACCGCCCGACAGTATCCGAAATGACTGGGAATTTTTGCAGGGTGGTAATAATGATGCGCTTGCCCGATTCGATGGCGGCTTTCAAATCCTGCGAGGTCATTTTCTCGGTGATGGCCACCACGGTGCCCGGCACCTGCCCGAAGTCCTGCACGTTCTTCTGCAATTGCTTGTCCAACACGCGCCGGTCGGTGACGACGATGACGCTGTCGAACAGGGTCCGTTCGTCGGCCGGCGTCTGGTAGAAACCTGACAGTCGATGAGCCAGCCACGAAAGGGTGTTCGACTTACCCGACCCGGCCGAATGCTTTACTAAATATTTGTGGCCGACGCCATCGGTTCGGACGGCGTCTAAGAGTAAACCCACGGCCCGGCGCTGGTGGAAACGCGGAAAAATGAGCTTTTCGGACTGCCGTTCGGCAAGCTTGTGCTTTTGCTCGTCGTAATACGTTTCAGTGTCGGTCTGGAAACTGACGAAGTTCTGCACCAGACCGAGCAGCGAATCGCGCGACCACACGTCGGTCCAAAGGTATTCGGTAGCAAAGCCGTTGTCATTTTCGTTTTCGATGTCCTGATTGAAGGGCAGGAAAAACGTCCGCTCTCCGGCCAGTTTGGTCGTCATGGCCACCTTCTCAGTGCTGACAGCGAAGTGGACCAAGCAGCGTTTGTATTCCAACAGCGGCTCTTTAGGATCGCGGTCTTCACGGTACTGCTTAATGGCGTCATTGAGGTACTGGCCAGTCAGGGCGTTTTTCAACTCGGCCGTCAGCAGCGGAATGCCGTTCAGAAACAAGACTAAATCCAGTTCTCGGGTGTCTTTCGGGTTCTTGGCGTAACGCACCTGCCGCACGACGGCGAAACGGTTCTTGGTGTACCACGTAGCGTGATCGGGGTTCATGCCGCTGGCGGGTTTGAACCACGCCCAGCGCATTTCGACGCCCCGGTCTTTATAGCCTTTGCGCAGCACGTGCAGCGTACCGTGGGTTTTGATCTGCCGGGCCAGTTCCCCAACAATCCGTTCGTCGGTTTGCGGGCCGTACTGATTCTGCAACGCTTTGTAGCGCTCCGGGCGGCTTTCTTTGATGAATTCTACAGCTTCGGTGGGCAACAGGGCCAGTTCGCGGTCGTAGGCGGTGGGTGACACGGCCCGGTAGCCGCCCGCCGGACTGGTCAGGTACGCGTCAATATCTTCCTCGAAGTGGATTTCTTTGGTGCCGGTAGCCATGTGCGTTGAGTCGGTGCGGTTTTACGTTTACAGTTCGGCGGAGACCTTCGCCCGTACGTCCACCTTGCCCGTGACCACCTCCGAAATCAGCGATTGACGGTAGGTTTTGAGGTGAGCAAGTTGAGTTTTGATTGTTCTTTCTAAGAGCGTTATCCGGCCTGTTCTTTTGTTAAGAAATTCAATGATTTCTAACTGCTCGTTAATTGGAGGCAAAGCAAATAGTAGCTCCTTAATCTTATCAAGGTGCAGATTCGTGACAGATGTAGTTTTACTACCTTCTTTAGTTTGCTGGTCAACTATGTCGCTCTCAAAGAAGTACGAAAAATAGCGTGGATTTAGCTCTTCTGTCAGCTTGATTAAACACAAGCTCACAAAAATGCTAAACTCCCAATCCCAATCTACCACTTTAGTTATTCCAATAGTACCATTCTTCGATAACAGAACGTCTCCTCTCTCAGGTTTACACCGCCCTGATAGCTGCTCATGCTCTTCCTGAGAAATGTATTTAACCAGCGTTAAATCAATTATCTCGCTTTGAATATCGGTCACTCGTAGAAAAGGCACGCCCGATTCAATGTAATTAGGTGTAAAGTGAGTACCATCAACAATCCGGGTGGTCAAGTGCTTAAGTTTCGTTATTCGCCAATGCGCCGGAATCTTGCCCAGCCACTCGATGCCGGAGTCTTTTTTGGGTGCGTTGGCATCCAACCCGCGCGTAACGGCTTCGTTGATGATGGCCTGGCGTTTTTTCTGCAACAAGGCCAGTAACTGCTCTTTGCGTGCTACTAACTGGTCAATCTGCGCCGTTTTGCGGTCGAGGTAATCGGCAATGGCGCGTTGCTCAGCGAGGGGTGGGATCGTTATACTCAATGTATTATACTTGTCAGCACCAATATTTTGAATAGTAGCTTGGCTGAATATACTGCTCTTCCAATTCTCGTAATGAAAGGACTTGGTGAATAAGTACAGGAAATCTGAACTCACTAAATTTTCATCAGGCGTAGCCCTTATCAGATAGCCAGCGAAGCAGGCAAAACCTTTGTAGTCTTTAAATTGAAACGTTTTCCCAACGGTTGCACCGCTACGTGCAAAAAGAACATCGCCTTCACGTAATAAGTACTCCTCGGCTACTTCTGGCGGAAGAGATTTGAAAGTTTCGTCTCTAAGTTTACCGTTTTCACCGAAGTCGGTGATACGTATATATCTCGGATATTCTACATTATCGTGTTCAGCGCTTTCGTTAGCTCCATACTCTAACCGTCCTTCAACTAAGTGCTTTAACTTCTTCACTTCCCAATGGCTCGGAATATCGCCGAGCCAGTCGATGCCGGAGGGTTTGTAGTGGTCGTAGGGTTGGTTCATAAGTTACTGATAGTCTTATAAGCCTGATGCGGGTGATTGGGCATTTCGGCGATGGTGTAGTGCAGGCGACCCGCTTCGCGCAGGGGAATGATAAACTTACGTAAAAGGTATTTTTCACTCCGGTTCAGTACTACCGATAGTTGAGCGGTTGAGAGTGGCACGGCCGCGCAAAGGGCTAAAATCAGCGTCTCCATGAACACCCGGTCATTGTGTCGTTTACCCTGCTGTTGTAACATTAGTCGAACCGGTTCCGGCAACTGGTGCACTAAGGGTGGTGCACTAAGGCCGATAGGTGGTGCACTAAGGTCCAAGGCAGGTTCGGTAAGCAGCGTACCAGGTGCGGTAAGACCCAAAGCAGGTGCACTAAGCGTAGAAGCAGGTGCGGTAAGTCCGGAGACTGGTGCACTACGGTCGGCAGCATCGGGTCGTTGGGTTTCCTTGCTGCCGAGCAACTTCAGAAAATCTGACGCTACGTAATACGTCGCGCGGCCTTTTCCCTTCAGTTCCAACAGTTTATTGTCACGCAGTTGACGTAGTTCGGTACTGGCTCGCATTAGGTCTGAGCCGGTCAGTTGCCGGAATGTTGCGTTGTCAATGGCTCCCGTTTCACGCACGAAGATGAGCGCGATTTTTTGTCCGTTCGTCAAGGAGTCGTGCCCCAACAGGGCCAGCCAGTCGAGGTCGTCTTCGCTTAGAAAGTGATGCAGCAGCAGCCGGGCCGTAAACTGGTTGGCCGTATGGTTTGATTCAAACGTTGGTTGCGACAGACCCGCATCGGCCAGTAACCGGCGCATCGTGCGGATGCCGCTCCCTTTGGTTTCCGCTAAGTTCGTTTCGTGAAAAACCGTTGCGATAAACGTATTGCGAGGCATCGAGCCGGGTTCACCCAAGAGTTCTTCGGCCTTGAGCGAGTAGCCCGGATTCATGATTTCAATCCGGTTGCCATAGCGAATGACCTGAAGCGGCTGGTTGATACGGAACGAACGGTGCATGAGCGCATTAACGAGCGCTTCGCGCAAAGCCCGGCCCGGCAACCCCGTCGATTTCGCCTGAATTTCGCCTTCCGGCAGCAGAAAGCCTTTGGGCAGGTCGTCGGCAATGAGCGCGTATAACCGTTGTAAAATCAGCAGCAGCGACCCGCGCATATCAACGGAGTGAAACCGGTTGTCGGGGTCGGCGATCCACTCGTTGCCCGGTACCCGGATGTAATCCACGCGCATCATGGGCATGAGCCGCCGTTGCGCCATCTTACTGCCAAACAGGACCAGCCCGGCCACGGTCAGTTTCCAGTCTTTGGCCTGTTTGACGGCGCAGCCCAGCGCCTGAAGCAGTTCCGTATCGGAATACGTTAGTTCTTCAGCCTGCGCGTTAACCAAAGCCCGTAACCGGCGGTAATACGCCACGGCCTCTTCATCCACATCCGCCAGCGTCGAACTCGAAACTACACTGGCATCATACGTATCAGAATGTTGATAAAAGACGTAAAGGTCCTCTTCGGTGCAGTGCTGATCCGTTGCGCCAATTCGGCGTAAAGCGCCCTGCGGCAAACCCTGTTTCTTGAAGTACAAGGGCTTTTGCGCCTGCGGTAACTCAGGCACGAAGATTTTGAGTACCGGCACACCGTTGATCGTCTCGGCCGTTACGTCGGGTCGAATGGGCTGGTTGAACTCCGTAGCGCAACGGGTAACGAGTTCATTTTGCAGTTTATCTAATTGGCGAACCGCTACCGGCTCGTAGAAGGGAAATAGCATTTGTTCCTGTTGCCGAACACCCAGCAGAATATAACCACCGCCTAATCCCGGCTCATTGGCAAAGGCACAAACCGTTTCTAACACCGAGCGGTCAACGTCAGAACCGGTTTTGGCTTCAATGGACGTTGACTCGTCCAACTGATTGAGTTGTTGCAGGAGTTGATACGCCGAAAGGTTGATTTCTGTCATTTTCTATATACGTCGCATTCGATATGCATAGGAAACAGCCATTTTCTCCACATATCCGTTGACGCCAAACCTTAACTACAATTTCTACGCTTAAAGATAAGCGGCCAAACTCGACTTTGCTCCTGTCTGAAGACCCGTTAGTCGTTCAAAATCTCGTCCAGCAAGCCAACAATCGACCGCTCCAAGTCCACAATCTGCTGCTTGATAACGGCCGACTCAACGGGCTTTCTATACTGGTAAAAATACTTCGTGAAGTTGATTTCGTAACCAATGCGCGTCTTGCTGTAATCAATCCAGGCGTCGGGAACGTGGGGCGCAATCTCGCGCCGGAAGTAAGCGTCGAGACGGTCCGACGCTTCGGCTTCCGAGAGCGGGATGTTTTCGGTATCGCGTTTTTTGCTATCCGCTTTGGGCTTGCCCTTGCTGTCCTTCACGATGCGCCCATCTTTACGCTCCGGCTGCTCGACGGTTACCTGAAAGTAGCCAAAGAACTCGTTGTCGAATATTTTTACGTTCGGTCCTTCTTCAAACGCTGTGTAAAGGCGGGTAATTTCGGCGATGTGCGCGTCGGAAATGAGCTTGCGCTTGTTGTTCAGGCTTTTCTTCATCGGCACGAACGCATCCGTCGCATTGATGAGCTGCACCCGACCGCGCCGGTGCACGGCTTTCTTGTTGGTCAGAATCCAGATATACGTAAAAATGCCGGTGTTGTAGAAAATGTCCGACGGCAGAGCGATAATGGCATCGAGCCAATCGTTCGAGATAATCCACTTCCTGATCTCGCTTTCGCCCGACCCAGCATCACCCGTAAACAAGGGCGATCCGTTGGTTACGATGCCAATACGGGCACCGGCCGGGTCCATTTTGGAGACCATGTGCTGAATGAACAGAAACTGCCCGTCGGAGGTACGCGGCAACCCGGCCGTAAAACGCCCCAGCGGGTTGAGGGCCTCATTCTTGATAAAAATCTCGTCTTTTTTCCAGCTAACGCCATAAGGCGGGTTGGCCAGCATGTAGTTGAACTTCCGGTTATGGAAGCGATCTTCTGAGAACGAGTTGCCGTGGCGGATGTTATCGGGATTCTCGCCCGTAATCAGGAGGTCCGATTTGGCAATGGCGTACGACTGCTCGTTAATCTCCTGCCCGAAGATGTTGATTGTCGCGTCGGGGTTAATGTTTTGGTGAATATAATGCTTGGAGAGCGTCAGCATTCCACCTGTGCCGCAGGCCAGGTCGTAGATCGTGCGGATCACACCCGGCTGCTTCAGTTCGTCGTGTTCGGTGCTAAACACCACGCTTGCCATCAGCCGGATCACCTCGCGGGGCGTGAAGTGTTCACCGGCCGTTTCGTTGGATTGTTCGTTCGAGATACGAATTAACTCCTCGAAGACGTAACCCATGTCGTGGTTACTGACGGCCGTCGTGTGCAGGTCAACCCCGGCAATAGCGCTAACCATCTGATACAACAAGCCATTCCGCACAAGCCGGGCTACGACCTTATCAATCTGATAATTGTCTAAGATTTCCTGCACGTTCGGGCTAAAGCCGTTAATGTAGGCCTGGAAGTTGATCTCGACGTTCTGCGGGTCCTGCGCCAGCGTCACCAGATCATACGGCGACGTATTGTAGAACTTCAACCCACCAGCCGCCCGTTCAAGCACCGGACCGAGTTTGTCGGGTAACACCTTGTCTTTGAAGCTCAAGTAAGCCTCACGCACCGCCTGTTTACGTGGTTCCAGCACACAGTCGAGCCGACGCAGCACCACAAAGGGTAGCTGCACGTCGCCGATCTCATTCTTCTTAAAGGTATTCCACAGCACGTCGTTTGTGATGCGGTACAGAAAGTCTATAGTCGGTCGTTTGTCGGTCGGTGTCATCGTAGGGCAAAGATACGGCGGGGAAGTGCAGCGTTTCTGCACACAAAATAGCGATTTCATATTAATGGCCAACGCCAACGGACTGGCAATAAAACCCTGCGTGTTCCGGAACAGACTTATAAAGCTGATACGTAATTAGTTGATGTAGTTACTTGCTTTGGCTGATGAATAAAATAGATTCATAGGCTAAATTGTGTTCTTAACTTTCAATAGTTTTGATTTGCTACGGTCCCAATGCCGACCTGATAAATTCTTTACTGTTTTCATTTCCTTACCCAAATGACCAAGCATAGACTTACCGCTTCTGTTATCGCGTCGCACTTTAAGCACCGGTGCGACCGGCTGTTTCGCTACAACACCGTTGCAGGACCACTTCGGGAGCGGCCAGGTACCATCGGCTGGCGAGTACCCAAAAAAGCGCGTCAACACACCCGTCCGGGGGCGGCACTGCTGATGCAGGGTGGCGACGTATTTGAAGTTAGTCAGATCAACAAACTTATTGAGTTGCACGGAGCGACTGCTATCCATCACGCGGGCATTGATCCGGCAACGAACAAAGTAATCCCTACGTCATTTTCAGACTTTTTATCTGTTTTGGACGGTGGCGCTGCGGTTCGCTTCTTTGCGCAGATTGATCTTGACTTTGAACAAGGATTCGCGGCTGACGTTCAGGAGACCTTCCTACAACAATTTGGCTTAAATGTTGACCAGGTACAACTGACCAAAGCCTTGCCCGATCTAATCGAGATCGTGCCTGCTCAGGTAGACGGCAATCCCATTCGGCTGCGCATCTGGGATTTTAAAGCAAGCCGCAAACCCCGGCATGAGCATTACATACAGGTAGCGTTTTACTCATTGTTGCTGGAACACGTACTGCGTCACGCGAACCGGAATGACATCGTTGTCGACACCGAGACGGCTGTAATTCAGTCGAGGCAGAAAGAAGACACGTTTGTCCTAACTCCCTACCGCACGGCGGTACGCAACTTTCTGCGCGACACTGTTCCTACGCTGCTGACCACTCCTGCCTTTGACGCTCATTACCATTACTGCGAAAGCTGTATGCTGTGCGAGTACGCAGAAACCTGCCGCGCCGAGGCTGATGCCGGTAATGACCTGTCGCGGGTACCTTACATGAGTTCGGTGTCGAAGCGTCGGTTAAGAAGGGCGGGTATTCCAACACACCGCGAACTGGCGGCTCTGCACGCGGACTTGCCCCGGATTGCTGCGCTACGGTTGGAAAGTCATGACCTGTCGTCAAACCTGCACCGGTACATTAAAGCGGCTCAAACGCTCGAAGACGGGCAAATTCGGTCGTTAGAAACGAAGAACCTGCTAATGCCACGCCGTGAAGACGTGCGCATTATTCTATCGGCCGAGCAAGACGCCGTATCTGCGACCTGCTTTGGGCTGGGCTTGAAAATATACGAAGGTTGGGACACTGATGAAGGAAAAGTGATTGGCGACGAACACGTATTCATCTCTGACGGTCCTGAACAAGAAGGCGTGATGCTGATGAATTTCCTCAGGACGTTCAACGATCTGCTGGTTCGTATTGATGCTGAGAACAGAGCCGTAAAGGATCAGCCCATAGCTGCCGACCAAAACGTAACTGATGCTGAGGCTGCTCAGACCACTGCCGAACAGGCACTGGCTGATTTTAAAGAAAAATATCCACGTTTAGCTAAAAAGAGACCTGACTACGACGTACTGATTCAGGAGCGTGAGGCATTGAAACAAGCGATTGAAGATTGTAAAGCAGCCATAAAAGTTGCTAAGAAAGAAGCCAGTTCTCAACGCTGGCGACTCTCCAAACGACTTCATGTCTACGTCTATGATGGCTTAGACCTGCTGGTACTGAAGGAATGCTTAGAGCGGCACTTGTTGTCAGACGAGCCGGCGGGGTTACTGGATGAAGTACGACGGCTCATCCGCATCTTTCCCCCGGAGTCTGTACTGCCCGATGCGAACGCATACCGCACCGTACCGGGGACCGTCGTAAGTCAGGTTCTGCGTCAATCGCTAACCCTGCCTATCGCTTACGGCTTCGACTTAGCTAGTGTTTCACGCGACTTGCAGCCAACAAAGGCCGATGGCGAACCAGGTGGCTATGAATACAGACCTAAGTTTGGCTTTGGCTGGCCTTATTCTAACCAGGTAGCCTTTGAGAGAATCCACGATGTGTGGAATGGCCAGGAATTTAAACCCGATCCAACCCGGCCGGAGCGGAATATGGATGCGCCGGCCATTCGGGAAGCTATTGGGTCAACGGTTCGCAATAAACTGCGGGCTACGGATTCGGTTGTGCGGGCCGTCAAACAACAGTTAGGACCTGATCTGCTTCTGAAGAAAGAGCCGTTTTACCTTAACGAAACGTTTGACCCAAGCGGACCGATCATTGACGTCGATGCCCAGCGGGTGATGGAGGTGATGGAAGTATTTACGGTCCTGGAGGAATCGTTTTACGAGTTGAAGACCAAACACGGGCATACGTTACCAGTTTCTGAGCGGGTTGCCAAATTTGAGTGCATCAACGGCTTGCGGTACGTCAGAACCGACAGTAACGTATTGGAATTTACGTTCGACCCGGAATGTCACGACGCAAAAATCTCAGCCGGCGACTTCAACTTGGTGCTTACGTCCGAGTCAAACCCGGAGGAGTTGATTGTACAAGTAGATGGGCAATTGTTTCGGGCGGCCGGCTGGCAGGGTGCTAAAAACAAAGTGATCTTAGTAGATATAAATCACCAGAACACGCCCCCCACTCTACGGCTCCAATCTGACCAGATTGACCACTGGCAATCCATATTTGCGGCAAATCCCGACGACACGTACGTACTCGATCCGATGTATGTTGACTACAACTCGAAACGAGTGATAAGTACAATACAACAACTGAAGGCTGAGCCGGGTGCCGATCACGTTCGTCAGTTAGTAGCGGGGGGAACCATCACACCTTGGTCGCCTTTCGTGGTGCAACCGGCAGCCGTGGAAACGGAGTTAGTTCAACGGGCCGCAACCACTCGGTCGCAACTGCTGAACAAGGCACAGTGGAGGGCGGTGTCGGGGGCATTGCAGGAACCCGTTTCGTTAATCTGGGGACCACACGGCACGGGTAAGACGCACACCGTTGCTCACCTGCTTCTCTGCTACGCCCTCGCAGCCAACCAACAGGAGCGCCCATTACGTATCTTGGTGACGGCTTTCACACACCACGCCATTACCAACGTACTTACCAAGACGATTGAGTTGGCCAATAAATACGGCATTGGTTCGGATGTGATGGATGTCTTCAAAGTTAGGGCAAGCGGAATCAATCCGGCAGATGAGGAACTACCGGCCGAAACGTTAATTGCTGAGACGGACATTACCACACACCTACAGGCCCAGACGCCTTGTGTTCTGATCGGCTCAACGGTATGGGCCGTTTACAAAGCCATGAAGGAGCATGGTATTCCGCAACAGTGGTTTGATGTAGTTTTAGTAGACGAAGCCTCGCAGATGAAGTTGGCCGATGCTCTAATTGCTATGGCTGCCTCGAAGCCGTCGTTCAGTCTTATTTTAGCCGGAGATGACAAGCAACTGCCTCCCATCTTGCATGGCACCTACGCCGATGAGCATAAACCAATTCTTTCGTCGGTGTTTGTTTTCATGCGGCACCGGTTCGAGCAGCAACTTGACGAACGAGGTCTGACCGGAGCGCACAAGGCTTTGTTTCAGTTAGAAGAGAACTTCCGAATGAATGAGCCGCTGACGGCCTACCCACGTCAGGTAATTTAAGGAAACTACATCTCGACCAAGCCAGCGATCCAGATTGGCTTCAATTATGTCAACGAACCACTGACAACGGACCTACTCCTGAGCCTGGTAATGGACC
>CAXUEB010000039.1:0-9554 GCA_964249775.1 uncultured Spirosoma sp.
GTAATTACGGGGTAATGTACTAACTTGAATTCCCCATTCGTTTTACCGAGACAGGTGTCAGCTTGGCTGCGATGCTTATGAACCTTCGGATTAGTGTGTTGCGGTGGAGTTTGGTGGTGTTGCCGTTTCTGGCGGTGGCGCAGCCCAAACAGCTTATGACGTCGGCGCGACCCAACGCCGGTCAGCCCGCGAGCAACACGGCTACTCAAAGCCAGCGTTTAGAGATCGTAACGGACGTCATTCCGCCCGAAACTACCGGTCCGCTCAACACGCTGCCCCTCTTCGGCGAACGCCCCAAAACGGCCGAACAGATCGACGCCGAGATTCATTTTTTGAACGATTGCGACCGCAATTTTGCCAGCCGCACCGAAGCCAGCGATTTTTTTGCGGCCCGCGGCTGGGATTACGTTGCCGATGGGCAGTTGGATACGGCGGCTTACCGCTTTAATATGGCCTGGCTGCTCAACGAGCGGAACGTTGATGCCTACTGGGGCTTAGGCGTTGTGAGCTACCAGCGCGACCAATTGCCCAACGCCATCCGAATGTTGAAGAAGGGGATGGCCGTGGTTGATACGAACGCCGTTCTGCTGACGGACTTAGCCACGGTGCAGATCAAATACTACCAGCAAAAAAAGCATTCCAGCGATTTGGAAGAAGCGGAAACGGTACTGCTCAAGGCGGTGGCGATGAATCCGACTTCCGCAGTCTCACTCCAAAAACTGTCGTTAGTCTATTATCTGCGGTCCAACTATGTCAAAGCCTGGACGTACTTCCACCAGGCCCGCGAATTTGATTTAGCTACGCTGGATTTGCAATACCTCAACGACCTATTGAGTAAGCAACCTGATCCAAAGGGTATCTTCCGGTAGAATCGTTGTTTCCTGAGCGGACGACAACGATTCCTAATTATCGGCTTCCTCTTCCTCAACGACCTTTTCTTTAGAACGCTCAAAGGTTACTTTGCCCTTCTCATCCCATTCCGTTAAGACAAACGGCTCAAAATCGGTGTCGAAGGCGTTGGGGGCGTGTTGGGTTAGTTTCCAGCGCATTCGCCGACCGCTTGGGTTGATCGGATAGTATTTCGTCCAACGACCCACTTTGGCGCCGTTGTCGTACTTGCCTTCTTCGGCTAATAAGCCATTCTCGTGGAAAGCCATGTACGTTCCCCGAACCTTACCGTATTCGACGGGAATGACTTCCTTTATCTTGCGGTGCGTCGAATCATAGAACGTCAGTCGCGACTCGGCCGGCAAGCCCCGGCTCCAGCGGGCCTTGTCGAGCAGCATAAAGTTCTGATCATACTTTTCCCAGCGGCCGTCTTTCATGCCGGCGTAGTAAAAGCCTTCTTCCACTAAATTGCCGTTCAGGTAGCGTTTGTAAGGACCGTGCAAGAGCAAGCCCGCGCCCTCGTCGCGAACGATTGAACTGGTTATGCGGCCACTCTTGGAAAAATAACGGTAAACGTCGCGGATGTGGGGCAGCGGCTTAGCCGCGTCGTTGTCTTTCAGGACGTGAAACTCTTCCACCACGGTTCGGTCGCCACTGCCAATTTTGGTGTACGCTTTGACCATCGACAAGCCTTCGTATTCGGTTTTGGCCAGCTTAGTCTTTGTCTTGCGGTCTGACTTCAGCTTCTTTAGCTGCTTCACCTTCAAGCCCAGATCCGGCACGATTCCGTTCACATAGGCGTCTTTTTGCTCCTTGAGCGATGACAGGGTGGGCAATCCCACCGTGGTTAGCGACAGCGGCCCCGACCCGAACGGTCCCGCGGGTGCCCCTGTCGGAGCCAGAACGGGCTTAGCATCCGTCGTTAGCGAAGACGGTGCCGTGGTTGTCCCGGCGCTTGACTCAACGGACTGCGCCTGGGTAGTGATCGACCACGTACCGCAGAGTAAAATTGTGAATAACCGACAATTCTGGCGAACAGCAAACATACGTAAGCAACCAAAGGACACTGGTTCTGTGTTACTTTTGCAACGCTGTAAACAATCAATTTATTTCGATACGCCCATTGTTGGTTTATCCAGCAACGGCCACACAACCTGACAATCGTGGAAAAAGAGGCTCGCATTTACGTTGCTGGACACCGGGGCATGGTTGGCTCGGCCCTTGTCCGTAAGTTACGTGCCGAAGGGTACGAAACCATCATCACCCGCACTTCGTCGCAGTTGGACCTGCGCAATCAAACGGCCGTCGCCGATTTCTTCGCCGATGAGCAACCAGCGTACGTTTTTCTGGCCGCGGCTAAGGTGGGCGGCATTCTGGCTAATAACATCTATCGGGCTGAGTTTTTGTACGATAACCTGATGATCGAAGCCAACATCATTCACAGTGCCTACCAGCACGGCGTTAAGAAGCTATTGTTCCTGGGGTCGTCCTGCATCTACCCCAAGTTGGCTCCGCAGCCGCTCAAAGAAGAGTATCTGTTGAGCGGTTTTCTGGAGCCAACCAACGAGCCGTATGCGATCGCCAAAATTGCCGGTATCAAGCTGTGCGAAGCGTACCGGAGTCAATACGGTGCGAACTTTATTTCGGCCATGCCGACCAACTTGTACGGCCCCAACGACAACTACGACCTGAACGGCTCGCACGTGTTGCCGGCTCTCATTCGGAAGTTTCACGAAGCCAAGGTGGGCGGGCAGCCGTCGGTTGAGGTATGGGGAACGGGGTCGCCCAAACGCGAGTTTCTGCACGCCGACGATCTGGCCGACGCGTGCTTTTTCCTGATGGAACACTACAACGATGAACTGTTCGTCAACATCGGCACCGGCGAAGACGTAACCATTCGGGAATTGGCCGAAACCGTGAAAGAAACGGTCGGCTACGAAGGCGAACTCCGCTGGAACACCGACAAACCCGACGGCACCCCACGCAAGCTGATGGACGTATCACGCCTGCACGCAATGGGCTGGAAACATAAAACCGAACTCAAAGAAGGCATCGAACAAACGTATCAGGATTTCTTGGCGAACGAGGTGCTGTACGTGGAGTAGTAAGGTGATTAAGCAGTTCTGTTGTACCAACGATTCAACAGAACTGCTTTCACGGATTGCTTCGCCACAAACGTGGATCAATCGGAAACGGCTTCGCTTGGATAACTTTCACCTTTGCAAACGACGGGTGTATCGGATGTAGTAAATAGTTGAAAGATTCGGATACGACGGCGGAAGGAACGCCTACCGCCAATACATCGGGCTGCGTCAGCCAGTCGGCCAGCCGCTCGTGGTTGGCCGCAAATTCGGCTTCGTCACGCCAGTTAGCCGGTAATTCGTTGGGCGTTAGGATGCGCGGGGGTTCGGGCAGAGCCAACGTTAACAAGCACAGTTTAGGAAGATCATCGTAGGGCATGGTCGGCAGATGAACCAACTGCTCCAGTAAGGTCAACTCGGGGCTGGCCGACGTATACAGTACACCAACACCAGGCGGATTCCAGCGCCCACCCCACCGGCGGGCACCTTCGGCCGATAGGGGCGAACCGAGGAAACGCTCTTTAATCAGGCGATAAACAATAAGGGCATCTGTACGCATCGGCGGCTACGCGTAGATGCCGTGTTCAATCCGACCCAGCACGGTATGCACCATGCCAAAGCCCGTGACGGTATCTAACAGGGCGATGGGTGTTTGCCGACGTAGTTCCGGCAGGGGTACTCGCAACCAGCGACCCAACACCTCAGCTCGCTCGTCGAAGACGTCCAGACCATGCTGAATAAGCGCTTCTAACAACAGCAATCGCTCCGACGCGTTGCTATCTAAGCGGGCGTCGGGCTGAATACGATGTAGTGTCCGCTCAGAAAGATTAAGAATGCGGGCCATTTCCCGGTCGGTCAGATTAACCCGTTGAGCCACCTCGTCCGCTTTGGATCGGCGAATACCAGCGCGGGCTTGCTCAACTAAGTTGAACGCAGCCTGGCCAAAGCCGCTGTCGACCGGGCCAGTCTCTAAAACGAATTCCATATGGTGCGCTATTTGTCACAAATATATACGCCATTCGGCGCACACACAAGTAAACCGATTTCGTGCCAACGTATGCTCTGAATACAGCGCCTTGGTTGGGCAACGTTGACGCTACAACTTCTTCGCCGGATTGCCAAACACGGTCGCGCCTGCTTCGACGCTTTCGACGACGACTGATCCCGCGCCGATGCGGGCGTTTTTACCAATCGTTACGCCCGCGACGAGCGTTGCGCCGGTACCGATGAAGGCTCCTTCCTCGATGGCTACGCCACTGTTAACGATGCTACCCGTGCCGATCTGCACGTAGTCGCCGAGCGTGGCCTGGCTTTCGATGATTGCGCCGGGTTGAATGATACAGTGCTGCCCAACTTCGGCGTATGGATTGATGACCGCACGGGCCGCAATCAGGTTACCGTGTCCGATGCTGGCCAAGGCAGATACGATGGCCGTATCGTGGATGGCGTTGACGGGCTGCACTTTCCGCCGTTCGTTGAGCAGTTTCACTATGCGTTTGCGCACCCGCCCGTCGCCAATGGCCACAAAGGCTTCGCACTTCTGACCAATCAGCTTCAGGTAACCGTCGTCGTCGGTGTCGCCCAGTACCGACACGTTGCCAAACTCCCTACCGTGCAGGGCTTTGTCGTCGTCCAACAGGCCGTAGACGACTACGTTGTTGCGTTGAAACAGATCCAATACCGTTAAGCCAAGACTGCCCGCCCCAAAAATAAGCACTGGATTCTCCATGTATTGCTTTGTATTAAGTCAATGTAAACAACAGCCCAAGTAGCGCTATAATGTTAGCCATTTGGTAACATCTGCGTAAATTTTACTTCATATGTACGATGTAGTTTCGTCCATGAAATCAAGCACACAATTCCGTACCATTGTGCTTTCGGACATTCACCTCGGTACGGCCAGCTCGAAAGCAAAGGAAGCTACTGAATTTCTGCGCAACTACTCCTGCCAAAAGCTTATCCTCAACGGCGACATCGTCGACGGCTGGCAACTCAAGCAGTACGGCACCTGGAAAAAGAAACATACTGCTTTTTTTAAAACGGTTTTAAAGCAAATCGTTCATTACGACACCAAAGTCATTTATCTACGGGGCAACCACGACGATTTCCTGGATCAGGTGATGCCTTTGAAAGTAGGCCGTAATTTTTCGATTCGGAAAGACTACACGCTGCATTCGGGGGCTAAAAAATTCTACGTTACGCACGGCGACGTGTTTGATTCGATTACTTCTCAGTTGAAGTGGCTGGCTTACTTAGGTGATTTAGGCTATACCTTCCTGCTGTGGTGCAACAAAGCTTACAATCAATACCGCACCTGGCGTGGCTTGCCTTATTATTCGCTTTCGCAGCGCGTGAAGCACCGCATCAAGCAGGCCGTCAACTACATCTCCGACTACGAGCAAAAACTAACCGAACTGGCCCGCGCCCGTCAGTGCGACGGCGTTATCTGCGGCCACATTCACCAACCGGCCATTCACGAGTTTAACGGAATTATTTACATGAACTCTGGTGACTGGGTTGAGTCGCTTAGCGCGTTGGTCGAAGACCACGATGGCAACTGGAGCTTAGTGTACTACACGCCAAGCTTAGCCAACGACGCGGAGAAGTTACCCGCTCAGCCAACGATTTCATCGTTCAACCCGTCTTTTCAGGCAGCTTAACGCCCCCACGCATGCGGGTTTTTTTCTTAGTACAAGGCGAGGGCCGCGGCCATTTAACGCAGGCCTTATCGTTAGCTCAAATGCTCAAAACGGCCGGGCATGATGTGGTCGGTGCGGTGGTCGGTGTAACGACCGAGCGGGGTGTACCCACCTTTTTCTCCGAACGTTTTCAGGCACCCATTACGCCGGTGTTTAGTCCGGGCTTGGTGTACAACGCCGGCACGAACGCGCTGGAGCCGATCAAAACGACGGTGCAGGCCGTCCGGCTGGCCCGTAAATTCTGGTGCAGTCTGCGACAGGTAGACAACCTCATCAAAACTCAACGGCCGGACGTTGTCGTTAATTTCTACGAGATGCTCGGCGGTCTGACCTACGCCTTCCTGCGGCCGGCCGTGCCGATGGTTTGCGTCGCGCACCAGTACATGGCGTTTCACCCAAACTTCCAGCGCCCGAAAGAACAGTGGTTTTACCGGCGGGCGTTTAAGTTGAATACTCGACTGACGTGTTTCGGCGCGACCGAACTGTTGGCGTTGTCGTTCGACAAACAGGCCGATTTTCCCGCTCAGCGCGTGCGGGTAGTGCCGCCCCTGCTGCGTCAAGAAGTTACGCAGCTCAAGCCGACCGATGGTAATTCGTTGCTGGCTTACGTTACGCAGCCGGGTCTGCACGTCGAACTGATGAACGCGCACCGTCAGCACCCGGAAATTCCGATGGACGGCTTCCACGCGGGGGTAGGCGTGCCCGATCAGGTTGTTGACGATACCCTGACGTACCACGCGATTGACGGCCGGCGCTTTCTGGAGTTTATGGCCCGCTGCCGGGCGGTGGTTACCACGGCCGGTTTTGAGTCGGTCTGCGAAGCCGCTTACCTCGGCAAGCCCGTGCTGATGATTCCGCAGCCTAACCACTACGAGCAGGCTTGTAATGCCATCGACGGCCAACGGGCGGGCGTCGGTGTGGCGTCCGAACATTTTGATTTGGATGAACTGCTGCGCTACCTACCGCATCACGATTTTAGCGTCAGCGAACGCTTCCGGGCCTGGCACGCGCGGGGTTATTTCTTGTTCATGGCCGCGCTTAACCGGGCCGCAACCCCAACATCGACCAGCAAGCCGACGGGTGGTTTTATCTGGCCACGCGTTCGGCAGCTACTAAGGGCCTGAAGTTGCGGTTGCCGAATTACGGGCGCTTATACGAAAACTGCAACGGGTCCGGGTGGATAAACTCGTAGCCCGTCGCCTGGATTAGTTTCGCTGAGCTAACGATCTTGAAAGGCACCGGCTCCGTTGGTTCCACGAACTGGGGCGGTTCGTAGCCAAAATCCCTGCAGCTTTTGCGGTAGATGGCTTCGCGGGTTGGATGCTCCGGCGCAACGGCATTAAAGACGCCTATTGAATTGTCAAGTCGACCTTGCCGGATAAGCCACAGTAAGATACCAACGGCATCGTCGCGATGCAGGTAATTAACGGGCACGGCCCCGCTGTCTATTATTCGTGCAGCAACGTACTTACCTGGAATGCGGTCGTAGCCCATTAGTCCCCCGTAACGGAGTACAGTCACGGCCCGCTCGGGCGCTAAAGCCTCTACCAATTGCTCGGCCCGCACCAAAGCGGGCGCAGCCGATTCTTCCGGCATCGTTACATCCACTTCGGTAACCGTCCGGCCGTGTTCGGGATAGACCGAGGTTGAGCTGACGTAAATGATTTGTTTCACTGACGACAGTCGCACCGCGTCGGTCAAATACTGAACCTGTTGCGGATGGAACTCGTCGCCCATCTTGCCGGCTTTCGGCGGCACATTGATAACAAGCGTATCGGTCTGCAACAAAACCGCCAAGTTGCCGACGGGTTCGGGATTGAGTAGCAACGTATGGGCGTCGATTCCCCCTTGCTGCAACCGCGCCCGTTTCTCGTCGGTGGTTGTACTGCCCCTAACGACGTAGCCTTCGCTGAGCAGCCGTTCCGCTGCGGGCAATCCCAACCAGCCACACCCAATTAGGGAAACCGTTTGGGCGTTCATTAAAAAGTGATACCGAAGCTAAGCGTTCGCACGTCGGGGCCTTTGCCCACTTGGAAGACGGGGTTCAGGTCATACTTCACGAACAGATTCGTTTTAACAATGCCCAAGTGCCCGACCAAGCCGTAGCGCAGGTTATTGAGGTAAAAACTGGCGTGTTCACGCTCCCGCTCGTTGTTCTGCTGTTTGATTTTGGTGTAACTATCCAATCGATACCCCACGAAGCCGCCCACGCCGAGGTGAAAGACCTTGCGGTTTGACCCATTATAGAAACTGATGCGTGGCACGACGGGCAGTTGGAGAGCAAACGTAGTCAATTTGCTTTTCTTGAACGCTTCGGCGGCCGGAACGAACTCGACCTGTGACGCGCCCTTACGGGCAATGACGTCTTCCTCGAACATGTAGTTGTTCCAAGAGGCTTCGAGGGCATAATACAAGCTCAATCTGGCCCGTTTACCATTGATAAGGGTCGGTCGCTGCGTCAGAGCAACGGCGAAATAGCGCGATCCTAACGGCTTTAACTCGTACTGATTGCTTGGGTAGGCCGCCAGCGTTGATTGTGTCAGAAACGTGTTCAAGCCAATCTGAAAGTCAACACCTCTCGACCAAGAGTTAACCCCCTTCCTTACCTTCGAGCGGGTGTAGTCCCGGCGGTTGCGCGCAGAATCCGACTTGGTTGAATCGTCCGTTCGGTTAATTCGAATGCTCACGCCGTTTTTTTTCTTGGTAACCACCACAACCGTGTCTTTCAGGTACCGGTCGCCGTCGCGCGCGATGGCCGTTTGACCACCGGGCACCGAATCAAGCTCCATGCCCATCTCCCGAACAATCTTGTTTAGATCGTAATTCGACAAGGCTTGAATACCGGCCTTATCGGGGGCGTAAATAACCAACCGGGTTCGATTCGCAAACCGAATGACCAACGAATCGGCCAATGGTTCAGGGGCAGCGTGAGAAACTAAGGCCGCCATTAAACAGGTAAGGAAGGCAGCTATGCGTGCTTTACAATTCATTACTTAGGCGATTTATCTTTGTCTAAACTTTGCTTTAAGCCGTTATAAGCCCGGCTTAATAGGCCACCTTCGTCGGCATCATTGTCCCGCCGGGCAAACACCTCACCTTGCTTAACGCGCTTGATTTGCTGCCACAGACCGGCTACTTTCGCTTCTTTTGGCAGTTTGTCAGTCATAGTCAGCTTAGGTTGATCTTGCGCGGCTGGTTGAGCTTCCTGCCGGGCGGCAACGAGCGCGGCTGGCTCCGCAATCGTCACAATCAATACGCGCTCCGTTGATAGATTAGGGGTTGGTGCACTCGCGACAGTCGGTTCAACCGGATTAGCCCGCCCTTTGGTCAATTCATTTGACGCGGGTGTTCTCGCTTCAGCGACTATACCCGTCATCTCGGATGGTTGTGCCCGCCGGTTCTTTTTTACGTTGCTGGCTACTCGTCCAGCCTGGGCTACTTGCCGTTGATTTTGGCCGACTACCGGTAAAACGGGCGTTGGCTGATTAACAAGAGAAGTCTCTGAGCGCGTCGATTGGGTCGGCGTTTTCTTTACCGTTTGCGACGCTAAAGTCTCTTTCGCGTCATTACTTAGCTTCGGTTGTGCAAGCTGCTTGTCCGCCATCTGCGTCTTTTCCGACAAAGAACCGGTATTAGAAGATGAATACCACCAACCTAAGCCGGCTACCAATACCAAGCAGGCTGCCATGCTTATGTACCGTTGCACAACCGGATTTCGCCAGAGAACCGTTCGCTCTCCCGGCTGGCTTAGCCTGACGCGCGCTTGTAACCGCGCAAAACCGTCGGAACCGGGCCGCAGCGACGCCCCGCCGAGCTTACGGGCAAATAGGTCATCAATAAGCGGCTTTTCGGTATGTTTTCTCATAACGTGTGGCCCGGTGAGCCG
>CAXUEB010000039.1:9661-24110 GCA_964249775.1 uncultured Spirosoma sp.
ACCAACCTGCAATAAACTCCGCGCGCGACTCAACTGCGATTTAGACGTTCCTTCCGAGATGCCCAGCGTTTCGGCGATCTCCGCGTGGGTGTAGCCTTCGATGGCGTACAAATTGAACACCGTTCGGTAACCGTCTGGTAGTTGATTGATCAATCGCAGTAAATCATGCTCGTTAAGGGCCGCGTCTGCCCATTCGTAATCTGGTTCGACCATCACCTCATCAATGGGTAGTTCTTGCCGCCACTGTTTGCTTTTCCGCAAAAACATCAACGATTCGGTTACCATCACCCGGCGAATCCACCCTTCAAAACTGCCCTCTGACCGAAACTGCTCAATTTTCTCAAACACGCGCATAAACCCGTCCAGCATGACTTCTTCGGCATCGGCCCGATTGGCGCAATACCGCGTACAAACTGCCAGCATCTTTCCCGCGAACCGCTCGTAAACGACTTTATGCGCCCGGCTTTCACCCCGCTTTAAGGCGGTGATTAGCTGTGCTTCGGTCGCGAAAAAGGGAAGAATTCGCAGCATCTTCTTTCGGTTCAACTGCAAGATGCAAGGTATGGCGGGAAAGGTTGCGTGTGAACCTAACTTTTTTTAGGCTGACACTTGCTGATAAAAAAAGGACCCGTTACAGGTCCTTTTGATACTTGATGCCCGCCACGTAGTGTAGCCATAAAACACGAGATAATCGAAAGTTGATAGGCGCAATCAGCACCATAGTCGGTGCTACAACGGCGGCATACACCCAACCTTCGGGATCACCACCTAAGTAAAACAGCAGGAAGCCCAGTACCAGCGCTACCCCGCCCGAAATAGCGTAGCTCACGTACATTGCGCCGATAAAATAGCCCGGCTCAACTTCGTAGCGTAAGCGACAATGTGGGCAAAGCTCGTGCATGTCGTCGAAGCCCCGCGGGGAATAGAACGGCTTGCAGAAGATTTTACCTTGCCTACATCTGGGACATAGCCCGTTTAACACGGCCTGCAATTTCGAGACGTCTGCCATGTTCTAACTTGCTGTTTCGGTACCACAAATAGCCAATCGTGGCGACAATCAGGTACGGAATGACTAATAGGTACACAATGCCAAAGTTCAACTCGGAAGCTATGACGCTCCGGCCGTTACTAACCGTACTCTCAACGGTACCCCGGCACATCGCACACTGCGCGAACAGATCCGGCGCAAGCGCCATCACCATAACCAAAATCAAGCCTACTTTCCAGCTTTTCATCGCATTTAACCTTAAAAACTGTAATACGGTCGAATCAACAGATAAACGACAACGCCCGTGACGCTGACGTACAACCAAATGGGAAACGTCCATTTCACCGTTTGCTTGTGCTTGGCAATCTGATCACTCAGTGCAAAGTAAACGGCCCGTAGCACAAACCAAACAACCACCACCGACAGTACAATGTGCGAAATCAACAGGAAGTAATACACCGGTCGAATCCACCCCTGCCCACCGAAGGACGTTGACTCGTGGGTCAGGTGGTACAGGATATACGTAACTAAAAAGATTGACCCCAGCGTAAAGGCTGCCAGCATCGTTCGCTTGTGAGCCAAAACGTTTTTCTGCTTAATGAAGTACAAGCCTAAAAGCAGCAAAATCGACGTTAGGGTGTTAATAACCCCATTCACGTGCGGTAAGTAATTCGTCCAATCACCCAAGTCGACCTTTTGTCGAATGCCAAGCAACACCGCCACGGCGAGGGGTATTGCCGCCGACAAGATATTGATTGTTTGATTGGCTTTCCGGTGCTCAACCGGCAATCGTTGCAGCGTTTCCATTACGTAGCTTGTTGTTTGCTGTAGATGTCCAGCAACACGCGAAGTTCAAGCACCAGTCGGTCTACGTCTTCCTTATCCGTACCGTCGTAGAACCCCCTGACAATGCCGTCCTTATCTACTAATACCAACTTTTCGCTGTGAATAAAAGTTTCGTCGGGCTTGCCATCCTTGACGCCTGCATCCATGATGGGCAAGTAGTAGCCACGTAACGCCAATTCATAAATATCGGCTTTGCTACCGGTTAAGAAATACCATTTGCCCGGTATAGCTTCGTACTTGCGAGCGTATGCTTTTAGCTGTTCCGGTCGGTCGTGCTCTGGGTCAACGGTGTGCGACAGAAACACAATGGCCGGGTTGTTTCGGAAGATGTCCTGCACGCGCGTAAGCTGCGATGCAATCTTGGGACAGATCGTTCCACAACGCGTAAAGAAGAAGTCAGCGACGTAAATCTTACCCTTGACGACAGACTCCGTTACCACTTTGTTGTCCTGGTCAATTAGCCGAAACGGCGGAATGCGGTTAAAGATGGTATCGACGATAACTCGTCCGTCGGGTTGCGTTACGTTGCCCATCAGTGGTTCGCTGCGCGCGGAATCAATTTTGGGTAGATACCGCGGCAAAACGTAATGATTTTTGGTTCCAAACCGCAGGAACAGATACAGCAAAGCCGGGACCAGCAGCGTAGCGAGCAGGATCCCGGCTTTTCGAGAATGTGTCATGATTTACCTAAGTTGGAAAATCGAGCCGCCTTCGGTTAATAAGGCAATTAGCAGCCAAACGATAAACAGTACCGGGATGGTTATAGCCCAGATCAAGCTTTTTACTTCGTGCTTTAGGTGCATAAATTCACCCACGATGTAAAACGCTTTAACTAACGTCATCCCAACAAAGATTGACGTTCGGAATAGACCAGCTTTCATGAAGTAAGCCAAGGCAAATTCAAAAGCTGTGATCACGGACAGAATAATAAACGTCCGCCAAATAACACCCGTCTGCGCTGGGGCAACTTCGGTTCCAGCATGACCGTGGTTATGGTCGTCGGTCTGATGCGTGTTGGTAGCCATCGTAATGCTCGGTTAAACTAAGTAGAAGAAGGTGAAAACAAACACCCAAACCAAATCAACAAAGTGCCAGTAAAGACCTACTTTCTCAACCATTTCGTAATGGCCACGCCGTTCGTACAAACCGGTTGCGGCCCGGTAGAAGATAAGTATATTTAAAACGACACCGCTGAATACGTGCGTACCGTGAAAACCCGTGATAAAGAAAAACAAATCAGCAAACGCCGGTGGTCCATATTGATTCTCAATTAGGTTGGCCCCGAAAATTGTGCGTTGGATGGTTTGTCCGTTAATAAGCTCCGAGACAATCGTGCCTTCTTCTGTCCCATGAATGAAGTGTGACCACTCCCACGCCTGACTACCCAGAAACGTAAACCCACCCAGAATCGTCCACAACATATACTTCTCAACATCCTTGCGGTCCATTCGGTGGCCAGCCTCAACGGCTAATACCATCGTGACGCTGCTGAAGATGAGAATAAACGTCATGATTCCTACGAAAATCAAGGGCGCATCAACGCCGTGCAAGAAGGGTAGTGCGTTGTACACCTTTTCCGGCGTCGGCCAGTACAAGGTTGAAAACTTAAACACTTCACCGTAGATAGCGGGGTCCCACGCTGGGTAACTATACCGAATCAAGCCGTACGTTACCAGCAAAGCGGAAAACGTAAAGGTGTCCGAAATCAGGAAGAACCACATCATCAGCTTGCCGTAACTGGCATTCATCGGCTCGACACCACCCATCCAGGCTTTCTTGTCGAACGTTTGCGCTGAGTTTGTTGCTACGGGGTTAGTTGATGCTGTTGTTGCAGTAGCCGCCATGCGTCAAAAAATTATCAATGGAAATACACTAAGAACACAAACAAATACAACCACAAGATGTCCAAGAAATGCCAGTAAGCGGCCGCAATCTCAATCTGATTCAAGCTCTTCGCGTGGATGCGCAGTCGAAAAGCCGCTACCAGCGCAAACACGAGCACAATTAAGCCCGAGATGAGGTGAAACCCGTGTAAGCCGGTAAACACGTACATGAACGACCCCGCCGGATTGCCTACGAAAAACACTTTTTGATTAACCAGCTCTACCCAGCCCTGGAACTGCATGTAGAGGAAGGCTAAACCCAACGCAAAAGTAATGGTTATAGCCGTCTTGAGACTGCCGAAGTTATCTTTTTTTGCGGCCAAGTAGGCCCAATGCATCGTTAAGCTACTCGCAATCAACACGACCGAACTATACGTAAATACAGCCGGAATGCTGTATTCCAGCCAGTTTCCTTCGGCCCGTCGTACCAAATACGCACTGGTCATGGCCGCGAAAAGCATAATGATACTAACGATAAACAACCACAAGATAAACTTGCGAGGGTTCATCGAGAGCGTTTCTTCCGGCTCTTCAATCAGCACAACGTCGTTTGCTATCTCACTCATGTCTTTACACTTTGTCTAACAAGTAAACAATCTGCACAACCGGCAAGTAAAGCAGCGATCCAAACATCATCTGCAAAGCTGCTTTATCGGTGCAGGTCCTCATTAAGTGAAACGTTTGCGCGAAGAACAAGATTCCGCCAAGGACGGCTACCAACGCTGAATAAATGCCGGTTATGCCCAATAGGTAAGGCAAGCAGCCCAATGGAATTAACATGAGCGTGTATAACGCAATCCGGAGGGCAGTTTGGCTTGTCTTACCGGCACCCGGCATCATCTGAATACCTGCTTTCTTATATTCGTCGAACGCCAACCAACCAATCGCCCAGAAGTGAGGAAACTGCCAAAAGAACTGGATCGCGAATAGAATACCCGGCTCCCAACCGAATTGATTCGTAGCTGCCACCCAACCAATCATCGGTGGAAACGCCCCTGGCAACGCGCCAACAAACACGGCGACTTGTCCTTTCTGCTTTAATGGCGTGTAAACAAACCCGTACAACAACAACGACAGAACCGCTAAGGCAGCCGCCCGAATGTTGAATACAGTGACGAACAGAAACGTACTAACGCAGAACAGGACAAAGCAAAACACGGCAGCTTCACCCACCGTTAATCGTCCAGTAGGCAGCGGCCGGGTAGCCGTCCGTTTCATCACCTTATCCGAATCTTTCTCAATAATTTGGTTAATGATGTTAGCGGCTCCAGTAATTGCAATCGAAGCAATCACTAACACAAAAACATTTAACCAGTTGACGCGGTCAGCAGCGAGGCAGTAGCCAAACACGCCGGAAAACACGACAGCCAAGGTTAACTTCAACTTTATTAGTTCGAGGTAAGCCTTGGCTTTTGCGTTAAAACCGCTTACAACAATTGTTTTTTCCATGTTAAGCTTCCAAGACAAGCGCTTCTTGCGTAGCCGGCGTAGTAACGAGTAACGAAGGATTTACAACGAGCCACGCTATGAATTGAACACCAAGGATCAGCACCGCCAACACTAAATGAACAGGTTGAGCAGCCGCTGGAACGGCGAAGTAAGCCATGATTACACCCGTCGCAATTTCAGCAACCACCAATGCAATCAACCCGACCGTCAGATGAGCGAGTAAACCGGTTTGTCCTAACTTTCGTAGTTGGAATATAACCGCCACATGCAGCGTTAAGACAACCAACGAAAACGATCGGTGAACGTAAAACCGCCAATCAATGGCGTCGATCCAGTTGGCTCGCTGCGCATAACCCAGCCGACGAACAACTTCATCGAGCGCATCCCGGACCTGAGCTCCTAAGATTAATTGCCCTACTGACACAATCAGGGTTACTAACAACAACCACCGTAAGAAGACGCTTTGTTGACTTACTGACTTGGTGTGTAGGCGTGACGCGTTAGAGCGTATTAAAACAAAGAGCAACGCAAATACCACCAACACGGCCAGTAACAAGTGTAGCGTAATCATGTACTGCGCCAGTTCGGTAGCAACAACGCGCGAACCAAGCCAGCCATTAGCGCCAATCAGGAGAAAGGCGACGACGCTACCCCAAAAAACTGCTTCGTCTTTCCGTAAGTAAGAAAACGATGCCAGCAAGGTGGCCAATACCAAAAAACCAGAGAAGACGCCTAATAGACGATTAACGTATTCAATCCACGTCTTTGCCGCGTTAAACTCAACTTCGCCCTTGAGTTTAGCACCGTAAATTGCCTGGTAGTTTGGCGGGAGTTGGGAAGCTTCGGTTGGAGGAACCCACTGACCGAAGCATTTGGGCCAATCAGGACAGCCCATTCCGGAGCCGGTACTTCTAACGATGCCTCCTGCTAAGATCAGCAGATAAACCGTAATCACCGTTAAAAGCGCCAAGCTCCGGAAGCGCCGTTCATGTATATTAATGAGGTTGCTTAAATTGGTCATTTAAGTTTTGTGCCTCAATCTCCGGCTCCAAAGCAATCAATTCGTTCTCGTGCGGAAGATTTGATTCCGGAGTCTGCGAGTACGGCACGTTTTGAGGGATGAAGTCATCCTTCGCGCCCGGCTTACTATAATCATACGGCCAGCGATACACGGCCGGAATCTCACCCGGCCAGTTGCCGTGACCTGGACTAATCGGTGCAGTCCATTCTAAGGTGTTCGACTTCCACGGGTTTTGTGGAGACTTCTTACCTCTAAATATGCTGTACACGAAGTTCCAGATAAAGATCCACTGAGCCGCGAAAGTGAAAATAGCCGCTAAGCTGATAAAGCTATTCATGTCGGCGAAGATATTCTTCGTGAAATCATAGCTCGTAAATGCGTAGTACCGACGTGGGAATCCAGCGATACCAATGTAGTGCATTGGGAAGAACACCAGGTAGATACCAATAAACGTCAACCAGAAGTGAACGTAGCCAAGCTTATCGTTCATCATCCGACCAAACATCTTAGGGAACCAGTGGTAAACACCCGCTAATAGACCAAACGCCGAGGCAGCACCCATCACTAAGTGGAAGTGAGCCACTACGAAGTAAGTATCGTGCAGTTGAATGTCTAATGCAGAGTTACCCAGAATCAAACCAGTCAGACCACCCGAAATAAAGAACGATACCAGACCGATCGAGAACAACATGGCCGGCGTAAAGTGGATGTTGCCCCGCCACAGCGTCGTAATGTAGTTAAACGCTTTCACCGCCGACGGTACAGCAATAATCAGCGTCAGGAACATAAAGATCGAACCCAAGAACGGATTCATACCCGTTACGAACATGTGGTGCGCCCAGACGATGAAGGCCAAAAAGGCAATACCCATCATGGAGGCAATCATGGCCCGGTAACCGAAGATTGGCTTACGAGCGTTCGTAGCAATAATCTCCGATGTCATACCCAACGCCGGCAGCAACACAATGTACACCTCGGGGTGACCCAGGAACCAGAACAAGTGCTGGAACAAAATCGGGCTTCCGCCTACGTTTGGTAGGGCCTCGCCTTGAATGTAAATCTCCGAAAGGTAGAAGCTCGTACCGAAGCTACGGTCGAAAATCAGCAACAATGCAGCCGACAGCAACACAGGGAACGAAATCAAACCCAGAACGGCTGTTAGGAAGAAGGCCCATATGGTCAGGGGCAACTTACTGAACGACATGCCCCGCGTCCGCAGGTTAATAACCGTCGTGATGTAGTTAATACCACCCAGCAACTGCGAAACAATAAACAAGGCCATGCTACCTAACCACATGGTCATACCCAATTCCGAACCAGGGTGAGCTTGCGGCAAGGCACTCAACGGTGGATAAACAACCCAACCGCCAGCCGCCGGACCCGTTTCGATGAATAGCGACCAAAGCATGATGACACTGGCTACAAAGAAAAACCAGTAGGACAGCATGTTCAGGAAGCCCGACGCCATATCACGCGCCCCTACCTGCAATGGAATCAAAAAGTTCGAGAACGTACCACTCAAGCCGGCCGTTAGTACGAAGAACACCATGATAGTGCCGTGCATCGTTACCAACGCCAAATAGAAGTTAGGGTCGAGCTTATTCGACTCATTAATCCAGCTACCTAAAATTGGGCGTAGGAAACTCAGATTCATATCTGGGAAGCCCAACTGCAATCGGAACATAACGGACAAACTAACGCCGATTATGGACCAAATGATACCAGAAATTAAGTACTGCTTGGCGATGGTTTTGTGATCTTCTGAGAAGATATACGTACGCCAAAAACTTTGCGGCTCGTGATGATCATGCTCAGCCACATGAGCCACGGTTGCCGGATTAGCTACTTCGGTCGCCATAGTATGTTGTTTGTCTTTTATAGATTATCGAATGGCAGCGCTCACTACCGATACACCACCGCCTTGCTGCGTACCCGCCGTCGTGCTATCGGCCGGAGCAGCGGTGTCTTCAGCCGGTAAATACTTTGCAGCCTTTGCTTTCAGATTAGCTGGAATACGAGCGGCCAACTCCGGCGACGAGCTAAGCAACGGCTTTTGCTCTTTACACCAGGTCAACCACGATGCCTCATCCTCTACAATAATGCGAAAACGCATAGAAAAGTGCCCTCGACCGCATACTTCCGTACAAGCAAGTTCGTAACCAAAGTCTTGATTACCAGTCTCGTTACGCATTTCGTCTGTCGTCTTATCGGCAATAAACCAAAAACGCGTCGGCATACCAGGTACTGCGTCCATTTTCACTCGCATGTGAGGAATAAAGACACTGTGCAGAACGTCGCGCGAACGAATCTTCAACAAAAACGGCTTATTGACCGGAATGTGTAATTCCGTGTTCGATACAAAATCGTCAAACGAAGCTTCGTCGGTATAATCAATACCCGTCTCGTTCGTGTTGTCAATCAGCTTGTAATTGTAAGATCCGAGTTTGTTGTTATCGACGCCAGGATAACGAGCAAACCAGTTGAACTGCTTGCCCACAATTTCAACGACCTGCGCATCGGCCGGAGCTTCCGACATGATGTCCCGCCAAGCACGCCAGCCGGTGAAGACCAACACCGCCATAACAACAGCCGGAATAACCGTCCAGATCAACTCTAATTTGTGGTTTTCAGGATAGTAAGCAGCCCGTCGACCTTCACGATACTGGTACCGCCAAGGAAAGTAAAACAAAAGTATGTTCGTCAGCAAGAACGCCAGTGTAATGATAGACATTGACAGCCAGAACAGGTCATCAGTTCGACGACCGTGCGGTGCCGAAGCTTCCGGCAGAAAGTACTGACGCGAGTGCAGAAATGACCAAACGATACCGATCAAACCAGCAACGAAAAAGACCATGAACATGGCAGCATTGATGCGATTGCTTAACCCAATACGCCCCTCCTCAACCGGTCCATTTACATTCTTAACGACAGCCGCCATCCGGGAAATTACCAGCACGGCTAATCCTAAGAAAACTACTGACAACAGAGCAACGATGTAACCCATGTCTCAAAAAGTTGTTAATTAAATGTCGTGGTGCAACGTTTCTTCCAGCATTGGATGATTTTTGGGAATCAAATTTGCCTTTGTTAACTGCGTTGAAAGCGACCACATGAACCCACACGCAAAAATCAGAATCATCCCAAATTCAATGGGTCCAAACCCGCCATGCTCACCGACCGTACCGGGCATTATATTGGTGTAAAAATCAAAGTAGTGCCCTACGATAATACCCCAAGCTGCCAACTTCAAAAAAACATATGTACGTTTGGCATCCCTTGTCATTAGAACAAGGAATGGAAAAACAAAGTTTAGCAGGATGTTTATAAAAAACGGAGCTTTGTAGATACCTCCATAACCGCTGAGACGCTCTCGATAATAGATTGTTTCTTCGGGTAAGTTGGCATAATAAATTAGCATAAACTGGGAAAACCAGACATATGTCCAGAAGATACTGAACGCGAACATGAACTTTCCTAAATCGTGTAAGTGGCTTTCGTTAACAAGCTGCAAGTAGCCCCGCTCTTTGAGCGTTACCACCGTAAGCGTAATGATCGCTAAACCCGTTACGTGCCAACTTGCCAGCGTATACCAGCCGAACATGGTGCTAAACCAGTGCGAGTCAATGGACATAACGAAGTCCCAAGCCGATGTAGACGATGTCACGGCAAAGACAACCAAGAACGCCGTTCCGAACTTGATGCTTTTATCATAGTACTCAGTGCCGCCGTACAAGTCTTCCTGCAAAGAGAAGTTACGCAACACCCGCCATAAACCATACCAAAGCACAAAATACAGCACCACTCGAATCAGGTAGAATGGCGTGTTTAAAAAGCCCGCTTTGCCCGCAATAACTGGATCGTAGTCTGTGCTGGTCTTGTCGTATAAACCCGGATTGGTCCAGTGAAACAGATCATGACCCGCCAGAAAAAATACGGCCAACATAACGACGCCCATGAACGGCAAATAAGCCGGCATTGCTTCGGGGATGCGCTTAAACGCCGACGACCAACCAGCCTGGGCCAGGTAGTTGTACGACAAAAAGAACATGCCAATTACGGATGCGCCCGTGAAGTAAACTGCGTTTAACCAAATATTGGCCCACAAGCGGTTTGTCCACTTGTACGCGTGATGCCCACCGTCGTGACCTTCGCTTGCGCCAGTTCCCTGGACAACCTCGTGCGTCTCGTGACCACCTATACCCGATGCCAACAAAATGGAACCGATTGCCACCAGCGCAACACCCGCGCCAATGCCAAGCAGTAGCCGACGTTTAGCCACCGCGGTAAATTCAAATTCTTCGTCTAAAGATGGTATTGCGTGAGCCGACGCCATTCTTTTTAGGAGTTAGTTGTGAGGAGCGAGCAGTAAAGAGATATTCTGTTCTCACACTTACTTTCCCGCTCCTCACCCCTTTTTAGTGATTACCCTTGTTGCAATTTGTGAACGTATTGTACAATTCTCCAGCGCTCCTCCGGCGTCATCTGCGACCCGTGTGGCCACATACGCCCTTTGCCGTGCGTAATGACGTGAAAAATGTGTCCGTCATTCATGGTCTTATACGCGTCGGCGGAATAGCTGGGAACTCCCTTGTACTGCTTACCCACTAAGCCGTCACCCTTACCTCCTTCACCATGGCAGTGAATACAGTAACGACCGTACAGAAGTTTACCTTCTTCCATCGACTTTGCAGTCTGCGGAATTGGGTTTGTTAAGACTCGCTCAGCCAACCCAATACTGTCTTTCGGAATGTTGTACACCATCAGGTCTGTCGTAGCACTGTCTCCCGTACCAAACGTGGTGTGGTAATTCGGGCGAGACACTGTACCGCGAGCCGGGTCGCGCATGTTCAGACCATACGGATTGACTGTATTCGGCCGGATTTGCCGGTACGGTTCGTAGCTAACTGCATCGTACATCTGTGGCGCATACTCAACACCCGTGTCATTGTGGTCGTCTTGGCAGGATGTACCTCCAATCAACAACCCAACGACGGCCAGTGCCGTTATGCCTGTATGTTTCGTGATTAGTCTCATTTTAAATTAGAACTGCTTTAAGTTAACTTCAGCAGCCCCCGATCGCTTGAGGATTTGCTCAATGTCGCCCTCGGCTAAATCGTTTTTGCTCATGTCGATGGCCATTGCGAACTTATTGTCCGTCGTGCGCAAATCGTACATCAGGGGCTTCACAGTAGGTCCAAGACCATTAGAAAGAACAAACGTGCCAACCATGCCTAACGCACAGAACAGGACGGTTAGCTCGAAAATAACAGGCACATACACAACCGGCGAATACGCATCTTTACCACCAACGACCATTGGCCAGTCAAACCCTTCCATGTAAGCGGTCAGTAGCAAAGCGGTTGTTGTGCCAGACAAAGCAAACAAAAAGGCAGCAATGCCCAAACGAGACCGGGGATGACCTAAAGCAACATCTAACCCGTGAATCGGAAAAGGTGTGTATACTTCATGAATCCGAACTCCGGCCTTTTTCACATCCCGAACGGCGTTCAATACAACATCGTCATCGTCGTAGATACCGACCAAGAACTTACCGTTACCATTTACGTCCGACATATTAATAATAGTGAATCAGGTAAGAAAGGTTCAAGTGTCGGATGGGTTTATCGCAACCGACACCTGAACCATGAGTTACTCCGCGTCTTTGTTAAACGTTGGGTTGGTTACCCGTTCGCCTTTAGCAACACCCGATACTGATACCGGCAGTTTCTCCGACGACGACTTAATGATTGCTTTCACTTCCGCCATGTTTACCACCGGTAAGAACTTAGAGAAAAGCAAAAACAAGGTGAAGAACAAACCAAACGAAAAGATGTAATCGCTGATGTCAAACAGCGTCGGGTGAAACATCGCCCAGCTCGAAGGCAGGTAATCCCGGTGGAGCGACGTAACGATAATAACAAACCGCTCAAACCACATACCAATGTTCACCACAACCGATAGCGTAAACGTCCAGACGATGCTCCGACGAATCGTGCGCGACCAGAACAACTGCGGAGAGATAACGTTGCACGTCATCATAGCCCAATAAGCCCACCAGTAAGGACCCGTTGCGCGGTTGATGAACGCGTAGCTCTCAAATTCAACGCCCGAATACCAAGCAATGAAAAACTCCGTCAGGTACGCAACCCCCACAATCGAGCCGGTCAACGTAATGACCTTGTTCATCGACTCAATGTGTTCGATCGTGATGTAATCTTCCAGTTTGAACACGACCCGGATAATCAACATCAGGTTTTGTACCATGGCAAAACCCGAGAAAATAGCACCCGCTACGAAGTAGGGCGGGAAAATAGTGGTGTGCCAGCCCGGAATGACCGACGTAGCAAAATCCATACTCACAATCGTGTGTACCGACAAGACAAGCGGAGTCGAAAGACCAGCCAGAATTAGGCTCATGTATTCGTACCGTGCCCAGGTTTTGGCCGAACCGTTCCAGCCCAACGAGAACGCACCATAGATGTAGCGCGACACCTTACTCCGTGCCCGGTCGCGAATCGTAGCCAAGTCAGGCAGCAGACCCATATACCAAAACACCAGCGATACAGTGAAGTACGTACTGATGGCAAACACGTCCCACACGAGCGGAGACTTGAAGTTCACCCAAAGTGAACCAAGCGTGTTCGGTAGCGGCAGTGCCCAGTAAGCCAGCCAAGGCCGACCCATGTGCATCAAGATGAAGCTGGCCGCGCAAAGAACGGCGAAGATGGTCATGGCCTCAGCCGCCCGGTTTACCGCTGTCCGCCACTTTTGCCGGAACAGCAACAAGATAGCCGAGATCAGCGTACCGGCGTGACCAATACCAACCCACCATACAAAGTTGGTGATGTCCCACGCCCAGCCGACTGTTTTATTCAAACCCCAGACGCCCAAGCCTTCCCACCAAGTCCAGAACACGCAGGCGGTTCCGTAGAGTAATACAACCACCGAGATGGTAAAGGCAATCGTCCACTCGCGAGTAGGGCGACCTTCAACCTGTCTGCTGATATCCTCCGTCACGGCGGCGTAGGTTTTCCCACCGGTAACTAAAGGTGTTCTTACGGCTGATGTTACATGCGACATATACTTTACTAATTTTCGATTTGGGACTTTCGATAAACAATTTACAATTCGTGCAACTACGATGTTTAGAAATCTTAGTCGCTAAATTGTGAATTGTGGGTTAGGTCTATACCTGATTTTCCTGACGCGTCGCCTGCTTCGGCTCTTCGTCTTTATTGCGAATTTTGGTCAGGTACGAAATCTGCGGGCGAACGTTGATTTCTTCCAGCACGTGGAACGCCCGGCCTGCGGTCTCTTTCTCGTAAATCTGAGAGATGGTACTTTCCGGGTTGTTCATGTCACCGAAGATGATGGCGTTCGTCGGGCAAGCTTGCGCACAAGCCGTTTGAATTTCGTCGGGCAGCGGCCGACGGCGTTCTTTTTTCGCCGTTAGCTTGCCTTCCTGAATTCGCTGCACGCAAAACGTGCACTTTTCCATCACACCCCGCGACCGAACCGTCACGTCTGGGTTAATGACCATTTTGCCCAAATCATTATTGAAGTGGTAATCAAAATTGTCATTGTCAAAGTACTTCCACCAGTTGAACCGACGCACTTTGTACGGGCAGTTATTGGCGCAGTAACGCGTACCAATGCACCGGTTATACGTCATTTGGTTCAATCCTTCCGTACTGTGCGTCGTCGCCAACACCGGGCAAACCGTCTCACACGGAGCGTTGCTGCACTGCTGACAAAGCATTGGCTGGAACGTTACTTCGGGGTTAGCCGATGCAATCTCCAGTTCCTTGAAGTCTTCAGCCTCAGCATCACTGCTGTAGTACCGGTCGATGCGAATCCAGTGCATCTCGCGCCGGTTGATGACTTCCTGCCGACCAACAACCTGAACGTTGTTTTCTGAGATACAACCAACCACGCAGGCATTGCAACCGATACACGAGTTCAAGTCAATAATCATTCCCCAGGAATGGTTTGGCTTACCGTAGCCATGCCACAGGGTGATATTCGTTGCTTCCGTTGGCCCTTCCGACGTTTCTACCTTTGGCTCATAACGACCCGCCATCGGGTTCTTTTGGTAATCAGCCAATTTGGCCTCTTGCAAAACAGCCCGCCGGCCCATCACGGTGTCGTGCGTTTGCGTCTTTTGAATGTCACGGCGACCACCGGATTTCTCCACGCTTACGCTCGTAGCCGCGTACGTTAAATTACCGTTGACTAACGAAACAAACGGAAACACGTTTTTAC
>CAXUEB010000040.1:0-273 GCA_964249775.1 uncultured Spirosoma sp.
CCTTGCTGGCGGGATACCGGATGGATAAATTCTCGATCGGCTACAGCTACGACGTGACCGTTTCGACGCTCGGCAACAGTGGCGGTTCGCACGAATTGTCATTGTCGTACATCTTCGAGAAACCCGAAGGCCGCCGGGCTGGCGTTCGTCGGCGCGACAAGAAGCTGCCGTGTCCGAAGTTTTGATGTAGCTCTGGCAATCCTGCCGGAGCAATGTGCGTCAGCCGTTTTGCTACAAATGCTGTCGCCTGCTGCTCCGGCAGGATTGCCAGAG
>CAXUEB010000040.1:283-566 GCA_964249775.1 uncultured Spirosoma sp.
CCCCAATCAAGGCTTTTACAACAGTAGCGACCGCCTGCCCGTGAAGGGTAGCTTACACGCGGGCCTGCGCATTCCGCTGGCCGGGTTCACGGGTTTAGGCTATGAGCAAGATCGGGAGATCAGCTTCTCGCCGGTTATTCATTATAAGTTTCAGGGTAAGTACGACCAATTGGATTTGGGCGCGTACCTGACGTATTCACCACTAACGGTGGGCGCTTATTACCGGGGAATTCCCTTCAAGCGGTACGTGCAAACGCTGAATAACCACGATGCGATTGCCTTG
>CAXUEB010000040.1:576-1982 GCA_964249775.1 uncultured Spirosoma sp.
TGCCGGAGCAATGTGCGTCAGCCGGTTTGCTACAATTGCTGTCGCCTGCTGCTCCGGCAGGATTGCCAGAGCTACGCTACCCCAAATTCCGCACGACCAACTGCACGGTGTAGCGGCTCTTCTGTTCTAATAACAACTTCTTCTCGACCAGCACCCGATCAATGGTGTTTTGGTCGTAATAGCGAATCGTAATTAGCTCCAGTTCGTCGTTGTAATTGACACGAAAATCCTGTCTCAACTGCTCTAACAAGGCAGGCACCCGGTCGGGGTTGTTGTCGACCACGACAGAAAAGCTGATGGCGGTGTTCTGCATCAGATTGATCTTGACGCCCGCCTGCGCGAACCGCCCAAAAATTCGGCTTAGATTATCTTCGGCAATAAATGAAAAGTCCGTCGGGTGTAGCGAGATTAAGACTTGGGAGATTTTAAAGATAAACGATGGAATCGTCAAGCCTTGCTCATAATTACCGATCACCGTTCCGGGCGCATCGGGCCGCACAAACGAACGGACGTAAAGCGGAATACCCCGGTTCTGTAACGGTTTGATTGTTTTCGGGTGAATGACCGTTGCGCCGTAATACGCTAATTCAATAGCATCCTGGTAGGTTAGGGTTTCTAACAGCACCGTCTCATCGAAGTACTTCGGATCGGCGTTCAGGACGCCCGGCACGTCTTTCCAGATTGTAACGCTTTCGGCCTTCAGGCAATGGGCGAAGATGGCGGCCGTGTAATCAGAGCCTTCGCGGCCGAGCGTCGTCGTGCGCCCATCGCCCGTCTGACCAATAAATCCTTGCGTGACGATTGTTGTATCACCCGTAAACGCGTTGGCAATGCGTCGGCTCGTTTCTGTCCAATCGACGCGGCCTTCGCGAAAGGTGGCGTCCGTGCGGATAACCTGACGCGCATCGAGCCAGTGCGTGGGTACGCCCGAATGTGCTACGTGAGCCGCGACGATTTGGGTGGAAAGCACTTCGCCCAAGGAAACGATTTGGTCGTAAATTTCGTCGTAAGTGCCGGTTGGCGGCTGCGTCAAGTAAGCGTCGAGCAGGTCAAACGTTTGACGAACGGCCGCAAAGTCGCCCGCCAGTTCGTCCATAATCGTTTCGTGGTAGGTCCGTAACGCGGCTGTCCGGCTGCGCACCTCATCGGTCTGTCGATCTACGTAACTCCTGACGATGGCTTCGAGCGCGTTGGTCGTTTTGCCCATCGCCGACACCACAATCACCGCGTTCTGCGCCTGGACGATTCGGGCTAAATTTCGTACACCAGCCGCGTCTTTGACCGAGGCTCCGCCAAATTTAAAAACTTTCATGGATGCCAGTAAAACACGGCTTGGACGGATGGTACGGATTTACAACGCTTTAAATTTGTTTAAAAAAACGGGGGTTTGACGTACCTACCGCCCC
>CAXUEB010000040.1:1992-14625 GCA_964249775.1 uncultured Spirosoma sp.
ATCAATCCGTGTGTATCCGTACCATCCGTCCAAGCCCTGTTCTATGTTTTAAACCGTGACCGCGCGGCCCGTAAACAGTAACTCGCGGACGGCGTCGGCAATGCCCGCCGGATCAAAGCCGCACTCGTGGTGAAGTTCAATTTGTTCGCCGTGTTCGATGACCGCGTCGGGGATGCCGAGTCGCTTGACGCGGGCCATGTAGCCGTGATTGGCCATGAATTCTAACACCGCACTACCAAAGCCACCCATCACGCAGCCGTCTTCCACGGTTAGTATCCGGTCGAAACGGCTAAAAATCTGGTGGAGTAATGCTTCGTCCAGCGGCTTGACGTAGCGCAGGTCGAAGTGCGCGGGTCGGATACCTTCCCCGGCCAGCATCTGCGTAGCCTCAACGGCGTAATTACCGATGTGGCCGATGGTCAAAATAGCCACGCCATCGCCGTCGCGAATCATTCGGCCCTTCCCAACTACTTGTTGTTCGAGTGGCGTACGCCAGTTTGGCATGACGCCCTCACCGCGCGGGTAGCGAATCGTGAAGGCCCGCTTCCCCTGCTGCACCTCGGCCGACTGCGCCGTAAACATCATGTTGCGCAGTTCCTCTTCGTCCATAGGAGCCGCCACAATCATGTTCGGCACGCACCGCATGTAGGCCAGGTCATAGGCTCCGTGGTGCGTCGGCCCGTCCGCTCCGGCGAAGCCCGCGCGGTCGAGGCAAAAAATAACCGGCAACTCCTGAATGCAAACGTCGTGAATGACTTGGTCATAGGCCCGCTGCATGAACGTCGAGTAGATGTTGCAAAACACCACTTCACCCTGCGTGGCCATCCCCGCCGAGAACGTAACGGCGTGCTGCTCGGCAATGCCCACGTCGAACGCCCGCTTGGGCATGGCTTTCATCATAATATTCATCGACGAACCCGACGGCATGGCGGGGGTCACGCCCACGATGCGCGGATTCTGCTCGGCCAGTTCAACCAACGTATGCCCAAACACGTCCTGATACTTGGGCGGCTGGGGCGTGTCGTACACCTTTTTCGTGATGACACCCGTTACCTTGTCAAACAGGCCGGGGGCGTGCCATTTGGTCTGGTCTTTTTCGGCGGGTCCGTAGCCCTTGCCTTTCACCGTCAACACGTGCAACAGCTTAGGACCGGGTATATTTTTCAGATCGTCCAAGACGCTAACCAAATGGTCAATGTCGTGCCCGTCGATGGGGCCAAAATAACGCAGGTGCAGCGACTCAAACAGGTTGCTTTGCTCCAACAGCGAACTCTTAACGCCCGACTGAACCTGCGACACCAGCTCCTGCGCCGTTTTGCCGAGCTTATTCATCTTGCCCAGCAAATTCCAAACTTCGTCTTTGACCCGGTTGTAGGTCTGCGAGGTGGTGATATCGGTCAGATACTCGCGCAGGGCACCCACGTTAGGATCGATGCTCATGCAGTTATCGTTAAGCACGATGAGCAGGTTACTATCCGTTGCGCCGGCGTGGTTCATACCCTCAAACGCTTCACCGGCCGTCATTGCCCCGTCGCCAATAACGGCGATGTGATTGCGGTTTACGTTGCCCTGCAACTGCGAAGCTACAGCCATGCCCAAAGCGGCCGAAATGGACGTGGATGAGTGGCCAACCCCAAACGCGTCGTATGGACTTTCCTTCCGCTTGGGAAAGCCCGAAATACCCCCGTAGAATCGGTTCGTATGAAATCGGTCGCGCCGACCGGTCAAGATTTTGTGCCCGTAAGCCTGATGCCCCACGTCCCACACCAACTGATCGTCGGGCGTATTAAAAACGTAGTGCAACGCCACCGTCAGTTCAACCACGCCCAAGCTGGCTCCGAAGTGCCCCCCGTAGACGGATACATCGTCAATGATAAACTGACGCAATTCGTCGGCAAGCTGGGGTAATTGGGATTTATCGAATTTACGAAGATCGTCGGGCGAGTTGACGGTGGCCAGAAGACTGCCGGGGGTAATCAGCATGATGGTAGCAGAAAAGCGTCTGTGTCACAACAACCAGACAAAATACAATGTTTCTTACGGCGGTGTACCCGTTGCGTTGGGGCAGCGAAGCTACTACATTTTTCGCCAATTATGAAAAAACGAAGCCCTCAACCGGCTACGGATATACGCAGGCGCTGAGGGCTTAGATTTTAAGAAGATGCCGCTTGCTAGCTCGTCAGTTTCGCTGACTGGCCCGAAACAGTTTCTGCTTTTCTTCGCGGGTCAGGCTCTCGTAGCCGGAGCGCGAAATTTTATCTAAAATCATATCCACTTCATCCTGGTCAGGCGTCGATATGGACGAAGTCGGGCTACCCGTTGCTGCGTACGAGGTTGCCTGCGTACCCGCGTTGCTGCGTTGCCGGTACGATACTTTAACGGCCGGCTTCGGCTTCAGCAGATTGCTCCAGCCTTCCATCACCCAATAAATCGGTCGTCCCAAGTCCGTTCCGCTTTGCAGCAATTTTACGTAGAAAAAGCCCATGAACGCTCCCCCTAAGTGGGCAATGTTACCACCGGCGTTCGGCCCGACGGACTGCGCAAACGACAGAACGACGAAAAAGAAAACGATATACTTGATGCGAACCGGCCCAAAAAACAAGAGGTGAAAGGTGTAATTAGGCAACAGCGTTGCCGCACCAACGGCCACCGAGAGCGCGGCTGCCGACGCGCCGAGCATCTGCGACGCGGCCACCTGCCCCTGGAAATACGGTACGATGTTATACATCAACAAGTAGAACAGCCCGCCGGCAATGCCTCCCATGATGTACAGCCCAACCAAGCGTCGACTACCCAGATATTCGTCAATTAACCGACCGAACCAGTACAGGAACAGCATGTTAAACAGAATGTGCAGAATATCCTCGTGCGTAAAGATGTGCGTGAGCAACGTCCAAGGTTTATAGGCAAACTCACTCAACGACGCGGGGATGGATAGGTTCTCCATCACCAAACCGTACACCTCTTTATGGTTCGATATGTGCGTCCCGACGTAGAGCGTAACGATGGCCAAGTAAACGACCGTGTTCACCAAAATCAACTGCACCAACGTGTTGTTGGGCTTATTGAATTCGCTCCGAAAATCATCAAACAACCCGCTCATCCCTAATAAAATGTTTTCCGTTGTGAATTCCAGATCTTAATCAATATGAATGCAAACAGCATACCGCCGATGTGAGCAAAGTGAGCAACGTTGTCAGCCTGCGACTGGTAAATACCCGAATATAACTCATAAGCCCCGTAAAAAAACACGAGGTATTTTGCTTTAATCGGTATAGGTGGAAACAACAAAAATAACTCAGTGTTTGGAAACAGCAAGCCGAAGCCCATGATCACCCCAAAAATCGCGCCGGAGGCTCCCACCATGGGTTGATCGACCTGATCGACATAGTACCGGTTAACAATTCGTAAGCTGCCATTGACGTAGCGTTCGTTAGCTGGCTGGGCTTCGTACTGATCAATAAAACCCGCCACCTGATCGTAGAGCGAACCAGCGTGTTGCGTAAAGAAACCGATAAATCCATCCGGCGTGGGATCAGCCCGGTACGCCCGAACGGCGTCGTACAAATCGCGCATCTCGTAATAATTAACGCCCGAAAACAACAAAGCCGCGCCAATGCCGCAGAAGAAATAAAAAAACGTAAACCGGCGTGGTCCCCAAAGCTGCTCCAGCCGCGGTCCGAACACGACTAAACCCAGCATGTTACTGAAGATATGACCAAAGCCGCCGTGCAAGAACATGTGCGTCAGTAACTGAACGGGATTAAACCGATCCGACAGAAACGAGTGCAAGCCGAACTGCTCAATCACAGCTTGGTTCGTAACGACAAACACCAGAATATTGATAATTAATAAGGCGCGGACAACCGGGGTAAGAGCAAACATTCGTTGTTCGGGTAATTTACCTCTTTAACCCAAATCCCGGCGAAAAAGTCCCGCAATTTTATCCAACGTCAAGACAACCAGCACCGGCTCACCCGTCGGCGTATAGCTGGGATTCGCCGAACTAAACAATTGATCGACCAAGGCTTTACGCTCGGTCATGCTTAAACGGGCCACGTGGCGCGACGACGACCGCTTGGCCAACGACCGCGCCAGCGATTCGATTCGGTCTAACTTCAACCGCCCAGTGTCGGCCCGCAATTGCGCCAGCAGGTTCGCGAACAGTTCTTCTTCGTTTTCGCCGACCGTCAGCGTCGGTACGCCCCGAATGTGTGCTGCCCCAGTTCGTCAAATTGAAAGCCCAGGTTGGTCAGTTCCTCGCGCAGGTCGAGCGCCAGTTGAAAATCCACCGGCGTCAGTTGAACGGTTTTAGGAAACAGCAGTTGTTGCGAAGCGCCGTTCCGCTTGGTTAAGGCCGCATGGCACTGATCGTACAGGATGCGTTCGTAAGCTCGGCGCTGGTCAATAAGCAACATGCCCGACTTGACGGGAGCTAATAGATACCGGTTTTGGACCTGCACAATGGTTTCGTCGTCAATCACGACCGGCACATCCGACTCGCCCGACGGCGTTGTCTGGAGTTGGTTGACGCGGCTGCCCAGCGTAACGGGTGTGGCCTCGGCCGGGGGTTGGTCGTTGGTAGGGGCAGCGGACTTCGCGGGACCAAGCCAATCGCCCCCATCTTCGGACGTTGCTTCCGAACGAACGGACGGCTCCGCTTTGGCAACGCCCTCGAACAGCGCCTGCCAGTTGTTAGCCGACGGACGGGACCCGGCCGGAACCCGCGCGTCTGACTTCTTAGGCACGTCGAAACTACCACCAGCCGTCCGATCGAGCGAATCGTTACGGGTTGTGGTGCGCTCACTGGTTACCGAATTCTTCTGGAGGTTATCGACCGACCCGCTCGTCGACCAAGTGGGTGTAATGGGGCGAGCCGAGGTTGCGGAGTCTGGTTTGGCAACGCTTGGGTCCGCGTTAACGTCGGATGCTTTCGCTGGATTACCCGGTCGGTTGCCCGTCAGAAAATTAACGTCCGAGTCGAAGTCGAGGGAAGGAGTCAGGTTGTAAACACCCACGGCTTTCCGAACGGCCGCCATCATAATAGCGTAGACCGACCGTTCATCATCAAACTTGATTTCCGTTTTTGTTGGGTGAATATTGATGTCAATGTGCGACGGGTCGATGTCAATAAATAGCACATAGAATGGGTGACTACCTTCGGGCAGCGTACCCTCGTAAGCGCCGACAACGGCGTGGTGCAGGTAATTGTGCTTGATGTAGCGGTTATTAACAAAAAAGAACTGCTCATTGCGGGCCTTTTTGGCCGACTCGGGCTTGCCAATGTAACCGTGCACCGTTACGTAGGGCGTTTGCTCTTCGCAATGATTCAGTTGTTCGCGGTAGCTCTTGCCAAACATGTCAATGATTCGGCGGCTAAGCTTACCAGCGGGTAGGTTATAAATCTCCTGATCGTTATGAAACAACGAAAAGGCCACTTCGGGATTGGCCAGCGCCACGTGCTGAAACTCGTCGATGATGTGGCGCATCTCAACCGAATTGGACTTGAGAAAATTGCGCCGGGCTGGTACGTTAAAGAATAAATTTTTGATGAGCAGATTCGTACCCGGTAAACACGAAACCGACTCCTGCGCCTTAATGTCGGAACCTTCAATTCGAATCAGTGTTCCGAGTTCTTCTTCCGCCCGGCGCGTGCGCATTTCAATCTGCGCGACGGCCGCAATCGACGCGAGCGCTTCACCCCGAAAGCCCATCGTGCGAATGCGGAACAGATCGTCCGACGAACGAATCTTAGACGTAGCATGACGCTCGAAACTCATCCGAGCGTCGGTTTCGGTCATACCGACGCCGTCGTCCACAATCTGAATCAGATTCCGGCCCGCTTCCCGGATAATCACCTGAATCGATTTCGCTTTAGCGTCGACCGAGTTTTCCAGCAATTCCTTGACCACCGACGCCGGCCGCTGCACAACCTCGCCGGCCGCAATCTGGTTAGCAATCGAATCGGGCAGTAGCTGAATAACGTTTAACATGGGAATCGAATTTCGCGGCTTTTTACCGTTACTGACAATATACAAATAAAACAGGCAGGGTAGCGGTATGATTCAGATAAACTATAGTTTCGACGCGACCGACGTGGGCAATGAACGCAAAAGCCGCAAGCCCCAAACGCGAACGTTGTTGGCTTGCGGCTTATGAAACCGTCCAGTCGGATTAATTAAACCTTGATCTCAACGTCAACCCCGCTGGGCAGGTCGAGCTTCATCAGGGCGTCAACCGTTTTGGCGCTGCTGCTGTAAATGTCGACCAACCGCTTGTAGGTGCAAAGTTGGAACTGCTCCCGCGACTTCTTGTTGACGTGGGGTGACCGCAGCACGGTGTAAATTTCTTTGTCCGTCGGCAAGGGAATCGGCCCGCTGACAATAGCACCCGTCGATTTGACGGCTTTGACGATTTTCTCGGCCGACTTGTCGACCAGCATATGGTCGAACGACTTCAGCTTAATGCGAATTTTCTGACTCATTGAATTGTGGTTCGTTAGATGAAAGCCCGGCCGAAAGAACCATTTACTCCGGTCGAGAGGGCGAATTCGGGTGCAAATATACCCAGAAAGTACGTGAAAGAAAAGGTAGCGCCCCTACCATTTATAGAGCTACCAATAAAAAGGACGCCCAGTTGCCCAAGCGTCCTCCTCGCATAATCTACTTCGATCCGGCAACTTACGCCCTCACCGTACCTTTTTCTTTCGCAACAACCGTATCCGAAATGTTCTGCGGTACGACTTCGTAGTGCGAGAACGTCAGGTTGGCCGTGGCGCGACCCGACGACATTGTCCGCAGGTCCGTTACGTAGCCAAACAGTTCCGACAATGGAACGTCACCCTTAATCACCTGCGAACCGGCTTTCGTGTCCATACCCTTCATCACACCCCGGCGACGGTTTAGGTCACCCGTAATCGGACCGGTGTATTCTTCCGGCGTCAAGACTTCAACGGCCATGATGGGTTCGAGCAGTTTCGGACCAGCCTGCCGGGCAGCCTCGCGGAAGCCCAGACGAGCGGCCATCTCAAACGACAGTGAATCGGAGTCGACGTCGTGGTACGAACCATGCACTAACCGGACTTTCATGCTCTGAAGCGGGAAACCAGCCAACGGTCCGTTTTTCAACGACTCGTCGAAGCCCTTCTGCACGGCGGGGATGAATTCGCGGGGAATCACACCACCCACAATACCATTCACAAACTCTAGGCCCGGCTGGATAGTACCTGTTTCATCTTCACTACGCGGTCCGAGTTCAAACACAATGTCGGCAAACTTACCGCGACCACCCGTTTGCTTTTTATACACTTCGCGGTGCTCGACGTTCTTGGTCAGCTTTTCTTTGTACGCCACCTGCGGAGCACCCTGATTCACTTCTACCTTGAACTCCCGACGCATCCGGTCGATGATGATTTCAAGGTGCAGCTCACCCATACCCCGGATGATGGTCTGACCAGTTTCTTCGTTCGACTCAACCTTCAAGGTTGGGTCTTCTTCGATCAGCTTACCAATTGCTTTCGAGAAGTTGTCCTGATCGGCCGTTTTCTTCGGCTCGATGGCGTAACCAATTACCGGGTCGGGGAATACCATCGACTCCAGTACAATCGGGTTCTTCTCGTCCGACAATGTATCGCCGGTTTTGATATCTTTAAAACCAACTACGGCACCGATGTCTCCCGCTTCCAAACGCTCGATCTGATTCTGCTTGTTGGCATGCATTTGGAAAATCCGCGAAATCCGCTCTTTGTTGCCCGAACGGTTGTTCAGGACGTAGGAACCCGACTCCAGCACACCCGAATAGGATCGAATAAAGCACAGACGGCCCACGTACGGGTCGGTGGCAATTTTGAAGGCTAAGGCCGAAAACGGATCGCTGGCGCTGGGCTTGCGCGAAATTTCCGCACCCGTATCGGGGTTGGTGCCTTTGATGCTTTCCTTGTCCAACGGCGACGGCAGCAGGGCCATCACGTAATCGAGCATGGTTTGCACCCCTTTGTTTTTAAACGACGAACCGCACAGCATCGGCACAATCTTCATGCTGATGGTTGCTTTGCGTAAAGCCGCCAGAATTTCGTCTTCCGTAATCGTGGCCGGGTCGTCGAAGTACTTCTCCATCAGCGAGTCGTCGAATTCGGCGACGGCTTCGAGCAGTTTCTCGCGCCACTCGGTGGCTTCGTCCAGCATATCGTCCGGAATGGGCACTTCGGTGAACGTCATTCCTTTATCCGTCTCGTTCCAGACAATACCCCGGAAGTTGACGAGGTCAACCACGCCTTTGAAATTGTCTTCTTCACCAATCGGCAACTGAAGAGGCACGGCGTAGCTGCCCAGCATTTCCTTTACCTGATTGCAGACGTTGAGAAAGTCAGCGCCCGAACGGTCCATTTTGTTCACGAAGCCCAACCGAGCGACGTTGTAGTTGTTGGCCAGACGCCAGTTGGTTTCCGACTGCGGTTCGACACCATCCACGGCGCTGAACAGAAACACCAACCCATCGAGAACGCGCAGCGAACGGTTCACTTCCACCGTGAAGTCAACGTGACCCGGCGTGTCGATGATGTTGATGTGGTACTTCTTGTCGCGGTAAGTCCAGTCAACGGTGGTAGCGGCCGAGGTGATCGTGATCCCCCGCTCCTGCTCCTGCTCCATCCAGTCCATGGTGGCAGCACCGTCGTGCACTTCGCCAATCTTGTGGCTTACCCCGGCGTAATAAAGAATACGTTCGGTCGTGGTCGTCTTACCCGCGTCGATGTGGGCAGCGATACCGATGTTTCTCGTGAACGTTAAATCGCGAGCCATTAGCTTGTTATACAGAAAGTTTATGTAATTCTCTAACAGTGGGAAGGGGCCGGTAAGTTCGCAAAAAGCCCCCTTTTACGAATCAGGTCGCAAAATTACTGAATGTCAGCGAGGAAACAAACGATAGAGTAATTTTCGTAAGGACGGTTCACGAACCAACAACTTCTGTTGGCCGTACAGCGAACTATCTACTTGGGATGGCTCGTTGGCGAATTACGTCGTTCTCGACAACAGTAATGTACCCTACAAACGGCCAATCTTCGGCGAACAAATTTATTAACATCCGGCCCGGCGCATCGGGCAAGTAGTCATCGAGTCGGAAATAGACAACACCAGCCGGTCGGTACCCTTCTTTGAACACTAAGGTACCGTGGTCATCATCAAACGTAATTAGCAACCGTTCTTCGTCGATAGCGCGTTGCATAACAGCGGTATCGGGTAAGCCGCCTTGGTCAACGCCAATACGCCGAATGTCCCAGCCAGCATCAGCCAACAACCGAAAGGCAGGAATAGGAAAATTTTCGTCGGCGAGCCAGCGCTGTATTGCCCTGCTCATGATGCCTGCCGAAATGCAGGGTGAATCTGAAAAACATCGTCCCGAATTGTATCCAGCATGAAGGCGTAAATAGCCGGTAGAGTTTCTTTGGGTAGATGCGGATAGCTCTCAAATAGCATAGCTTCCGTCCAGCCGTTCGCCAATCGACCCAGTATCAGTTCAACTGATATCCGAGTACCTTTAATAACGGGTTTACCCGATAGAATGTCAGGGTCTGTATGAATGTACTCGCGCCAATTCATGCGGCCGGTTTGATTTTCAACAAAAATAATACCTCTGACCCTGATACACCTCACTCCACCGGAGCCTCGACAATGGTCACAATCTTCCACAGCCCGCGAATGTCCTGATAAGGCACCGTTACGTTACCGCCGTTGGGGTTGTCGGAGTGGAGCGTCAGGTACTTGCGGGTCAGAAGTTCGTTATCGCGGATGCGCTTGACCACAAAATAATCGCGGTACATAACGGCGTACACCCCGCCCGATTGGTATTCCCAGTCGCTTTGATTGACCGGCACGGCCAGTACTTTAGCCCCGTGCGCCAGTTGCGGACTCATGCTGTTGCCCGAAATCTCCAGTACAACGGCGTTTTTGTGCCCTCTCGTCACGGTCTTCCGCACCCGGAACGGCTCGGTGTCGGTCGTGCCGCTGCCATCGGCGTAGCTTTCCACGAACGTTGCGTAGAAACGAACCGGCACAAACGGTATTTCCATCGTATCATCGTCCGAATGCATCATGACCGCGTTGGCTTCGGGCGAATTCAACACGGGCATGATGCCGCGGATCAAATAATCGGCGCTGATTTGTGGATAACAGGCCAGCAAACTCATGATTGTGTCGTACGACGGTTTTGCCCGGCCGTTCAAAATGTTGTAAAATTTCGACGGATTCTCGCCTAACTCTTTAGCGATCTGATAGATGGTGATACCCAACGCGTCAAAAACCTGCTTCAGACGGTCTTGTATGCTCACGGCTCCGTTCATTTTTTCTGAACATTTTTTCATTCCAATGGTAGGAATAGTTGACAAGTATAATACAAGTAAAATATATTGCGCTTGTATTAGGTCAAAACTACAACAAATACCGAATTGAATACGCGTATAGTGTCTGCTTTTTATCCAATAGTCTGATGAACCACAACCGACTCGCCAATTATACCCTGCCAACGGTGCTATTCATTGACATGAACAGCTTTTTTGCTTCTTGTGAGCAGCAAGATAATTATTGGCTGCGTGGCCGGCCGGTCGGCGTGTGCGTGTATACAGGTCGGCAGGGCTGCGTCATTTCGCCTTCGGTCGAAGCCAAAGTGCGGGGCGTTAAGACAGGCATGCGCTTAGACGAGGCCATGCGACTTTGCCCGGAACTGGTTCCCATTGAAACGCACCCGACCCGCTACCGTGAGTACCACGTTAAGGTTATCAACGTGCTCCGAACGTTCGCGGACGATGTAGTGCCGAAAAGCATTGACGAAGCCGTCGTGGATTTGACGAATTACCAGTACCCTTACAAAGACATGGCGCTGGTAGCGCGGAAAATCAAGCAGGCCATTCGCGACAAAGTAGGCGATTGGCTGCGCTGTTCGATTGGCATTGCACCAAATGTGTTTCTGGCTAAGCTGGCGTCGGACGTACAGAAACCCGACGGTCTGACGGTAATTACGCCCGAAACCATCGACGACGTGCTGCGGAAACTCCGGCTGACCGACCTACCCGGCATTGGCGACCGCATGGCCATCCGGCTCGAAGACGGCGGTATCCGCACGCCGTTGGAACTGCGCTATGCTCAACCTGAGTACCTGCGGGCGGTTTGCAAAAGTCTCGTCGGCTGGCACTGGCACATCCGGTTGAATTTCGGCGGAGAAGTTGATCTGGATGCTAACGATGAGTACAAAAGCATGTCGGCGATGCGCACCATTTCGCACGGGCAACGGCAATCGGAAGAACGCTTGGACGAACTCCTTCAGTCGCTGTGCCTAACGCTCGAACGGCGCATGGTGCGGCAGGGCGTGTTTTGTCAGGAGATGTCGTTTTCGTGCCGTTACCACTCTGGTAAGACGTACAATTACGAAGTTCGGCTACCCGAACCCAAACAGGACGGTCCCGAACTCTATCAGATTATTCGGCAACGCTTAGACAAATTCCGGGCAGCGCACAACTGCGAACCCGTCTTGAACGAACATCTCAAAAGTATGTGCGTCGTCGTGTACCGGTTTATTCCGGCCGAAGCGGTGCCGCTGAGTTTGTTCGGCAACGACACGACCAAGAAAGACAAACTCCGGCAGACATTTTACGACGTAAAAGACAAATTCGGCAAGGACAAAATCATCCGCGCCACCGAACTCCGCGACAACCCCACGTATCGGGATGTGATTGGGTTTGGGAATATCAAGGACCTATAGAATCGCACCGGCGGCCCGGACGGATTAAGCGGATGCGACGGATTTATACGGATGAAATCATTAAAAATTCGTGTAAATCCGTCGCATCCGTATTATCCGTGTGCTATTGTTTGCTCGTTCGGGCAGAAAAACGTCGTGCGCCCGCCAACGACCGAACGCTCAATGCGGGTGCTACAACGGGGGCAAAACTTGTGCGCTTCCACATCGTCGTAGGGCGAATCGTCCCACTCGCGGACGTGAATGAGGAAACTGTTCGGAAAGTCGCGGTAGGTCGCTTCGTGGCGGATGGCCGTTTCCAGCACGAGCCGAACGGCGTCGTGGAGTTGCTTCATCTGCGCGTCGGTGAGCGTATCGGCCCGTTGTTCGGGATGGACGCGGGCCTGGAACAGCACTTCATCGACGATCCAGTTGCCCAGCCCGGCCACGACGCTTTGGTCAAGCAGAACAGGTTTGATAAACGCCCGCTTGCGCCGGACGCGCTCACTCAACTCAGCAGACGAAATGTCGAGTCCGTCCTTACCAATCTTCTTGCGTTGCAGAAACGCATCCACATCATCGACTAAACCAACCCGCTCGAATTTGCGCGGGCAGAGGAAGCCAAGATTAAAGCCGTTGTCAAACTCGAACACAATCCGGGCGAAGCGCGGCCGGTCGAGCGACGAATGATAATAGTCAAGATCACCGGTCATGCCGAAGTGCATATGAACCACAACGTTGGGGGCGTCTGTTAAGACAAACAGATTTTTTCCAACCCGGCGCGTACCCGTAAATTGCCGGCCGGCGAGGGCGTTCATTAGGGTAGTATACTCGGTGGTTAATAGCTTTTTATCTTCGACCTCGACGTGACGAATGGCCTGGTTTAACGAGGACGTTTCGAGGTAT